>NZ_CALRUC010000072.1:0-21564 GCF_943371255.1 Ferrovibrio terrae | reverse complement strand
GCGGCACTGGTTTGCTCGACCAGTGCGCCGTTGCGCTGGGTCATTTCATCCATCTGGCCGACGGCGGTGTTGATCTCCTGCATGGCACGGGCCTGCTCGTTGCTGGCCGTGGCGATCTCGGCCACGATATCGTTAACCTGCTTCACCGCCGTGAGGATTTCGTCCAGCGCCGCGCCGGTCTGGTTGACCAGCTGCACGCCGGACTTCACCTGGCTGTTGGAGGCCTGGATCAGCGCCTTGATATCCTTGCTGGCATTGGCCGAGCGCTGCGCCAGCGCACGCACCTCCTGCGCCACCACCGCAAAGCCCTTGCCGGCTTCGCCGGCACGCGCGGCCTCGACGCTGGCGTTCAGTGCCAGCAGGTTGGTCTGGAAGGCGATCTCGTCGATCAGGCCGATAATGTCGCTGATTTTCTGCGCGCTGCCCTCGATCTGCCCCATGGCAGCCACCGCATCGGTCACCACGCTGCCGCCCCTGGCCGCGGTATCGCGCGCCAGCACGGCCTTCTGGTTGGCGGCACTGGCATTGGCGGCATTCTGGCGCACCGTCTCGGTGACCTCATGCATCGCCGCAGCGGTCTGTTCCAGGCTGGCGGCCTGGCTCTCGGTACGCTGCGCCAGATCCTGGGCGCCGGTGGCGATCTCGCCAGACGCGTTGTTCACGTTGAGCGCGGTATCGCCGATCTTGCCGGTGATTTCACGCAGCTTGTCGATGGTGGCATTGCAGTTGTCCTGCAGATGCTTGAGCTGGCCCTGATAGCTGCCGGTCATGCGGTTGGCGAGGTTGCCTTTCGACATGGCGCCCAGCACGGTATCGACTTCATTCACGGCGCTGGAGACAGTGCCCAGCAGCCCATTGATGCCAGACGCGATCTCGCGCATGAAACCGCTCTTGCCGTCGAGATTGACCCGGCGCGCCAGATCGCCCTGCTGTGCCGCTTCGACCAGGCCCGACACTTCGGTCTGCACCGCATGCTGCTGGGTCATATCGCGCCATTCCACGGCGGTGCCCAGGCGTTTGCCGGTGACATCGGAAACCGGCACGGCAGTGAGATCGAAGCGACGGCCGCCGACCGTGATGGTCGTATTGTAGGGCTTCTCCAACGCCGCCAGCATGCGCTGCTGATGAACAGGGTTCTTGTGAAACAGATCGATGCTCTTGCCGATCATGGCTGAAGGGTCGAACTTCGGCACGTCCTTGCGGATATCGTCGCCGGCAACCTTGAACATGTCCTGCGCGGCACGATTGACGAAGACGACGTTGTTGTTTTCGTCAGCCAGCATGACGCAGGCGGTGATGCTGCTCAGCGTTTCGCCGGTCTGCAGGCCGCTGACGATGCGATCGCGGATTTCCTCGGCACTGCGTAGCGCAGCACCCAGTTCGTCGCCGCTTTCCTTGCCGGTGACATCGATATCGACCTTGCCGCCGACCATGTCGGTGAGCGCGGTGGTGACGCGACGGATCGGCCTGGCCAGGGCATTGCCGAACCACAGGCCGATCAGAACAGCCGACACGCTGGCAAGCGCCAGAATCACACCGACCTGGAGAATGACCGCATTGACGACGCTGTAGGCGACGTCGGTGGGAATGCGCACCAGCACCGACCAACCCAGACCCGAATAATCATAGGCCCCCTGGCTGCGGTGATAACCGGCAACCTGCGAGATTTTTTTGCGCGCATGCACGGACTCGATGCCGCCCGCCTTGCCTGCCACAGCCAGCTTTGCCGCCTCAACGCCGGCCTCGGCCAGATTGAGTTTACCGAGCACGGCCCAGTCGCGAACATAGGGCTGGCCTTTCAGCTTCTCGCTGTCGTAATCGACGATCACAACGCCACGCGGATCGAGCACGGTGATTTCTGCATTCTCCAGGCCGCTGCCGCCCAGGCCCTGGTTCGATTGCTGAATGATCTGCTCGACCAGGTCGAAGCCGGCGAAATTGACCCAGACGGCAACCGTCTTGTCATTGGCATCGGTGACCGGCGCGGCGAAGATCATGGCGTAGTCGTCGCCGGCATAAAGCGCGGCAAGTTCGGCATGGCGCGCCGGCTGCTCCACCACACTGCCGGTGAAGCCGTTCTTACCCTGCAGGAATTTTCCGTCCAGCGCGGCACGCAGCCAGGACGCATTGGCGTAATTGCGCTGATACAGCGCGTCGGTTGCCATCGCCTTGCCGGCGGCGGATTTCGAATTGACCGCCAGCACCTTGCCCTCAGGGCTGACCAGCAGCATCAGCTTGTAGATGCCGTAATTCGCCATGTAGCGGTTCATTGCCACCACCAGCGGATTGTCGTCGCCCGGCTTGCCCCAGTTCTGCGGCTCGGTCGCCACCGCGTTGTAACCGAAGGCCTGCACATCGCCGTAGCGCTCGAACAGATTGCGATCGATCACATCGTTGATCGCCTGCGCCGCCATGACGACGCGCCCGGTCTGGCCCTGCTTGATCTCGCCCACTTCCAGCCACAGGGCGGCCGTGAGCAGCAGCAGCGGCAGCAGGGCGAAGGCGATCAGTGCCGTGACGATCTTGCCGCGAATCCCAATCGTGAGCCGGGGCGAGGTCTTCGGGGTTTCCATCTTTTTTGAGTCCTGGTTGGGATGTTTGGCGCGCTCTTCGACGCCACGCGCCGTGTACGGAAGTTTGAATATCGGAATTGATACGGGGGCGCCCAGTTACCATTCGATAATATAATCGCCTGTTTACTGGGAAAATTTAGAACAAGAGACGCAAGTCAGAGGCACAGGTTTTTCGCCGCCCCTCTCAATCTGCCGGTACTGCCAGTATCAGATGGCCCCTTGGTCCTGATGCTCGCCAAGGCTGCGCTACCGGGCCATCACGCTCACTTGGGGCTGATATGCCCCCCAATGCTACAACATTGGGGCGGGGAGCATTTTCGGCCATGATGCAGATCAAACATCCCGCGCTATGGGGAGGGTGTCGCAAATAGCCATGGTGGGCTGGCGCGTTATCTTGAGGCTGGGCGGCGGGGTTATTTTTCGGTAACGTATCTTCTGGGTGAATGACGAGACTGGATAATCCAGCCAGGTAGCAAGGGAGGCGGGCCCTGAGTTCTGCATCGACGTCTGACCGGCACTGCATTCTGCTGATCGAAGATTCCACGCCCGTGCGCGCAGCCCTGCGCGCCGCACTGGAGGCTGTGGCCTATCGGGTGCTTGAGGCGCCGAATGGCGAAGAGGGCCTGACCAAGATCGGCGAAGCCACGTTGCTGCTGCTCGATCTCGGCCTGCCCGGCATCAGCGGTTTCGATGTGCTGGAACGTTTGCGCAAGACCTCGGCCATGCCGGTGATCGTGCTGTCGGGCCAGGAAGAGGTGGATGCGAAAATCCGCGCCCTCGATCTGGGCGCCGATGATTACGTGACCAAGCCCTTCGATGCCGGCGAGCTGCTGGCGCGCGTCCGCGCCGCGATCCGCCGCAACCTGGAAGCCAGTTCCAAGATCGGCACCACGATTGTCACCGTCGGCCCCTTCGTGATCGACCCGATGACCGGCGACACCCGGCGCGACGACCGCCCGGTGCGGCTGTCGCCGATGGAAGCGCGTTTCGTGAAAATGCTGGCGCAGAAAAGCGGCCAGCCGGTCGGCACCAAGCAGCTCACCATCACGCTGTGGGGCAACGACAATGCCGAGATGCGCCAGGCGCTGCGCGTGCTGGCGCGCAAGGTACGCTGCAAGCTGGAAAAAGATCCGGACTCGCCGCGCTTCCTGCTCACCGAACCCAGGCTGGGCTATCGCCTGATCAATCCGGAAAACGCAGCACACGCCTGACCTTTCGGTGATCCGGACCACGCTTGCGGCGCTGCTGTTTTTGCGGCCCAGGCTTGCATTGCCTGCATAGGTGAGAATGGCAGAAACGGATTTCCCGTTCTGCCGCAGGTGTTTGCGCCAATGCATACATAAGCGCGGCCGCTGGCATCACGCAAATGTGCCTGCTTTGCCGGACCGGCGCGACGGCACCCTCTTGGCAAGCCGGCAAATGCTCCCCATATCTGTTGCATGGCGACGGCGACAAGCTGTTGCCGGCATCGGAAGATCCCCCCCTTTCGATGCCCCAATGGCGCAGAGGTCATTGCGCAAAACGCCCGGCTCGCCCCCCGACCGGGCGTTTTCTTTTGCCTGTACGCGATCACCTCATAGGCAGGCGATTGGGTTTCCTCCGCAGTCTGATAATATGGCGCAAAGAGGACGCACCCGATGACCCAGCATCCAAACATCGACCGCCCCAAAACTGATGATGGGGTGATGCAGCAGCGCAAGGCCTATTACGACAAGATCGGCACCCGCAAGCTGGCGCCGTTATGGGAAGTGCTGCATGGCCTGGTGATCCCGCAGCCGAAAAGCGCCTGCCAGCCGGCGCTGTGGCATTACGCCGATATCCGCGACGACATCATGGAGGCCGGCCGGCTGATCACGGCGAAGGAAGCCGAGCGGCGGGTTTTGATTCTTGAGAATCCCGGCATGCCGGGCCAGTCGCGCATCACCACCTCGCTCTATGCCGGCCTGCAGCTCATTCTTCCGGGTGAAGTCGCACCCTCGCATCGCCATACGCAGTCGGCCTTGCGCTTTATCGTCGAGGGCGGCGGCGCCTATACCGCCGTCGATGGCGAGAAGACCATCATGCAGGAAGGCGATTTTGTCATCACGCCGAGCTGGACCTGGCATGACCACGGCAACGACAGCGACCGGCCGATGGTGTGGATGGACGGCCTGGATATTCCGCTGGTGCAGGCGCTCGACTGTTCGTTTTCGGAGAAATACCCCGAAGAGAGCCAGCCGCTGTCGCGTCCGACCGGCGACAGCCTCGCGCGCTACGGCTCCGGGCTGCTGCCGATCGATCACGAAGTCCGCGTGCCGACCTCGCCGGTGTTCAACTATCCCTACAGCCGCACGCGCGAGGCGCTCGACACCATGCGCCGGCGTGACACGTGGGATCCGTGTCACGGCCTGAAGCTGCAGTATGTGAACCCGGCCAATGGCGAAAGCGCGATGCCCACCATCGGCACCTACATGCAGCTGCTGCCCAAAGGCTTTGCCGGCGAAAGCTATCGCTCGTCAGATGCCACGGTGTTCAGCGTGGTCGAGGGCAAGGGCTATACCCTGGTGGGCGAGGGTTCCGATGCGCAACGCTTCGACTGGGGCAAACGCGACACCTTCGTGATCCCGAGCTGGGTGCCGCATCGCCACCATGCGCCAGACGAAGACGTCGTGCTGTTCAGCTTCTCGGATCGCCCGGTGCAGAAGAAACTCGGCCTGTGGCGCGAAAGCCGCGGCAACCGCTAGATTTTGTAGAGAGCCAGGAAAGAGTTTTTGGGCATGGCGAAAGTCACCAAGATCGTTGAGATCGCCAATGACGACGACGATGACGACGATGCCGCCGGCTTTGCCGAGGATGGCTTCGACGGGCTGACCGGTGCCGAGCTTGATAATGGCGACGACCTGGATGGCCTGCGCGCGGTGGCGCGGCTGGCAAAGCTGGTCGGCAGCCTGCCGTGGTTTTCTGCCGTCGGCCGCAAGCTGACCGCCACCGAGATCAACGATGCCGAGGCCTATACCGCCGGCATCGGCTTTGACGAGATGCGGGTGGCCGGCGTCGAGAACTGGCTGGCGGCCTCCGCCGCCGCCCAGGCGCCGGACTGGGATGACGACTGGTGGCAGGCCGAACAGCAGATGCAGAACGCGCTGCTGGAACAGGCACTGCAGCATACCGACCAGCATGATCTGGAGGTGGCGCTGACCCATGTGTCGACGCGGGCCGGCGAGGTGGCGCATGAGCATGCCGCCAAGATGGCGGCGCGCCAGGGTGTCAGCGATCCGGCCCTGCTGAAGGTGGCGGCGGGTGCGGCAGCGACGGCGGCCTATCAGGCCGCCCTGGTGCTGGCCGCGCGCAGTGCCGATGCAGAGGACGATATCGGCGAGCATCCGTTCGCCATCAAGTTCCGCCTGTTCGAGGCCGGCCGCCTGCCGCTCGGCATCGTCGGCAGCACGTTCAATCTGTTTTGATCTTCACTTTCGTCACAAAAAAACGCCAACGATGATCCCCTACAAGACTACCGCGCTGCGTGGCGCCTGCCTGTCGCTTGTTTTGCTGCTGAGTGCCTGCATCACCACGACACCGCCCATACCGGCCGCGCAGCTGGAAGAACTGAAAGCGAAGGCGGAAAACGGTGACGCCCGGGCGCAGTTCAATCTCGCGATGCTGTATGACAGTGGTCGTGGTGGCGTGAGTCGCAGCGGCGCGGAAGCCGAGAAATGGTATCGGCGTGCCGCCGAATCCGGCCTGGCCGAAGCGCAGAACAGTCTAGGCAGTGGCGCGCAGGCCGCCCGGCGCTATGAAGAGGCGCGCGGCTGGTATGAAAAGGCCGCCGCGCAGAATCACGATCTGGCGCTCAACAGCCTGGGCTATCTCTACGACATGGGCCTCGGTGTGCCGCAGGATCGCCGCAAGGCTTTCGAATACTACACGCGTGCGGCCAATGTTGGGGAACCGGAAGCGATGTGGAACATCGCCAACATGTATGGCGCCGGGCAGGTTGGCGATAAGGATATGCACATGGCCTGTGTCTGGGTCTTCCGTGCCAACCGCTTCTCGTCACCGGGTAGCCGGGTAGAGAAACCGGCACAGCAGGGTGTTGTCTATTTACGGCGCACGCTCTCGGCCGATGATCTGCGCCGCTGCATCACCGAGTCAGGCGACTGGTCGCCTTCGGCTGCAGGGTGAGCTTACTGTTCGCCGCGGATTTCCTTGCGGCGACCGTAGAGGAAAATGCCGACCACGATGGCGCCCAGCACGATGCTGAACAGCACGCCCCAGATCAGCGGCCAGGTGGCGGCCGGATCGAAATCAGCGGCCATGCCGGTCCAGAAATTGAAAGCCTTGAAGACAGCGCCGACCAGGGCGCCCAGCAGGGCAACCGTGATGACGATGGCAAAGATCTTGTCGGCGCGGGTATGCATGACAGGCAATGTGACGCCTTTGCGCCGGTAATCAAGCGATGCCCTGCCGCTGCGTCAGCGTGCCGCATAAGATCTAGGCGTTAACCCCATCCGGATTTAGGATTGCGCCATGAACCAGATGGCATCCGTTGCGGCCAGGCCGCAGGTTTTGCTGAGCAGTCGGGGCCGCGACTGGAGCCATCTTTATGCCGATCTGCTGGCGATGCCGGGCGGGCCGGTGACCGTGCAGGACAGCAGACAGACCATGCTGAGCGTGCATGTCGGCGCGCCGCTGCGGGTGCGCTGCCGCATCGGCGACGGCCCGCGCGAGGACCGCCTGCTGCTGCATGGCGATATCGACATCCTGCCGGCCGGCGCCAGCGGCGAATGGTTTGACGAGGCACCGACCACCGCGCTGGTGCTGCGGCTGGCGCCCGACCTGCTGCCGCGCGCCGCAGCCGAGCTTGGCCTGTCGCGCGCCAGCCTGGCGCCGCAGGTGCAGCTGCGCGATCCGCGCCTGGTGCATCTGGCCTGGGCGATGCGCGCCGAACTCAGCGCGAGCGATGCGAGCGGCCGGCTCTATGCCGACAGCCTTGGTATGGCACTGGCGGTGCAGCTGCTGCGCGGTGAGGGCGCGCCTGCCGCCGCGGCCGACAGCGGACGCGGCCTCGCGCCGGCCCAGCGCCGCCGCGTGGCAGAGCATATTGCCGCGCATCTGGAGGATGACCTGTCGCTCGACGCGCTGAGCCGCGTTGCCGGCCTGGGCGCCACGCAATTCAAGACGCTGTTCCGGCACAGCTTCGGCCTGCCGGTGCATCAGTATGTGATCCGCCGCCGCGTCGAACAGGCCAAGCTGCTGCTGCTGCAGGGTCGTATGGGTCTGGCCGAGATCGCGCTGGCCGCGGGCTTTGCGCATCAGAGCCATATGGCGCGCAGCATGAAGCGGTTGCTGGGCATCAGCCCGGCGCAGGTGCGCAAAGCGGCCGGCTGATTATGCCCGCCTGATTATGCTCTGCGGCGGCTGATCCGGCGCGACAGCCGCATAGCCCTTTGCCATCCTGCCGGTCGTCAATCACCGGAGAGTCTGAAGATGCCGAGCCGCGAGACCGTGGAAGCCTTTGTCGCCATGGTGGAATCCAACCAGCATGACCTGGCCATCGAACGCTTCTACACCGAAGACGCCAGCATGCAGGAAAACCTGACCGAGCCGCCGCGCCAGGGTCGCGACCGCCTGGTGGTGCATGAGCGCGCCGTGCTGGCCCGCGCCGCCACGGTGCAGACCGAATGCGTGCGCCCGGTGCTGATCGATGGCGACACCGTGGTGATCCACTGGATCTTCCATTTCACGTTCAAGGACGGGTCGAAGCGCCGCATCGAGGAGCTGGCGCACCAGATCTGGCAGGGCGAGCAGGTGTGGCGCGAGCGCTTCTATTACGACCCGGCGCAGATGAAGGCTTACGTCTGATGGGCTACTTCACCCAGACCTTGTGTTTCTTGTGCCAGGCCTCGAGCGAGAGCTTGGGATAAAGATCATAAGTCTCGTCGCTGCGGCCGATCTGCGGTTTCACCCAGGCCGGCTTGTAGCGCAGCATCAGATGGACTTTCGCCGGCGGTTTCGGCAGCGGTGTGTCGATGGCCGAGGCAAAGGGATGGATCAGATCCGGCCAGGTGGGATCGTAGAGCCATAAGGCGCTGGCGCAGCGTTTGCAGAAATTGCGCTGTCCCGTGCTGGTCTCGCAATGTTTGCCATCGTCGTCGCAGATTTCGGCGCGATAGACGCCGATGCTGCGTTTGCCTTTCTTGATCCGGAGACTGGCGGAGATGCCGCCCAGATTGATGGCGAAACCGCCGCCGCCGGCGGTCTTGCGGCAGATCGAGCAGTAGCAGAGCTGGTAGGGCACCGGCGTGTGGCTGTCGAGACTGAACGCCACAGCGCCGCAGCGGCAGCTGCCCTCAAGGGTCATCGGCATGTCATCCTCCCGCGATTACCTGTGGCGTATTTTCCCATTGTGGAAACTACGCGCCTGAAATGCACCGCTGCAATTCCGCGATGGCCAATCCGCGTCTGTCTCTTTATACAGGGCGCCCTATATGGCGCCGTTCAATCAAACGCAGTCTCCCAGAAAAACCAAGCCAGAAAACCAAGGCAGTCGATTCCCATGCAAGCCTCCGAACAGCCGCACGGCAAAGCCCGCTTCCTGCGCAACGCCTTCATCCTCGGCCTGCTGACCGCGATCGGGCCGTTCGCCATCGACATGTATCTGCCCTCCCTGCCATTCATTGGCAGCAGCCTGAATGCGGACCCCGACAAGGTGCTGATGAGCCTGACGGCTTTCTTCATCACCTTCGCGCTCGGCCAACTGGTGTTCGGCCCGATCTCGGATATCACCGGGCGGCGGCCACCGCTGTATTTCGGCATTGCGCTGTTCATCGGCGCCAGCATCGGCTGCGCCATGGCCGACAGCGTGGAAATGCTGATCCTGTTCCGCTTCCTGCAGGGCCTGGGCGGCGCGGCCGGCATCGTGATCCCGCGCGCCATCGTGCGCGACCTGCATAGCGGCGTGGAAGAGGCCAAGCTGCTCGGCCTCTTGATGCTGGTGTTCAGCGTGTCGCCGCTGCTGGCGCCGCTGTTCGGCAGCGTCATCATCGAGGCGATCGGCTGGCGCGCCATCTTCTGGTTCGTCACCGGCATCGGCATCCTGGCCGGCCTGCTGGGCTTCCTGCTGGTGCCGGAGACCCGCTCGGCCGCGCAGCGTGCCGAAAGCAACCTCGCCGGCATGCTGGCCACGGGCCGCCAGCTGGTCACCGACAAGACCTTCATGGGCCTGACGCTGGCCACCAGCTTTGCCATCTCGGCCTTCTTCGTCTTCCTGGCCAATGCGCCGTTTGTGATGATGGGCGAATACGGCCTGTCGCCGGCCGGCTTCAGCCTGACCTTTTCGCTGAATGCCGCGGCGTTTTTCTTCGCCGCGCAGTTCTGCGGCTGGCTCGGCGGCCGTTTCGGCCTGGCCCGCCTGATCATCCCGTCGATCATCGGCTTCACCCTGGCGATGGTGCTGGCATTTGCCGTGCATGCCGCCGGACTGCACAGCCTGGTGCTGATGATGGCCCTGCTGCTGGCCGGCTATGGCTGCCTCGGCATCCTGCTGCCCACCGCATCCGTGCTGGCGCTGGAGTCTTACGGCGAGGCGGCGGGCATGGCCTCGTCGCTGATGGCGACGCTCCAGCTGGCCGTCGGCGCCGTGGTGATCGGTGTCAGCGGCAAGATCATCGGCGGCACGGCGCAGGGGATGATCGGCGGCATTGCGCTTTGCGCGGTGGCGACGCTGGCGGTGGCCCTGCTGACGCTGCGCGGCGGCGGCCGGCAGACCGCCCCGGCCGAGTAACTGGCACCCTTCGCCGGTTTGCGCTAGAGATTCACGCATGAGCAAGAAACCGATCAAACTCGCCACCTGGAACATCAACTCGGTGCGGGCGCGCCTCGACCTGATGGGCGCCTTCCTCAAGCAGCATGATCCCGACATCCTCTGCCTGCAGGAAACCAAGGTGAGGGATGACGAGTTTCCCCATGAACTGTTCGAGCAGCGCGGCTATGCCCATCGCCTGATCCATGGCCAGCCCGGCTATAACGGCGTGGCGATCTTTGCCAAGCGCGCCATCACGCTGAAGGAAAAGCTGAACCTGGCCGGCCGCGACGACCGCCGCCATATCGCCGCCGAGCTGGCCGACGGCACCATCCTGCACAACTATTATGTGCCGGCCGGCGGCGACATTCCCGACCCGGTGGCGAACGACAAATTCGCCCATAAGCTGGAGGTGCTGGCCGGCATGACCAAATGGTCGGCGGCGCTGAAGAAAAAGGGCGGCAAGGAAATCCTGGTCGGCGATCTCAACATCGCGCCGCTGGAAACCGATGTGTGGTCGCACAAGCAGCTGCTGAAAATCGTCAGCCACACGCCGGTCGAGACCGAGGGCATGCTGAAGATGCAGGCGGCGCGCGGCTGGGTGGATGCCGTGCGGCATTTCGTGCCGCCGAGCGAGAAGCTGTATTCCTGGTGGAGCTATCGCTCGGCCAACTGGGAGGCCGCCGACAAGGGCCGCCGGCTCGACCATGTCTGGGTCAGCCCGGAACTGCAGGGCAAGCTGGTCGGCGCCCAGGTGATCAAGGCGATGCGCGGCATGGAAAAGGCCTCCGACCACGCACCGATCATCGTCACGCTGAAGCTGGACTAAACGCCCCAGTCGGGATCGGGGATGGTGAGGAAGACCTTGCGCAGGCCCTCGCCCCACAGCCCGCGGATGCTGGCGAAATAGGGTTCCTGCTCGGTGATGCGCTTGCGCAGGGCGAATTTCAGATCGCCCTTGGGCAGGATCGCCAGATCGAGCGGCAGGCCGACCGAGATATTCGAGCGCAGCGTGCTGTCCATTGAGACCAGCGCGCATTTCGCCGCCTGCACCAGCGGGGTTTCCGGGGTGATCACGCGGTCGAGGATCGGCTTGCCGTATTTGATCTCGCCGATCTGCAGGAAGGGCGTGTCGATCGTGGCACGGATGAAATTGCCGGCGTAATAGAGCATGTAAAGCTCATGCGGCTTGGCGCCGATCTGGCCGCCGAGCAGCATGGACAGGTTGGGCTCGACGCCCTGCTGCTTCAGCCCCTCGCCATCGCGGCGCGCCACCTCGCGGATCGCGGCGCCGACCATGCCGGCGGCCTCGAACATGCTGGCCGCCTGGTTGAGGTCGCAGCTCTTGCCCTCCTCGTCGGTGAAACCCTCTTTCAGCAGGGTCACCACCGTCTGGCTCAGCGACAGGTTGCCCGCCGTGGTCAGCACGATGGCGCGCTCGCCCGGCTTCTCCCAGACATACATCTTGCCGAAGGTGGAGATCGAATCCACGCCGGCATTGGTGCGGCTGTCGGACAGCATGACGATGCCGTCATTCAGCAGAAGGCCGACGCAATAGGTCATGATTGAACCCGTCCCCAGACTTTAATCCGCCCGCATCAAAGCAAGCAGTTCATGTCCGGGTCAAGGTATAGAGGCAGTAATGCCTACCAGAACCCCAGCCAGATGCCCCAGCCATGGATCACGCCGATGGGAAAGAAGATCGCCCCGGCGATCAGGAAACCCCATTCACTCTGGGTGAAGCAGGTGTAGAGATGCTGCACCCAGCCGGCGAAGCTGAGGCCGCAGACAATGACGGCAGCAATGGCGAAACGCCTGAGGAAGTCGAGCATGATGGCAGTCTCCTGCCATCCTAACGCTTCAGATCGGATTCAGTTCGGCTGCATGAAATCGCGGGCAATCGCCGCGCCCAGCTCGATATTGGTATCGATCAGGTTGGTCAGGTATTCATGCAGGCCGCGGGTGAAGATGGACTCGATGTCGTCGTAGCGCAGCTTCAGCAGCATGCTTTCGGCCAGCCGCACGGACGGGTAGTCGCGGCGGTAGCTCTCACGCAGGTATTGCAGGATCGACACGATCTCGGCGAAACAGGCATGCAGGCTGCGTGGGAAATCCTCGCGCAGCACCAGCAGCTCCGCAACTTTGAGCGGCCGGATCGAGTCGCGGTAGATCTGGCGGTAGATGCGGAAGGCCGAGACCGAGCGCAGCAGCGCGCCCCACTGGTAGTAATCGACCGCGCCGCCGATATCGCCCGGCGAAGGCAGCAGCACGTGGTATTTCACATCGAGGATTCGCGCCGTCGAATCCGCGCGTTCCAGCAGCGTGCCGAGCCGCATGAAGCGATAGGCATCGTCGCGCTGCATGGTGCCTTCCGCGACACCGCGGAACAGCTGGCTGCGCTCGCGCACCCAGTCGAAGAAGCTGGAGAAACCGTCGGCCTCCACCTTGGCCATGGAGAAGGTGCGCATCTCCAGCCAGGCGGCGTTGATGCTTTCCCAGGCCTCCGAGGTGATCTGCGCCCGCATGGCGCGCGCATTCTCGCGGCCGGCCTTGAGGCAGGCATGGATGGAGGACGGATTGTCGGGTGCGAAGGCGAGGAAGTCGATCACCGCGCGCCGCGTCGCCGGGCCGCCATGCAGGGCGAACGACTTGTCGCAGCCGGCGATGATCAATGCCGCTTCCCACTCGTCGTTGCGGGTGCCGCCATGGGTGGACTGCATGCTCATGCGATGGGCGACGCCGAGGATGCGCGACATCGCCTCCGCGCGTTCGACATAGCGGTTAAGCCAGTAGAGGTTATCGGCGGCGCGGCTGAGCATCAGTCATCCTCGCCGGCTTTGATGTCGTCGGCTTCGTCTTCCTCCAGCACCCAGGTGTCCTTGGTACCGCCGCCCTGGCTGGAATTCACCACCAGCGAGCCTTCGCGCAGGGCCACGCGGGTCAGACCGCCGGGCACCACACGCATGGTCTCGCCGCTGAGCACAAAGGGCCGCAGGTCGACATGGCGCGGCGCGATGCCGCTCTCGACAAAAGTCGGGCAGGTGCTGAGCGCCAGCGTGGGCTGCGCGATATAGGCTTCCGGTTTCGCCACGATCTTGACACGGAAGCTCTCGATCTCGGCCTTGGATGACTTCGGCCCGACCAGCATGCCGTAGCCGCCGGAGCCGTGCACCTCCTTGACCACCAGTTCGTCGAGATGCTCCAGCGTGTATTTCAGGTCATCGGGCCGACGCAGCACGTAGGTGGGCACATTGGCGAGCAACGGTTCCTCGCCGAGATAGAAGCGCACCATGTCGGGCACGTATGGGTAAATCGACTTGTCATCGGCGACGCCGGTGCCGACTGCATTGGCCAGCGTGATGTTGCCGGCCTTGTAGGCGTTGAAGATGCCGGGAATGCCGATCATCGAATCCTTGCGGAAGACTTTCGGATCTAGGAAATCGTCATCGAGGCGGCGGTAGAGCACGTCGACGCGCTTCAACCCGCCGACGGTGCGCATGTAGACGATGTCGTCCTTGACCGTGAGGTCGCCACCTTCCACCAGCTCGATACCCATCTGCTCGGCGAGGAAGACATGCTCGAAATAGGCCGAGTTGTAGACGCCGGGCGTGAGCAGCGCGACGGTAGGTTCGGACTCGCAATGCGGCGGTGCAGAATCGCGCAGGGTCTGCAGCAACGCATCGGGATAGTGACCGACCGGCGCCACGCGGACCTGCGCGAAGAGATCAGGGAACAGGCGCATCATCGCCTCGCGGTTCTCCAGCATGTAGGAGACGCCCGACGGCGTGCGGCAGTTGTCTTCCAGCACGTAGAATTCGTTTTCCGCCGTGCGCACCAGGTCGATGCCGGCGATATGGGTATAGGTCTGCCGCGCGATGGTGACATCGCGCATGTGATTCACATAGGCCGCATTCCTGAGGATCAGATCCTCAGGAATCGTGCCGGCGCGCAGGATCTCGCGCTTGTGGTAGATGTCATCCAGGAAGGCATTGAGCGCCTTGACGCGCTGCTTCAGGCCGCGCCGCAACCGCTTCCATTCCTTCGCCGAGATGATGCGCGGCACGATGTCGAACGGGATCAGGCGTTCGGTGTCGCCGCCCTCGCCATAGACGGCGAAGGTGATGCCGAGCCGGCGGAACAGCAGATCCGCTTCCTGGCGGCGGCGGTCCAGCATGTCGGCCGGGGCTGCATCGAGCCAGCGTTTGTAATCGCGGTAGGGAGCGCGGACACTGCTGGCCGCCTGCGATTGCGACTGGCCCGCCTGGCTTTGTCCAGACTGGGTCTGCAGCGCAGCGGGACCGAGGTCCATCTCGTCAAATGCGGTCAAAGGCGTGTCTCCGCGACGAGAACGAGCGGGAAGAGGTTCCGTTCGATTTAATCGGAAAAATGGCGGAGAGAAAAGCGACTTGCGCGAAGCGGCCGAAGAAAGCTGACTGGACTGAAGGCGACTGGAACTTGCCAAACCGGGACTGAACGCGACGCAAGCGGGCCGTCCGCATCCCCACCATTTCGTTGAAGAGACGAAGCAACCCGGGCCGGCGGGTGGGAAAGCCGGCCCGGGTGCCTTCGCGTACCCCTGTTACTGCACCGTCTCGCCGTGCAGGTTCAGGTCGAGACCATCGCGCTCGGTGGCCTCATCGACGCGCAGACCGATCGTCCAGTCGATGATCTTGAGGATGATCAGGGTCACGATCGCGGTGAACACGATGGTGATGACCACGCCGTAGATCTGGGTCAGAACCTGACCGCCATTGCCGTCGAGCAGGCCGAGCGGGGCGTCCTTGCCGGCAATCGCCGCCTTGGCGAACACACCGGTCAGGATCGCACCGACGATGCCGCCGATGCCGTGCACGCCGAAGGCGTCCAGGCTGTCGTCATAGCCCAGCGCATTCTTCACCGTGGTGGCGGCAACGAAGCAGATGATACCGGCAACGATGCCGATGATCAGCGCGCCCATCGGATCGACGAAGCCGGCCGCCGGGGTGATGGCGACCAGACCGGCCACCGCACCCGAGACGATGCCGAGCACGCTCGGCTTGCCGCGGGCGAGCCACTCCGAGAACATCCAGGCGAGCGCAGCGGCCGCCGTGGCGATCTGGGTGACGGCCATGGCCATACCGGCATTGACGTTGGCACCAGCGGCCGAACCGGCGTTGAAGCCGAACCAGCCGACCCAGAGCAGGCCGGCGCCGATGATCGACAGCGTCAGGTTATGCGGCGCATGGCTGACCTTGCCGTAGCCCTGGCGCTTGCCAAGCACAAGGCAGGCGACCAGACCGGCCACACCGGCGTTGATATGCACCACGGTGCCGCCGGCGAAGTCGAGCACGCCCATTTCGCCCATCAGACCGCCGCCCCAGACCATGTGGGCAACCGGCGCGTAGACGAAGATCAGCCACAGGCCGATGAACCACAGCATCGCCGAGAACTTCATGCGATCGGCAAAGGCGCCGGTGATCAGGGCCGGGGTGATGATGGCGAAGGTGAGCTGGAAGGTCATGAAGACCGTTTCCGGGATCGTCTTGGCCAGCGCGTTCACGCTGTCGATGGCCAGGCCGGACAGGAACAGGTTCCCGAAGCCGCCGATGATGGCGTTGCCTTCCGAGAAGGCCAGGCTGTAGCCGACGATCATCCAGAGCACGGTGACCAGGCAGGTGATGGCGAAGCTCTGCATCATGATGCTGAGCACATTCTGCTTGCGCACCATGCCGCCGTAGAAGAGAGCGAGGCCAGGGATGGTCATCATCAGGACCAGCGCGGTCGAGGTGAGCATCCAGGCGGTGTCGCCGGTATCGAGCTTCGGCGCTTCGTCGGCCGCGAAGCCGAGCGAGGGAATCAGGGCAAAGAGAGCAGCCAGCACCAGGCCGAACATGACGTAGCTGAGCCAGCCGAGCTGTCGCTGATCGGCCACAGTGGCCGTCGAGACGGTGGAGAGTTGCATGACGGTTTAATCCTCCTGTCAGTGAAGGTCACGCCAGTTTCCGGACCGGGTCCGGGATCGCTCCCGGCTTGCCGGCGGACCCGTCCGGTTCCCCCCAATGAGAACTCCGGAAAAGGCCCACCCCTGGCGCATACCTCTGGCCTAAATGTTTACAAGAACCGTGCCAGCCGGTTGCACTGCGGCAAATCTCGCAGAAGGCGGGAATCAGCCGGACAGCGTGATTATTCTAGGACTTACCGTCCCCAAGCGTGACTAAAATTTAGTCCATTGCCTAATTTTTGGTGATTTTTTGAGCGCGTCCGGCTGCCTGTTTCGGCGGCGGCGCCCGGCCTGCCAGTCTGTCGGGCAAAGCTATAAACAGCCTATGACAAGAATGGGACCGGGGGGACAGCCGGACGGCCCCGGCGTTCTGCTGCCATGCTTCGCTTGGCGATCCTGCTCCTGCTCGGCCTGTTGCCATGGCTTACGCTGCCCCCGGCGGCGCGGGCCGGTGCGGGCTTCGCGCCGGCCACCTTCTATGGTCTGCCGGCCCCGCCGCTGCGCGGCCCCGAGCAGGCCACCGGCCTGGTGATCTGGAATCACGGCTTTGGCGCCCATGCCTACATCGAACAGGCGCCGCCGCTGGCCTGGTATTTCGCGCAGGCCGGCTGGGATGTGTACCGCCAGTATCGCAGCCTGAAGAGCGACAGCGGTTTTCGTGCCGCCGCCGCGGTGGAACAGGCCGTGGAACAGGCCCGGGCGCTGGGCTATCGCCGCATCGTGCTGATGGGATTTTCGATGGGG
Source organism: Ferrovibrio terrae (assembly GCF_943371255.1). Classification (GTDB taxonomy): domain Bacteria; phylum Pseudomonadota; class Alphaproteobacteria; order Ferrovibrionales; family Ferrovibrionaceae; genus Ferrovibrio; species Ferrovibrio terrae_B. The sequence goes on along the minus strand of NZ_CALRUC010000072.1, from coordinate 4,487 downwards.
GCCTATGCCGCCGTCGATGTGGCGCAGCGTCGCGCAGTGGCCGGCGTGATCGCACTCGCGCCGGCCACGGTGGCGCATCACAGCTTCGGCTGGGAGCTCAACGACCACGCGATGCGGCCGATGTGGCGACAGCTTGGCGCGTTGCCGCAGCGGCTGGTCGCTGCCTATTTTCCGCAGGATATTTTCTACGAAACCGAAATGCCGGCGGTGCGCGGGCCCTGGCTGCGCCAGCAGCTGGCCAGCGCCGCGGCGCCGCATCTGGTGATCGACCGGCCGCAGCTGCCCGGCATCGTCGGCCACAGCGCGGGACTGGGCTGGAGCTTCGCGCGGCGCTATGGCCCCTGCATCCGTCACCTGATCGACAGCGAGATCACCGACAGCAGGGCGGCAAACGGCCGGACACCCGATTGTACCGGGCTGCGCGATGACCGGGCTTTCGCCGCCGTCGCCGTGTCCGCGCAGACGGCGCAGCAGCTGCGGTCCTATCAGGGCCGCTGGCGCGGCCAGCCCGGCCGGCATTGGGGTTTCAGCATGGAGATCGGCCTGGATGATCTCGGCGTGCCGCTGATGACCCTCACGCTGCCGGAGCAGGGCACCCTCGACTTACCCTTGATCGCCACCGCCGATGGCTGGCGCGGCGAAGCCGAGTTCGGCCTGCTCGACCTGCGCCGCACGGGCGACACGCTGGCCGCGCACATCACCCGGCCCGGCGATAGCGCCAGCGACCGCAGCTTCGTGTTCCACCGCGATACGCCGGCTGCTCCGCAATCGGCCGGTCAGCTCTTGTCGTCGACCGGCTTGAAGTCGAGCGCCACGCCGTTGATGCAGTAGCGCAGGCCGGTTGGCTCCGGCCCGTCCTCGAAGACATGGCCCAGATGGCCCTGGCAGCTGGCGCAATGCACCTCGATGCGGCGCATGCCGTGGCTGGTATCGACGGTGGCCTTCACATTCTCGGCCACCGGGGCATAGAAGCTGGGCCAGCCGCTGCCGCTGTCGTATTTGGTGTCGGAGGCAAACACCTCGGTGCCGCAGCCGGCGCAGAAGTATTTGCCCTTGCGCTTTTCCCGGTTCAGCGGGCTGGTGCCCGGCCGCTCGGTGCCATGGCCGCGCAGCACGCGTTCGGCTTCGGGGGAGAGGGGCTTGGTGGCGCCGCAACTGGGCGCGGATTTCGTCTCGGTCATGCAAGGCCTCCGGTTTGCCAGCCAATCTAGTGCATGCGCGGCGGTTTGCGAGCCTGGCCTTGTCTTTTCTGCAACCGGTTTGGCATAGTATCCGCACAACCGGGGGTGCGCGTGTTTCGAAATGTCCTGATCGTCACCTTGCTGCTGACCGGCCTTGCGGCCTGCAGAACGACCAAGGAGCGCGTGGCGGTCGAGGCCATGCAGATGCCGCCCAGGCCCGACGGTACGGTGCGCCTCGTTTTGTACCGCACTGACAACGTGATCGATGCCCGGGCTCCGATCCCCGTCGTGGCGGTGAACGGAGAGACGGTTGGCGCACTCGCCGACGAAACCCTCATCATCCGCGATGTGCCGCCGGGGGAACTGGAAATCACCCTGTCCCTGCGCGAAGCAGACAAGCACAGCAAATACACGGTCCAGACCGCCACGCTGCGGGCCGATCTGAATGCCGGCGGTGAATGGTTTGTCGAGACACAGATCTCCGAACCGTGCAAAGCCGGCACCCGGCCAAAAAATTTCTCCTCCGTGCCGACCGGCCTGTGGCAGACCGATCTGGTGCTGACCAGCATGAGCGCGATAAGCCTCGCGCTGGCCCATGCGACCATGGAATGCGGCGCAATCTACAATCTCAATCCGACCTGGCCGAAATCGACCTGGAACCTCAATCCGCTGCTGAAGAAATACGGCGCTGAACCGCTGAAGCCGGTGATCGCTCCCGACATCACACTGCCGAATTCGGGACTGTCATGGCGTGCAGCCGAGGAGGCCATCCGGATTCATTTCGATGGCAACAATGTCGAATACATCCCCTATATCGACGCGGCCGGACGCGGCAACCTCCTACTGAAGGACATTGCCCTGGTCAGCGAGGCGCGCAACACCGACGGCACATTTGCCATCGCGGTGAGTGTCGAATACCTGCATGTCGATGAAGACACGATTGCCGGGCGCCATGTCAAACGCCCATTGCATTACAGCCTGCGTCAGGATGACGGCGTTCTGAAAGTCACCAGCTGGGCTGACACCAACTGATGCTGGTCATCCTGGGCGGCCGGCCTGGAACGGGCAAGACAACACTGGCGCGGGCACTGGCGCAGCAGCGCGCCGCGATGCATCTGCGCGTGGACACCATAGAACAGGCCCTGAAGGCAACGCTCGGCGACAGGATCGGCGCGGCCGGCTATGGCGTGGCACAGCAGGTTGCCACCGACAATCTGCGGCTCGGCCTGACCGTAATCGCCGACAGCGTCAACCCGGTGGCGGCCAGCCGTGCCGGCTGGCGCGCGGCGGCAGCGGCAGCCGGTGCGCAGGCCATCGAAATCGAGGTGGTCTGTTCCGATGCGGCCGAACATCGCCGCCGGGTGGAGGCACGGCAGGCCGATATCCCCGGCCATGTGCTGCCGCGCTGGCAGGATGTGCTGGCGATGGATTACGAGGCCTGGGCAGTCGACCATGTGATCGATACCGCCGGGCGCGACATCGCGGCCCTTGCCGCCGATCTGGCGGTGCGGCTGAAAAGCTAGTTCGCCGCTGCCGGTATTGCTGCCGCGCCAGCGACACGGTTGCGGCCCTGCTGCTTGGCGTCATAGAGCGCCGCATCAGCCTGCTGCATCCATTCATCCATCTGCTGGCCCGGCTGCAGCACGGCGATGCCGATGCTGACGGTGACACGCGGCGCGCCGGATATCGATGCCGTAGCGACCAGATTGCGCAACTCCTCGGCCACGATCAGCGCCGCAGCGCCATCGGTATCGGGCAGCAGCAGCAGGAATTCATCGCCGCCGATACGGAACAGGCGATCGAGCCGGCGCACCCGGTCGGCGATCAGCGCCACCACGGTGCGCAGCACAGAGTCGCCGGCGGCATGGCCGAAATGGTCGTTGATCTGCTTGAAGTGGTCGATGTCGATCACCAGCAGGGCGGCAGGGGCCTGGCTGCGGCGCTGGCGTTCGATCACATCGTCGAGGCAACCTTCCATATGGCGGCGGTTGAAGGCGCCGGTCAGCGGATCGGTCAGCGTCTGCGCCACCAGCCGCTCATGCAGATCGTTGATGACACTGAGGATGATGTTGACGATGACGATGGTGAGCAGCAGTGCGACGAAGGTGCGCACCGCCATGCCGCTGCCGGCATGGATCTGCACCAGCGCCGTGGTGCCGGCCAGCAGGGCCAGACTGACCGGGACGGCAACCCGTCGCGCCAGCACGAAATAGGTGAACAGCACCACCGGATAGGTCCACAGCACGCCATAGCCGGGCTGGGTGATCAGCAGCAGTGTCACGGCAGCGGCGGCCGGCAGCAGCAGCAGGGCAAACGGCACCGGTGCCTTGCGGCCGCGATAGATCGCCACGGCATCGACCACCAGCACGATCACGGTGGCGAAGATCGCCAGCCCGAGCGGAATCCGCCCGGTGACCATGTTGCTGACGGCAAAGGGCGCCAGCAGCGCGGCACTGACCACGGCGATGCGATAGAGAATCTGTTCGCGATGACCGGCCAGCGCATCGCCGCCGCCGAATAGCCGGGTGAGAAAGGCAAACGGCCGGCGCGGCGGGGTTGGCGTCATGGGGCCATCATCGCGACGTCAGCGCCGGCTCAGCTTCTTGGCCAGTTCGTCGAGCTGTTCCAGCGTCTGGTAATGCAGCACCAGGCGGCCGGCTTCGGGCTTGCCCGGTTCGGCCTCGATCTCGGCCTTCAGACCCAGCGCCGCCGTGATGCCGCGCTCGAATGCCAGCGTGTCGGCATCCTTGCCGACCGGCGCGGTTTTCGGCTTCGGCGCCGAGGGCGGCCGACCGCCCTTCTTGGCGGCGGCCGGGGTGCCGACCTCGCGGCCGACGGCGACCAGCTTTTCCACCTGGCGCACAGTCAGCTGACCCTCGACGATGCGCAGCGCCAGCTGCTCGGCCAGCGCATGGCCGATCAGCGGCCGGGCCTGGCCAGCCGAGAGCTTGCCCTCGATGATCATCTGCACCACCGGCTTGGGCAATTGCAGCAGCCGGAGAATGTTGGCGACATGGCTGCGGCTCTTGCCGATCACCTGGGCGATCTGGTCCTGGCTGTATTTGAATTCATCGGCCAGCGGGAGGAAGGCGCCGGCCTCCTCCATCGGGTTGAGATCCTCGCGCTGCAGGTTTTCGATCAGGCCGATCTCGACCGCGTCGCGGTCGGAAATCTCCTTGATCACCACCGGCACGGCATGGATCTTGGCGATCTGCGCGGCGCGCCAGCGGCGCTCACCGGCGATGATCTCGTAGCCCTGGCCGTCCTTGGCGCGGCGCACCAGCAGCGGCTGCAGCACGCCCTTGG
>NZ_CALRUC010000071.1:0-21933 GCF_943371255.1 Ferrovibrio terrae | reverse complement strand
ATATCACGCAGCGCGATGAAGGGGCCGTTGGCGCCTTTGAAGGTCATGCCGACATTCGAGATGCTGAGATAAGCGGACATGGCAAACTCCTCGGTTACCGGCGCGCCGTGGCGCGGGATGACGGTGATGTGGTCGTGGCGGCAGCCTTGGTCTCACGCGCTGCCGGTATGACAGGGCGAGCAGACGAGACATAGGAGCCGTCGAAAAAGAGATCCGGGCCCATCGGGATCGGCGCGCTGGCCTGGGCGAGTGTCCAGGGGCCGGCATGCAGGCCTTCCGGCTTGCGGTCGATCAGCGGGAAAGGCTTGTCCAGCGCCGCAGCAGCCTCGCGATAGAGATCGGTGCGATAGACCGCATCGGCGGTGGCGGCGATATCGGTATCGGCGTCGATCAGCTTCCAGCGCCGCATCTCGGTGAGATACCATTCAGCCTGGCTGCGCCAGGGGAAGTTGGCGCTGTAGCGACCGAAGACGAAGAAGTCGGGCATATGCTCGGGCGCGGCATCGAGTCCATAGCGCACCACGCCCAGCATGCCCAAGCGAATGGCTTCGGCTGCATGCGGGCCGATATACTCGGACTTGGCCATGATCTCGACGCCTTCAAGGCGGTTTTCCGGCCGGTCGAGCCATTCGGCGGCCTCGATCAGCGCCATCAGCATGTGCTTATGCGTGAGCGGATTGCGCTCGACCCAGTCGCGGTTGGTGCCGATCACCTTTTCGATGCGGTTGTTCCAGATCTCGTAGCCCGAGATCAGGATGCGGCCGACACCGCGCAGCACGGCGAGCGAATTCCACGGATCGCCAACGCAGAAGCCGTCAATCTCGCCGGCAGCCAGCTGGTCGGTCATCTGCGGCGGCGGCACGATCACCAGGTTGACGTCGCGGTCCGGATCGATGCCGGCAGAAGCCAGCCAGTAGCGCAGCTGGATCTGGTGCGAGGAATAGTTGAACACGGTGGCGAAGGTGAGCGTCGGGCGGCCGGCCTTGCGGTCGGCGGCAATCACGCGGCGCAGCACATTGCCGGCTTCATGGCGATTCTGCAGCAGGGCCGGTTCAGCCTCGAGCAGGCGATCCCACAGCTTCGATGAAATCGTGACGGCATTGCCGTTCAGGTTGAGCGCGAAGGAGGTGATCTGCGGCTTCTTCCAGCCACCGGCACCCAGCGTGGCCGCCAGCGGCATCGGCGCCAGCATATGGGCGGCATCCAGTGCGCCCAGCGCCACCTTGTCCCGCATATTGGCCCAGCTGGGCTCGCGCACCAGCGTGACATCCAGGCCATGGCGCTCGAAGAAGCCCTTCTCCTTCGCCACGATCAGCGGTGCGCAATCGGTCAGGGCGATGAAACCGATCCGCATGGCCGTGAGGGTCGCCGGGGTGGCGGCCCTCACGGTCTTTGCTTTGGTGGTGCGACGCGGCATGGCTTTGCTACCTACTGCGACGAATAGCCGCCGACGCGGTTGCCGATGAATCCGATCAGGCGGTCGAGCATGAAGCCGACCAGACCGACATAGATCAGCGCCAGGATGATCTCGCTGATCAGCGAGCTGTTCCAGGCATCCCAGATGAAGAAGCCGATACCGACGCCGCCGATCAGCATCTCGGCTGCGACGATGGCGAGCCAGCTGAGGCCGATGCCGATCTTCAGGCCGGTGAACATGAACGGCACGGTGGCCGGCAGCATCACCTTGAAGAAGAATTCAAGACCGTTGAGCCGCAGCACCCGCGAGACGTTGCGGTAATCCTGCGGGATGTTGCGGATGCCGACCGCGGTGTTGAGGATGATCGGCCACACCGCCGTGATGGCGATGACGAAGATGGCCGACGGATCGGCATGGCGGAAGGCGGCCAGAGACAGCGGCAGCCAGGCCAGCGGCGGCACCGTGCGCAGCACCTGGAAGATCGGGTCGAGGCCACGGAAGGCCAGCGTCGACTGGCCAATCAGCACGCCAAGGCCGATGCCCACAGCGGCAGCGATGGTAAAGCCGATCGCCACGCGCTGCAGGCTGGAGGCGAGATGCCAGAACATACCCTTGTTCAGGCCGCCCTTGTCGAAGAACGGATCGACGATCAGCTCCCAGGTATCGGCCAGCACTGTCGACGGCGGCGGCAGGGTGGCGCCAGGGCTGGAGCAGGCGATTTCCCAGATCGCCAGCAGCAGGGCGAGAAACAGGATCGGCGGTAGCACCCGCGTGGCGGCGTGCTTCAGCCCACCGATCACACGCGGGGCCAGGGCGGCGAGAATGCTCTCGCCGCCCATTTCCGCCTTGGTCAGAACATCGGTCTTGACTGCCATGGACAGCTCCTTGTCGTGGGCCGACATCTGCTTACACCCGGGTGATGGCTTGGCTCTTCAGGTAGGCAGCCGGATTTTCCGGATCAAAGACCTTGCCGTCGAAGAAGGTTTCCTTGCCGCGCGAGGTCGACTTCGGCATGTCGGCGTCAGACACGCCGATCGCCTTGGCGGCTTCGCGCCACAGGTCTTCGCGGTTGACCTGCTTGATCAGCGCCTTGGTGTCGGTATCGGCCGGCAGATAACCCCAGCGGATATCCTCGGTGAGGAACCACTGCTCGTGGCTCTGGAACGGATAGGAGGCAAAGTCGCGCCAGAATTTCATCACCAGCGGACTGTCGAGGCCGACTTTGACCTTGCGGCCGCCGTCGCCGTAATCGATGTCGCCGGTCTGGCGGTTGAGAATGTCTTCCACCGGCACCTTGAACCAGTCGCGACCGCCGACGATCTTGCACAGCTCGGCCTTGTTCTCCATCTTGTCGGACCATTGCTGGGCTTCCAGCACGGCCATCAGCAATGCCTTGGCTGCCTTCGGATTCTTCTCGATCCAGTCGGCACGCAGGCCGAGCGACTTCTCCGGATGATCCTTCCACAGCTCGCCGGTGGTCAGCGCGGTGAAGCCGATCTTCTGGTGCACCAGCTGCGAGTTCCACGGCTCGCCGACGCAGAAGGCGTCCATGGTGTTGACCTTCATGTTGGCCACCATTTGCGGCGGCGGCACGGTGATGGTCGAAACATCCTTGTCGGGATCGATGCCGTTGGCGGCGAGCCAGTAGCGGATCCACAGGTCATGCGTGCCGCCCGGGAAGGTCATGGCGCATTTGATGTCCTTGCCTTCCGCCTTGGCCTTCTTGAAGCCGGCGGCGAGCGCCTTGGCATCGGTGGTCACACCCTTGCCGGCCCAGGTGTTGGAGACCGAGATCGACTGGCCGTTGGTGTTGAGGCGGGCCAGGATGTTCATCGGCACCTTGGTCTTGGTGACCTTGCCGGTGGAGATCAGGTAGGGCATCGGCGTGAGGATATGCGCGCCGGTGATGCCGCCGCCGGCCTCGCCCAGCTCGATATTGTCGCGCGTCGCGCCCCAGGAGGCCTGCTTGTCGATCAGCATGTCGGGCAGGCCATACTTGGCGAACAGGCCCTTCTCCTTGGCGATGATCAGCGGCGAGGCATCGGTCAGCGCGATGTAGCCGAGCTTGGTGCCCTTCACTTCCGGGCCGGCGGCCTGCGCAAACGCGCCGGCGGGCAGCTGGAGCTTTGCGGCGGCGAGCAGGGCGGCAGTGCCGGCGGCACCCTTGAACAGCTGGCGGCGATTGAACTTCTTCTGCATGGTCGACCCCTCTTCCCTGGTTCGGCCGTCGTTGCGGCCATAAAAAAAGCGCCCCTCAATGCTGGGTCTCGAGCCGAGACCGCATTGCGGGACGCCATTGTCCATTCCGGAGACCGGGTTCAGCGCGGGCCTGGGGAGGCTTTCAGCCGGGAGCCGGTCAAACCCGCTGCGCCATTGCAGCGGGAGGTTCGCTTTCTATCTAGCAGGAAGCGTGCCAGCTCTTGCCGCAGTGCAGCAATCCGGATTCTGGAAATCTTTTCAATGCTATGAGGGGCGTGCCCGATTCGGGGCAGAAATGCTGCGCTGCACATAATTCGGGCGGATGCCCCGGAAGGCTGCGCAGCCGGTAATCAGCCCGGCCTATTTCTTCTTCAGCACATCGGCAAACGCGAGCAGCGCTTCGGCCACATCGACCAGGCGCTGCTGGCGGTCCATGGCGAGCTTGCGCAGCGCCGCATAGGCCTCGTCCTCGCCGATGTTGCGCTCGCGCATCAGCAGCCCCTTGGCGCGCTCGATCAGCTTGCGTTCAGATAGGGTGGCCTTGGTCTTTTTCAACTCGTCGCGCAGCGCCTGGAATTCGCGGAAGCGGGCGATGGCGACATCGAGGATCGGCTTCACGCGCTTCACGTTCATGCCGTCGATGATGTAGGCGGAAACCCCGGCCTGCATGGCTTCCTGGATCATTGTCTCATCGCTTTGATCGACGAACATCACGATCGGGCGCGGCTGATCGGCATTGATCTGGCGCATGCTGTCGATGGTGTCGCGCGAGGGGCTTTCCATGTCGACGATGATGACGTCGGGCGCGATCTCCTGCACGCGCTTGGCCGAGAGTTCGCGCGGCGCGATCTGCGCCACCAGGGAATAGCCCTTGCCCTGCAGCGCCTCGGCCAGCACCACGGCGCGTTCGGGGTCTTCGTCGATCAGCAGGATACGGATCACAGGCACAGGGGCATTCGGGGGCTACGATGCGGACGGGCTTTATCCCATCCCGTAGCAAGATGCGTACCGGACTGAAAGTTAAGCTTCGGAAATCTGTTCGGATCCGGGGCCAAGCGGGGGGTGCGGATGGTGGCTGGAGGCGGATTTGAACCGCCGACCCAGGGCTTATGAGTCCCTTGCTCTACCAACTGAGCTATCCAGCCACATCCAGACTTGCCGCCGCCAAATACACCGGCGCCGGGAGGCGCATGAAATACGGGCAGCGCCCCGATCTGTCAAGCGGCCCACCGCGGCCGGGCAAGCCTTTGTTTCTATGCGGCTAATCCGGCAGTTTGGGCCGCATCGGCGCGCGCGATCCAGCCGCCGCCGAGCAGGCGTTCGCCGGCATAGACCACGCCGGCCTGGCCCGGCGCCACGCCATATTCGGCATTGTACAGCTCGAGCCGCGCAGTCCCCGCATCGCTGGCGAAAATCCGCGCCGCCACGGCGGGCTGCGCCGAGCGCAGCTTCACCATCACATCGAGGCCATCGGCGGGGATCGCCTCGGCCAGCCAGTTCAGCTCACGCAGCGCCACGGCCTTGCGCGCCAGCGCTTCCTTCGGCCCGACGATGACGCGGCGCGACGCGGCCTCCAGCCGCACGACATAAAGCGGCTCGGATGCGGCAATGCCGATGCCCTTGCGCTGGCCCACCGTAAAGTGGATCACGCCGTCATGGCGGCCGAGCACGGCGCCATCCACATGCACGATCTCGCCCGGCTCGGCGGCCTCGGGCCGCAGCTTGGCCACCACGCCGGCATAATCGCCATTGGGCACGAAGCAGATATCCTGTGAGTCTGGCTTATCCGCAACAATGAGCCCGAAATCTTCGGCAAGCGCGCGCACCGCGGGCTTTTCCATGCCGCCAAGCGGGAAGCGCAGATAGTCGAGCTGGTCCTGCGTGGTGGTATAGAGGAAATAGCTCTGGTCGCGGCGCGGATCGGCGCCGCGCAGCAGCTGCGCGCGGCCGGTTTCAGGGTCGACGCTGCGCTGCACGTAATGGCCGGTGGCGAGGCAGTCGGCGCTCAGGTCGCGCGCGGTCTCCAGCAGGTCGCGGAACTTGACGCGCTGGTTGCAGCGGATGCAGGGGATCGGCGTTTCGCCGCGCACGTAACTGTCGGCGAATTCATCCATCACCGCCTGGCGGAAGCGGCTTTCGTAATCCAGCACGTAATGCGGGATGCCGAGCCGCTCGGCCACCATGCGCGCATCATGGATATCCTGGCCGGCGCAGCAGGCGCCTTTTTTCGCGATCGCCGCGCCATGGTCGTAGAGCTGCAGCGTGATGCCGATGACATCGTAGCCCTCGCGCTTCAGCAGCCCGGCGACCACGGAAGAATCGACGCCGCCCGACATCGCCACCACCACGCGGGTGTCGGCGGGCGCCTTGGGGAAGCCGAGGGAATTGAGGGCGGTGTCGGTCATGGTCACGGGGTTTGCGGGGAACGCCTTTTGCGCGGGGCGGACTATAGCGCCCGGCGGCAGGGGGGCAAGATGATATGGGGCTGGTTCAGGTTCGTTGGGGTTCGTTGAGGTTCGTTCAGGTCCGTTGGGGTCCGTTGAGGTTCGTTCAGGTTCGTTGGGGTTCGTTCAGGTTCGTTCAGGTTCGCGCGGGGGCCAAGCCCCTGATATCCCTCACACGGATTCTGAATACATGACTATGCAGGCCGGATGCCTTCAGACAAAAACACTGGACAGGCCGGCCGCCGCATAGGAACATATCATGAACTACGCGCTTTGGCAAGGAGACTGCCGATGCCTGCCGCCGCCAGCCCGCGCCCACCCCTGCCCTGCAGGCATCTGTCGGTGACGATCCGGCAGCCGGCGGCAGCGGTGTATGGCTTCCTGAAAGACCCGGCCAACTGGCCGCGCTGGGCCGACGGCCTCGGCAGCCTGGAGCGGCGCCACGACGGACGCTGGATCGCGACGCAAGCGGATGGATCGGTGGTGACAGTGGTATTCACGGCGCCGAATGATTTCGGCGTGCTCGATCACACGGTGACGACGCCGGATGGCACGGTGATCCATGTGCCGCTGCGCGTGATCGCCAATGGCGATGGCGCCGAGGTGATCCTCACGCTGTTCCGCCTGCCTACGATGGATGACGCGACGTGGGCAAGGGATGAGGAGTGGGTGAGGAAGGATTTGGAGAGATTAAGTAATACACTCCAAAATCAGTCCAACTAGACTGCGGCCTCGATGCGCTTTGCATCTGCCAATACGGCAGAAATGACTTTTTCCAAAAGAGGAAATTTCTCACCCGCATCCCATGCAGCAGATAATCTAGCTCCAATAGCCAGCACGTTCTTATCTAGCCCACCAACGTGAGCGTATTCTTTCTCAGCCGCCTCCTTAGCGGCCTTCCATGCTTCGCGGTTTGTAATATCTGCCTCCAACGACTTACCGATTTGATAGCGCCACATAATTGTATTGGAACTCCAAAAAGTTTCGTCTGGCCAAGGGTCAACCGTCTGATTTTCCGAAATTGCCAACAATAAGCGATTATCTCTGACGTGCGATGGCTTATGCTTTTCCTCAGAGTCTGCATCAGCGTCGAACATGATAAAGACAGGAATTTTCATTGCCGCAGCCACCAAATATGGGCGGATCATTTCACTCTTCTTATTCACCGGAATGATGTGAATTCCGGCACGCCTGAATTCATCCATTCTCTCAGTCAAAGCGAGATACGAGTTGATATATGCAGCATCCTCGATCCCCTCGACGAACAAGACATATTGACTAAAAAACATCTCATTAATATTGGGCAACAAGATTTGATGCAGTTTAGCCATGGCGCCAGCTGGCGCTCCCAAAACCTCACCGGTCTTCCTATTATACTCATTCGCCAACTCTGAGAATGTTGTCGCCGACACAGTAGACTCGCCGCTCGCGCTCAATCTTCTTACGAGCCGTACATCTTCAAATGTAGCGCCAGAAACAAATAGAGGGCTGTGCGTTGTAATTAAGATTTGCGAATTGCCAATCGACAACTTCTGAAGGACAGTCGCCAAGTATCGTGCTTGCGGTGGATGCTGATAAAGCTCCGGCTCCTCACAACCAAGCAGAAGTAGTGGCGCATCTGCATCCTCATAACTTGCCAATTCATGCAAGAGCGCGAGTAAGTATGAACGCTGCATTCCATGACCAAATCTACTAAGCTCTCCTTCAAACCCATGCTCTCCGGCAACAATTTGAGCAAGTGGGTCTTCAATCTTTACAGATTTCTCAGAGTCGTTGTGCCACTTCAATCTAACCGATGCATCAGGATGCGCCCATTCCGCCAATCTCCGGCGCAAGGCGCTCGATATGTCATCAAGGGCCCCCTTATTCTCGTCTAACAACTCTTGATACTTCTGCCGTATTTCATTTCTTAAATCGGATACACGTTCATTCATCGTAGTACGGGCCTTAACTGCCCTATTCAGTAGTTTTCCTAAAGCAGAATTTCTTGCTTCAATCTGCTCTGTGGCCGCGTCCTTAACAGCAGGCACATACACCCACTGAATATGCCTCTCCAGTCGATTAATCCCTTTGGAGACACCATAAAATTGATCTTCACTTTCCATAGCCTGACAATCACCTGCATGCGCCGCTTCATACGCATGCAATGCGGACTTCATGGAATCTTTTGTGCCTGGCGGAGGAAGCTCAGAGTAAGTTTTCTGTATGCTTTCGTATATTGACTTCAGATCACCGACTTTAGCTTTATTCCCGTCGGCTTGGAAAAATGGTGCAAAATCTTGAATGCCTAAGCGAACCCCATACTGTTTAACTTCTGCTTTTCTTGTTGCATCATTAAATTTGGCAACCGATCGAATAGTAAGTTCTCCATGCCGATAATAGTCAGAGAAATCTTCTTGCGCCTTATCACTGAGATCAGAGAAGGTTGCAGTAATGCGAATTGGCTTCGATGTGTCCCGGTTATGGAAATCTTCTTCCTGAAGCTCAGTGACACTTGTGGGGGAACCACTGCCCTCGCGAAATAGAATATTGAGGGCGCAAAGGACCGTGGACTTCCCAGCTCCATTCGGGCCGACAAGGATAGAGTATTTATTGAATTCCATTTTTACATCGACAAAAGACCTGAGATTTTCAATGTGAAGCTTTTTTAGTTTCATTGCCCCCTCCCGTGCTTTAGGCCAGCCTGCATATATAAATCCCGTAAGTCGACGCCCTACATTTGTATGCAGTGGAATACGGCTATTGGCCCAGCGGACCCATCGAATATCCTTATGAGTGAACACAAGAAATAATACTTGTATCCGGAAGCAGTTCGGCATATACCCTGCCGCATGTCCACCGATGATCCCGCCCTCCCCGCCCTGCTGCGGCTGTTCCGTGCCCAGGCCTATCTGGAATCGCGCCTCTCGCCCGAGCTGGGCTCGGTGCATGGCCTGGCGCTGAACGAGCTGCTGTTCCTGCTGCAGATTTCGCGCGCGCCGTTGCAGCGGCTGCGCCGCGTCGACCTGGCGCAGCGGCTGCACACCAGCCAGTCCACCATCACGCGCATGGCGCTGCCGCTGGAGAAATCCGGCCTGGTCAAGCGCGAGGCCGATCCGCGCGATGCCCGCGTGGCTTATGTGACGCTGACGCGCACCGGCCGCACCCGCGTGGCCGAGGCCGAGGCCACCTTCCGCCGCATGGCCGAGGAGGTGTTCCGCGACCGCTGGAGCGAGAAGGATATCGCCCAACTGTCCGCCCTGCTCGGCCGCTTCACGGCTGCCTTGCCCGGCGATATCGCCGAATAGATTTCTCAGGAGACCATCATGAAACTCATGCCCCAACAGGTGGCCGTCATCACCGGCGGCGCCAGCGGTATCGGCCTGGCGCTGGCCCAGGCGCTGGGCCGGCGCGGCCTGCATCTGGCGCTGCTGGATATCGAGGCGCCGGCGCTGGAAGCCGCCGCCGAAAGCCTGCGCGCCGAGGGCATCAGCGTGGCGGCGCTCGCCTGCGATGTCGGCGATGCCGAGACGATGAATGCCGTGGCCGCCGAGGTGCTGTCGCGCCATGGCCATGTCGACCTGCTGGTCAACAATGCCGGTGTCGGCGGCAGCCTCGGCCCGCTGCGCTTCAGCACGCCGCAGGACTGGCAGTGGGTGGTGAATGTGAACCTGTTCGGCGTGGTCAACGGCCTGCGCGCCTTCCTGCCCGCCATGCAGGCGGCCAGTGACGGCCAGGGCAGCGGGCATATCGTCAACATCGCCTCGGTGGCCGGGCTGACCGCGCCGCCGTTCCTCTCGCTCTATATCGCCACCAAGCATGCGGTGATGGGCCTGAGCGAAAGCCTGGCCGCCGAACTGGCGATCACATCGCCGGGCCTGCGCCTGTCGGTGGTCTGCCCTGGTGCTGTGGAGACCGCCATTATGCGCTCCGAACGCAACCGGCCGGCGGCGCTGAAGGTGACGCCGCAGACGCCGCCGGCGCTGCTGGCGCGATTGCAGGAGACGTTTGGCAAGCTGATGGCCGATCCGATGCCGGCGGATACGCTGGCGCGCATTGTGCTGGCCGGCATCGAGGCCGATGCGCCGCTGATCCTGACCCATGCCGAGACCGCGCCCGATGTGCTGGCGCGCATCGAGCGCATCGCAGCGGTGGCGCGCGACGCGGCGGCCTAGGGACAGACCGCTCTACTAAAAGGTCGTCATCCTCGGGCTTGTCCCGAGGATCCATTTCCCTCTCGGCTACGTCATGGCCTGACAGGACCGACAGATGGACCCTCGGGTCAAGCCCGAGGGTGACGGTCTATATTTTGTGAGAGTCGATCACGGCGACGGCGTAATGACCGCGCCAAACTCCCCGCCATTTTCTTCCGTCATGCCCGGCCTTGTGCCGGGCATCCATTTCCCTCTCGGCTACGCCATGACCTGACAGGACCGACAGATGGACCCTCGGCCAAGGAAACGCTTCTTGGGCCCGAGGGTGACGGTCTATATTTTGCGGGAGTCGATCACGGCGACAGCGTAATGACCGCGCCAACCTCCCCGCCATTTTCTTCCGTCATGCCCGGGCTTGACCCGGGTATCCATTTCCCTCTCGGCTATGTCATGACCTGACAGGACCGACAGATGGACCCTCGGGTCAAGCCCGAGGGTGACGGTCTATATTTTGCGGGCGTCGATCACGGCAACACCGTAAAGACCGCGCCAAACTCTCTGCCATTTTCTTCCGTCATGCCCGGGCTTGACCCGGGCATCCATTTCCCTCTCGGCTATGTCATGGCCTGACAGGACCGACAGATGGACCCTCGGGTCAAGCCCGAGGGTGACGGTCTATATTTTGTGAGAGTCGATCACGGCAACACCGTAAAGACCGCGCCAAACTCCCTGCCATTTTCTTCCGTCATGCCCGGCCTTGTGCCGGGCATCCATTTCCCTCTCGGCTACGCCATGACCTGACAGGACCGACAGATGGACCCTCGGGTCAAGGAAACGCTTCTTGGGCCCGAGGGTGACGGTCTATATTTTGTGAGAGTCGATCACGGCGACAGCGTAATGACCGCGCAAGCCCCCGCCATTTTCTTCCGTCATCCTCGGGCTTGTCCCGAGGATCCATTTCCCTCTCGGCTATGTCATGACCTGACAGGACCGACAGATGGACCCTCGGGTCAAGCCCGAGGGTGACGGGTTTTGTTTGTGAGCGCGCCATGCCGGGTCAAGCCCGCGGGTGACGGTCCTTGCCTGTGGGCTTCCCGCCCCGGGTCAGGATCGCCACCAGCGCCGCCACCTTGGCCTGCGGCTGGTCCCTGCGCCACACCAGCAGCGTCTTGGCGCGCTGGAACGGCGGCGCCAGCTTGTGTTCGCGCAGGCGGTCGCGGCCGACGAACCCGGCCAGCACGCTGCGCGGCATCAGCGCCACGCCCATGCCGGCCGCCACGCAGCCGAGCATGACGTGATAGGAGGCCAGCTCCACCGTGCGGGCAACCTCGCGCCCGCCCTGGCCGAACCAGCGTTCCAGCCGTTCGCGATGCGGGCAGCCGGGATGGAAGGCGAGGATGCTGCCCTCGCGCAGATCGGCCGGCTTGCGCACGACGGGATGATCATGCGCGGTGACCAGCACCAGTTCCTCGTCGAAGACGGCGCGTGTTTCCAGCCGCCCGTCGCTGACCGGTTCGGCCACCAGGGCGGCATCGCTGTCATTGGCGAAGATGCGCGCGATCAGGTCGCGCGGCGAGCCGGTATGCAGTTCGACGCGCACATCGGGATAGCGGCGATGGTATTCGCTCAAGGGTCCGGGCAGGCGCACGCCGGCGGTGCTTTCCATGGTGCCAAGCCGCAGCAGGCCGCGCGGCGCGGCATTCTGCTGCAGCGCCGCGCGCGCCTCGTCGGCCAGCGCCAGCAGGCGGTGCGCATAGTCCAGCAGCGTGCGGCCGGCCGGGGTGATCTGCAGCCGCTTGCCCGCGCGGGTGAACAGCGGCGTGCCGAGATCCTCCTCCAGCTTCTGGATGCGCGCGGTGACATTGGACTGCACGCGATGCAGCCGGTTGGCCGCCGCGGTGATGCCGCCGGCCTCGACCACGGTGCGGAAAATCTGCAGATCGGAGAGATCCATCGCGGTGCCTGTCCTGCCGGGTCTTGCCGCCCGGCCTATATCTCGTTTCGAGATCAATATGATCTTTATTATTCATTTTACGGGATTTATCGCCCGACGCAAGATGGCGCATCGCCAACACCCCAGATGCCAACATCCCAGCCGAAAGAGCCTGCCATGACCATCCTTGTCGCCTTCCGCAGCCGCCTGCGCCCCGAAGCCACCGAAGCCTATGCCGAGATGGCGAGCCAGGTTGGCCCGCTGGCCATGGCGGTGCCCGGCTATATCGCCCACAAGGCCTATACGGCGCCGGATGGCGAGCGCGTCACCCTGGTGGAATACGAGTCAGAGGAGGCCGTGACGCTGTGGGCGCGCGATGCCATGCATGCCAGGGCGAAGGCGGCCGGACGCCGCGACTTCTTTTCCTGGTATCGCGTGCAGATCTGCCAGGTGCTGCGCGAGCGCGGCATGGACAGGGCCGAGGCGCGGCCGGCGGCACCGGTGCATCCGGTCATCTCGCGCTATTACTGACGGCGCCGCCGCCGGTGTCTTCGCATTCCAGACGATAGCGCTGCGATACCATTGCCTGCCTCTTGCCTTGCCGCGCGCGGTTGCGCCAGCATGGTTCTGCGGCGGCCGGGGGGAGGCCTTGAGTCGCCGGCATGAAGACTCTGTCGGGGGAAGATCATCCATGATGCGTCTGCTGTCATCCGTCGCGCGCGGCGCGGCGCTGCTCTGTGTTGCCGGTGTGCTCGTTGCATCCATCGCCGATGCGCAGCCGATGCGCCGCCAGGGTGGCGGCATGCCGCAGGGCGAGGCGCCGGCGGGGCCGCCGGGTGGTCCCGGTGCGCCGCGCGGCCCCGAAGGCCAGAGACCGCCCGAAGCTCCGCGCGGCGACGTGCCGCGCTGGGTCGACACCCATGTGCATCTGGTCAGCGGCGTCACCAACACCACCGGCGACTGGGTCGGCGCCGTGCGCGTCGCGATTGCCGACATGGACAAGAACAACATCGGCACCGCCATCGTGATGCCGACGCCGCAGCCGCCCGGCCGGGAACTCTACGACATCGCCGACTTCGCCGATGCGGTGCGCAAGCATCCCGGCCGCTTCGCCTTCCTCGGCGGCGGCGGCACGCTGAACCCGATGATCCATCTCAGTCCCGATGCCGAAACGGTGGACGAGGCGACGAAGAAGACGTTCGCCGACATCGCCAACGGCATCATCGATGCCGGCGCGCTGGGCTTCGGCGAGATGTCGGCCAACCACCTGTCCGTCGCCGACGCGCATTCCTATCACCGCTCGCGCCCCGACCACCCGCTGTTCCTGCTGCTGGTCGAGATCGCGGCGAGACGCAACGTGGTGATCGACTTCCACATGGACGTGGTGCACGAACCGATGCCGACGCCGCAGAAACTCAAGGACATGTCGCAGCGCAATCCGGCAACCCTGGAGCCCAATCTGGCGCAGTTCGAAAAGCTGCTGGCGCATGAGCGCGGCGCCCGCATCGTCTGGGCCCATGCCGGCATCGACCATACCGGCGTGCTGAGCGTCGAGCTGATCCGCCGCATGATGGGCGCGCATCCCAATCTCTACATGAGCATCAAGGCGCTGCCGCAGTCGCCGGAGCCGAATGCGGCCCTGGCCCGCGAAGGCCGGCTGCGGCCCGACTGGCGCAAGCTGATCGCCGAATTCCCCGACCGCTTCGTGATGGGCACCGACCGTTTCTACGGCTCCTCGGCCACCGGCATGGCGCCGGGCGGCCGCAGCATCGGCCAGAAGGCCTCGGCCGGCAGCATCTTCATGGAACGCACCGTGCCGATGACACAGGCGGCGCAGACCCTGCTGTCGCAGCTGCCGCCGCAGCTGGCCCAGCGCGTGGCGGTGGAGAATGTGAAGGCGATCTACCGCCTGCCTAACTGAGCAGCCAGCGCGCCACGATATAGCCGCCGAGCAGCAGCAGCGCGCCGTAGAAGGCGCGCTTGAAGCCGGCCTCCGAGAGATGCTGGCGCAGGCGGCGGCCCAGCCCCATGCCGAGCAGCGCCGGCAGCACGGCGGCGAGCGACAGCCACAGCAGCTCGCCGGTCAGCAGGCTGCGGCCGCCCAGGCTGGCGCCGAGCGCGAGCGTCGAGGCCATGAACAGCAGGCCCATCGCCTGCACCAGCTGGTCGCGGCTTAAGCCCAGCGCCTGCAGATAGGGCACGCCGGGCACCACGAAGCTGCCGGTCAGGCCGGTCAGCACGCCATTGGCAAGGCCGACCAGCGGCCCGGCCCAGACTTCATGCCGCGCCGGCAGGCTGAGCGGCGGCCGCGTCAGGCCGATCAGCGCATAGATCGCCAGCAGCAGGCCGAGCAAGGCGGCGAGCAGCCGCGTA
Source organism: Ferrovibrio terrae (assembly GCF_943371255.1). Classification (GTDB taxonomy): domain Bacteria; phylum Pseudomonadota; class Alphaproteobacteria; order Ferrovibrionales; family Ferrovibrionaceae; genus Ferrovibrio; species Ferrovibrio terrae_B. Next base: position 7,434 of record NZ_CALRUC010000071.1, on the reverse strand, counting down.
TCCACGGCGGTGAGCCCGGCACTGCCAATCCAGATCGCGCCGGTGGCGCAGAGCAGGAACAGCCAGAGCCGGCGCAGCAGCACGGCGAAATGTCCGCCGGTGCAGGCCTGCCACAGGTTGGTGACCAGGTTGGGCGCCAGCAGCAGGATCATCGCCACGCGCAGATCCAGCGTGGCGGCCAGCAGGCCGAGCGAGATGCTGGGCAGGCCAAGCCCGATGGTGCCCTTCACCGTGCCGGCGAGCAGGAAGACGGCGCCGATCCAGGCGAGGGTGAGGATATCAAAGGTCATCAAAGGCTCCGCGGCGGGGGTGATCCATCCTGCGATGGGTCTGGGTGATTCGTTGCCGCAGCATGCCCGAAGCCGGGGCGGAAATGCTTCGGTGAATACCGAAGTATTTCCCGCTGTGACTTCGTGGCGTTTATGATGCCAACACCGGCACAAAATCGCAGCCGCGCCGACAGCGGGGCTTGCGAGGCAAAGCCGGACTTGGCAAAACCAACACGCCATCCTCGAACCACAAGCCGCCATCATGAGCGAAACCACCGTCGAGTCCGCCAAGGCCCGTTTCATGCAGGGCCTGGAGGCGCTGGGCCGCGAGGACTTCGCCGCCGCTGTCGATCATCTGCGTGCCGCGCTGGCGCTGATGCCCGACCGGCCGTCGATCCTCACCAACCTGTCCGGCGCGCTGCTACGGCTCGGCGCGGCGGCTGAAGCCACCGCCCTGGCCGAGCGCGCCGTGGCGCTGGAGCCCGGCATGGCCGAGGCCTGGCTCAATCTCGCCAATGGCCGCGAGCAGCTGCGTCGCATCCCCGAGGCGATGGCGGCCTGCGACCGCGCGCTTGGCCTGAAACCCGACTATGCCGATGCCTGGTGCACGCGCGGCAATCTGCTGGCGGCGCAGCGGCGGCCGGCCGAGGCCATCACGGCCTATGACCGCGCCCTCGGCCTCAGGCCGGGCTTCGCCGAAGCGCATGCCAATCGCGGCCATGCGCACCACGACCTGCAGCATTTCGATGCGGCGCTGGCAGACTACACGGCGGCGCTGCGGCTGCGCCCCGCCCTGCCCGGTCTCGCCGGCCGCCGGCTGCAGTCCCGCATGCAGCTCTGCCACTGGGATGGGCTGGAGCAGGAGACCGGCGATGTGCTGCAGCAGATCGCGGCCGGCAAAGCCGCCGCCACGCCGCTCACCCTGCTGGCCACGCCGGCGACACCGGCGCAGCAGCTGGCCTGCGCCGCGCTGCACGCGCGCAGCGGCTGGCCGCAGCCGGCGCAAGCCCTGCCGGCTTATACCGGCCATGACCGCATCCGGCTCGGCTATTTCTCCGCCGATCTGCATGGTCATGCCACCGCCTGGTTGATGGCCGAACTGTTCGAGCTGCATGACCGCAGCACCTTCGAGGTCTTCGCCTTTTCCTACGGGCCACAGAGCCAGGACGCGATGCGCCAACGCCTGCGCGCCGGCTTCGACCACTTCATCGAGATCGGCGCACTGGACGACGCGGCCGCCGCCACGCTGGCGCGGCAGCATGAGATCGACATCGCCATCGACCTGAAAGGCTTCACGCAGGAAGCACGACCCGGCATTTTCGCCCATCGCGCCGCGCCGCTGCAGGTCAGCTATATCGGCTATCCCGGCAGCATGGGTGCAGCCTGGATCGACTATCTGCTGGCCGATGCCGTGACGGTGCCGCAGCAGCAGCGCCCGCATTACAGCGAGGCGGTCGTGCGCCTGCCGCACAGCTACCAGGCCAACGATCGCAAGCGTGTCATCGCCAGCGAGACACCGACACGGCAGCAGGCCGGGCTGCCGGCAGAGGGTTTCGTGTTCTGCTGCTTCAACAACAGCTTCAAGATCACGCCTGATGTCTTTGCCCTGTGGATGCGGCTGCTGCACGCCGTGCCGGGCAGCGTGCTGTGGCTGTTCGCCAGCCATGAGAGCACCATGGGCAACCTGCGCAAGGCGGCGCAGGGCTATGGCATCGACCCGGCGCGGCTGGTGTTTGCCGCGCCGCTGCCGTTGCCGCAGCATCTGGCACGGCACCGGCTGGCCGATCTCTTCCTCGATACGCTGCATTACAACGCGCATACAACGGCGAGCGACGCGCTCTGGGCCGGGCTGCCGGTACTGACCCGGCCGGGCGAGAGCTTCGCCAGCCGCGTCGGCGCCAGCCTGCTCGGTGCCATCGGCCTGCCGGAGCTGATCGCCGGCAGCCTGGAAGCGTATGAAACGCTCGCCCTGCGGCTGGCCACGCATCCGTCAGAACTGGCCATGATCAAGGCGAAGCTGGCGGCACAGCGCGATACGGCCCCGCTGTTCGACACGCCGCGCTTCACCCGCCATGTCGAAGCCGCCTTCCGCCAGATGCAGGCGCAGCAGCGCGCCGGCCGCGCGCCGGAAGATTTTTCAGTGGCCGCCGACTAGGCGAGCCAGAGCAGTGCCAGCGCGATGGCGGCGGGCACCGTCTGGATATAGAGGATCTTGCGCGCCGCCGTGGCCGCGCCATAGACACCCGCCACCATGATGCAGGCGAGGAAGAAGCTCTTGATATGCAGCGCGGCGGGCTCGGCCGGATAGAGCAGGCCAAACGCCAGGCCGGCGGCGAGGAAGCCGTTGTAGAGCCCCTGGTTGGCGGCGAGCACGGCGGTGTCGCGCGCCTTCTCGGGCGTGTTGCGGAAGGCGCGCAGGCCGGCCGGCCTGGTCCAGAGCACCATCTCCAGCACCAGGATCCAGACATGCAGCAGCGCCACCAGCGCCGTCATCACCGTGCCGAGCAGGCTCATGCCGTATCCTTTTCAAGAAACCATTGCGAAACCGGTTTGAACCAGCCGAGCCCGGCCTGTTGGGCCAGTGCCGCCTCGGCCGGGGTGCTGCCGAGCCAGAAGCATTCCTGGCGCGGCGCGTTATGCTGTCTCAGCACGCGCCGCAGACGCTGGGCGCGCGCCGCATCGCTCTCGCTCAGCCTGAACGGCAGCGCCAGGATCGCCGCGATACGCCCGTCGAAATCGGCGTTGAGCTGCACCAGCAGGCGCTGGCGCGCCGCCGGCGTGCGTGCGGCGAGCATCATCTCGTCCAGCACCAGCAGCAGGCGGCCTTCGAAGCGGCGCACGGCTGCTGCCACCGCCGGATGATAACCGGCGCCGTCCGCCGCCAGCAGGTGATGCAGCGGCAGCACCGCGGTGGAAAGATTGGTGCCACTATCGAGCAGCACGGCGGTGTAATCGCGGTAGCTCAGCCCCAGCCGTTCGGCGCGCTGCAGCCGGCGCAGCGCCACCTCGCGCGGCGGCGTTACCCAGGCCTTCTGCACCGCCTTGCGCCAGGTCCAGGCGCTCCACGACATGTCGAGCAGCGGCGGGCCGCCGTTATGGCCCATGCCGGCGCACGGGCTATCGAACGCGCCGGGCAGCAGGCCATCGGCACGCCGGAGCATGAACTCCAGGTTGGGATGACGAAGATCAAAAAAGCGGTCGCCCATGTCGGCCAGTGTCCGGCGAGACTCCGCCGGCTGTCAATCAGCTTGCCGGGGGCTGGTTGCTGGGATGCACCGCATAGGCGTCCAGCACGCGGTTGGAATAGACCAGCGCGGCACCGGCACTGATGGTGATGGCGACATTCAGCGCCTCGGCGATCTCTTCCTTGGCGGCGCCATGGCGGATCGCGGCATCGGTATGCACCGCGATGCAGCCGTCGCAGCGCAGCGCCACGGCGACCGCGATCGCCATCAGCTCGCGCGTCTTGGCATCGAGCCGGCCCCCCTCTTTATGGGCGGTGGCCAGGCCCTGGTAGCCCTGGATGGTGCCGGGGCTGAGCCGGTTCAGTTCACCGGTGGCGGATTTGAGCTGGCGGCGGTAGTCGTTCCAGTCGAGCATCATGGCGGTGGTCTCCCTTGCATCGACAGAAGGCTCGACGGAGTGCGTCGCACTGTCAACTGCCACGCTCGCCTGCGCCAGCCATGCAGGCTAGATTGACCGTCTGCGAGGAGCGCCATGATCGATCCGGTCATCATCAACTTTGCCGCTGCCCTGGGGATCGGCCTGCTGATCGGCGCCGAGCGCGAACGCCGCAAGGGGGATGGCCCGGCACGAGCGTCTGCCGGCATCCGTACATTCAGCCTCGCTGCACTGGCCGGTGCCGCCGCGCAGAGTGTCGGCGGCATGCCGCTGCTCGGCATTGTTGTTGCCGGCACGGCCGTGCTTTGTGCCCTCGCCTATCAGCGCGCCGCCACCAATCCGGATCACGACCCGGGCCTGACTTCCGAAATCGCCCTGGTGCTGACCCCATTGCTCGGTGGTCTGTGCATGCAGCAGCCGGCCCTTGCCGCCGGCATCGGCGTGACCGTCGCCGTGCTGCTGGCAGCACGCACGCCGATGCATGCCTTCGTGCGTCATGCGCTGACCGAGGCGGAACTGCGCGATGCCTTGATGTTTGCCGGCGCGACGCTGGTGATCCTGCCACTGCTGCCTGACCGCGCGATGGGGCCATTCGAAGCATTCAACCCGGCCAAAATCTGGATCGTGGTGATCCTGGTGATGGCCATCGGCGGCATCGGCCATATTGCAGTCCGCGTGCTGGGGGTGCGCTACGGCCTGCCACTGGCAGGCTTTGCTGGCGGCTTCATTTCCAGCACCGCTACCATCGGCGCCATGGGCCATCGCGCGAAAAATGCCGCCACCCGCAACGCCCCGGTCGCGGGCGCGGTGGCCGGCGCCGTCCTGTCCACGGTGGCGACCGTGCTGCAGCTGGCGCTGGTACTGGCTGCCACCAACCTGCCGGTGCTGCAGCATCTGACCCTGCCCCTGATCTTCGCCGGGCTGGTGGCGATCGCCTATGGTGCAGCCTTCACCATCTCCGCGCTCCACCAGGCGCAAGACAGCGACGAGAAACCGGGCCGTGCCTTCCGGCTGACCGGCGCGCTGGTCTTCGCCACCATGCTAGCCGTCATCCTGCTGGCATCGGCAGCGCTGCAGCATTTCTACGGTAGTGCCGGCGTGCTGGCCGCTGCGACTCTCGCCGGCTTTGCCGATGCGCATGCTGCCGCAATTTCGGTGGCATCGCTGCAGTTGGACGCTCAGGCGGCTGCAGTGCCGATCCTGGCCGGCTTCACCGCCAATGCACTGAGCAAGGCGGTCTTCGCCTGGGTCGGCGGCGGCAGGGCTTATGCGTTGCGGGTGATCCCCGGCCTGGTGCTGGTGGCGGTCGCCGCCTGGGCCGGACTGCTGCTCGCGTGAGCGGGATTAGTCGTCGTCCTTGTCCACGTAGGGATTCTTGCCCTTGCGCAGATGCATGCGCACCGGCACGCCATGCAGGTCGAACACCTCGCGCAGGCCGCTGATCAGGTAGCGCAGGTAGGATTCCGGGATGTATTCGGCGCGCGGCGCAAACAGCGCAATCGTCGGCGGCCTTGCCTTGACCTGGGTGGCATAACGGATGCGCACGCTGCGCCCGCCGGCCAGCGGCGGCGCGTTGCGCTGGGTCATCTCTTCGAGCCAGCGGTTGAGCTGCGCGGTGGGGATGCGGCGGGTCCAGCGCTGGTATTGCAGCATCACGGCGGGCAGCAGGCGGTCGAGATGGCGACCTGTCAATGCAGAGAGCGTCACGACCGGAACACCGCGCGCCTGCGGCAGCGAGCGTTCCAGCCGGTCCTCGATCTCTTTCAGCGCCAGCGCGCGATCCTCGACGGCGTCCCATTTGTTCACCGCCAGCACCAGTGCGCGGCCTTCCTGCAGCACGTGGTCGGCGATGGTGAGATCCTGCTTGTCGAAGCCGAGCACGCCATCGATCACCAGCACGACGACCTGGGCCATGCGGATGGTGCGAAGTGAGTCGGCCACCGACAGCTTTTCCAGCTTCTGCTCGACGCGCGCCTTGCGCCGCATGCCGGCGGTATCGACCAGCTTGACGCTGCGACCCTCGTATTCCCACTGGATGGCGATGGCATCGCGCGTCAGCCCCGGCTCCGGGCCGGTCAGCAGGCGGTCGCTGCCGATCAGCGCGTTCACCAGCGTCGACTTGCCGGCATTGGGCCGGCCAACGATGGCAAGCTGGATCGGCCGCGCCGGATCGTCGGGCAGCGGCGCCTCGTTCTCGGGGTCGAGATCGATATCGACCTCGACCGGTTCCAGTTCGTCGCCCTCATCGCCCAGCGCGCCATCGACGCGACCGCCGATATGCTCGATCAGTGCGACGGCGAGATCATACATGCCTTCGCCATGCTCGGCCGAAACCGGCAGCGGATCACCAAAGCCCAGCCCATAGGCCTCGCCCACGCCGGTCTTGCCCGCACCGCCCTCGCATTTGTTGGCGAGCAGCAGCACCGGAGTCTTCTGCTTGCGCAGCCAGTTGGCGAAATGCTTGTCGACCGGGGTGACGCCGGCGCGGCCGTCGATGACGAACAGCACCGCATCGGCCTCGCGCACAGCCGCCTCGGTCTGCAGCCGCATGCGGCCGGTCATGCTGTCGACGTCGGAGTCTTCCAGGCCGGCGGTGTCAATGGCGGTGAATTCCAGATCGCCCAGATGCGCCGCACCCTCGCGCCGGTCGCGCGTGACGCCCGGCGTGTCGTCGACGATGGCGACGCGCCTGCCGACCAGACGATTGAACAGCGTCGATTTACCGACATTGGGCCGGCCGACGATAGCTACTTTGGCTGACATGACCTTCCGTTCAGCGCAGCGCTGTGAGGCGCGCGTCTTCCGTCACGATATAAACCGTGCCATCGGCAACTACCGGCGGCATGGCTGCCTTGTCAGACAGCTCGATCTGGCCGATCAGATCGCCGGTATAGGGCGAGATCGCCAGCATGCGCTCGTCGGTGGAGGCCACCAGCAGGCGGTCGCCGGCCAGCACCGGGCCCCACCAGGTGATGACACCCTTGTTGGTCTTGGCTTTGGGATCGAGATAGCGGCGCAGCTGGCGGATCCACTTCACCTTGCCGTCGCGGCGCGACAGGCAAATGATCTCGGCATCCACCGTGATGGCATAGATGTAGTCGCCGGCCACCCAGGGCGTCTGGATGCTGGCGATCACGCGCTCCCAGACCCGCTCGCCGGTGCGCAGGTCGATGGCGACGAAGCGGCCCGACTGGCTGACCGCATAGACGCGGCCACGATCGATCACCGGACGACCGTTGATGTCGTTGAGAGCGCCGGCCTGGCTGACGCGGCCGCTGGCACGCACCAGCTGTTCGCCCCAGGCAACCACACCGGTATCGGCACGCAGGGCCAGCAGCTCGCCGGACGAATACGGCACCACCACGATGTTGCCCTCGGCCGCCGGATTGGCGGCGCCGAGGAAGCCGGCCGGCTCGACGATGCCGGTATGGGTCCACTGCACTTCACCGCGCTCGATATCGAGCGCATGCATCTGGTTGTCGTAGGTGATGACGAAGACGCGACCGCCGATGGCGGTCGGCGCGCCGCGGATCGGCTGCTGCAG
>NZ_CALRUC010000070.1:0-21971 GCF_943371255.1 Ferrovibrio terrae | reverse complement strand
GGCGTGGCGGCGGGGACGGGGGCCTTGCGGGGATTGAGATACATGGCAGTTACTCCCGTTCCAGGATGATGGTAGCGCCGCCATGGCGGCTGCCGAGCTGGCCGCCGATGCCGGACACCACGGCGAGGTTGCAGTTCTTCACCTGCACCGGCGCATTGGCTTCGCCGCGCAGCTGGCGCACCGCTTCAATCACCTTGGTGACGCCGCCGCGATTGGCGGGGTGATTGTTGCACAACCCGCCGCCATCGGTGTTGAAGGCCAGCCGGCCCTGGTTGGCGATCAGGTTGCCATCGGCGACGAATTTTCCGCCGTCGCCCTTGGCGCAGAAGCCCAAGTCTTCCAGCTGCATCAGCACGGTGATGGTGAAGCTGTCGTAGATCGAGGCGTATTTGATATCGGCCGGCGTGATGCCGGCTTCGGCGAAGGCCGCCGGGCCGGACCAGCGCGCGCCGGAATAGGTGAGATCGATCTTGCCGCCCATCTGGTGCTTGGGCGCCTCGCCGGCACCGCGCAGGCGCACGCGCGGCCGTTTCAGCCGGCGGGCGATCTCGGGCCGCACCACCACCAGCGCGCCGCCGCCATCGCTGATCACGCAGCAATCCAGCCGGTGCAGCGGATCGGCGATCATTGGCGAGTTGACCACATCTTCCACCGTCACCACCTCGCGCAGCATGGCCTGCGGATTCCACTGTGCATGCTGCGACGCCGCCACCTTGATCCAGGCGAGCTGTTCGGCCGTGGTGCCATAGTCGTGCATGTGGCGCATGGCGCACATGGCATACATGTTCACCACGGTGGGATTATAAAAATGCTCGAACGGCACATCGGGGGCGGCGGCATTCCATACGCGCGGCGCCGTGCCGGTGGCCATGCCCTCGCTGCGCGGCCGGCCGGCCAGCGTGATCAGCGCGACATTGCATTTGCCCGCCGCAATCGCCTGGGCGGCATGCGAAACATGAACCAGGTAGGACGAGCCGCCGGTATCGGTGGAATCGACATGGCGCAGCTTCAGCCCCATATAGTCGGCCATGCTGAGCGGGCCGAGACCGGGTGCATCGCCGGCGCAGAAATAGCCGTCGACATCGTCTTTGCTCAGGCCAGCATCGTCCAGGGCGCCCTTGGCCACTTCGGCATGCAGCTGCGCCAGCGAGAGATCGGTGGCCTTGCGGGTGGGGTGTTCAAAGGCGCCGGCGATATAGGCCTGGTTTGCAATCGACATCGGCGCGGCGCTCCCGGCATTTCATCCCGGGCACCAGTGTAAGCATTTGGCCGGCGGGGAAAAGCCGCGGCCGACAGCACATTACGCGGCTGGCTTGCGACCGAGCCAGACGGTTGCGCTGGGGCCCTCGCCAAAATGTTGCCGCCGCTGCGTCATCTCGGGCAGCGGCGTCAGGGGAATATAGATCAGCAGCAACGCCGCGCCGGCCTCGGTGCGGGTCGGCAGACCAAGGCGGCCAATATCGGCCGCGCCGCTTTCAAACAATAGCCGTGCGGTGTACCAGACCGGAATACCCTCATCCAGGGCACGGTGAATCACTGCATAGCGCGCCGCCCGCACCTCGGGCGTGGCGTAGTTCAACACCATGCCGCCGCGCGGATTGCCACGAAACAGGAAAGCCAGTTCCTCGCCCACCACGCCATAGGTGAGATTGCGGTCAGCATCACGCCGGAAGGTCATCGTCCAGGGCAGCAGGGCGGGCGGCACCTTCGCCGGCGCCATCGCATGTAGATCGGGCAGCAGATCATCGCCACATAGCGCGCGCCAGTGCTGCAGCAATGGCAGGGCCGGTGCAGGCAGCACCGCATCCGGCGCCACCATGATGTCGATGCCCGCAGACACGGCTAGACGACCTCGAAAGGATCGTGCTCCACCTTGATGCCCGGCGCGGGCGGCAGCATGCGGATCGGGCCGGCGCGATCATCGGTGGCGCGCAGGGTCTCGACCACGATGACGCATTCCACCGCGGTGGCGCCATCGGCCATCGGCATCACCAGGCGTTCGGCGGTGACGACATTCTCCGGATCGCCATCGGTGAGGCCCGGCAGGGTGTAGACGCTGCGGCAATAGAGCGGCTTACGGCGCTGGATCAGCTCGGCCAGCAGGTCGCGCATATGCTTCATATAGGTGGTGTCGGTGAGCGCGCCGAAGCTTTTGGCATCCATGCCTTCGGGCATCTCGCGGAACCAGCGCGCGATCTCGACGCCACAGAGTTTCAGGCGGCTGAGATCGAAATTGCCGCGCGTGGTCTCGGCGATCAGCAGATGCGGCAGGATGACACGCGGAATCGTGGTCACATCCAGCAGGCGGATATCGGGAATGTTGACCGGTTGCGGCAGGGTGCGCCAGAAGTCGCGCGCCGCCTTCAGCACCGGATTGGCCTCGATGATCATTGGCCGTCCTGAACAGCGATTGGGAGGCCAGCTTATGCCGAAACCGCGGCTGGAACGTCAGGTTGATATTCGGATATGGGGTGGCGGAAACACCGTGTGCGGCGGGATATTTGCGGCTGCGAGACGATTGCAGGCTGTGGCGCAATTGCCACGACTGGGCGCTACGCCGCGGCCCCGGCTTGATACACGGCACGCGGCCCTCATATCGAAAGGTTGCCGCTGTTGCCCATCGTGAATCTGTCGTCGCAATCCTCGCTCCAACCGGATCGAACGGGATCGCATTGGATCGAATGGGATCGAATGGGCCTCACTTGGCACCCAATGGGCTTCCCTTGGCCTGCACTGGGATCGCCCTGGCCGTGAATCGGCCGTGCTCGGCGCCACATCGGCGCCAACTTGTATTGTCAAATCAATCGCTTGTCGGAAAACGCACCGCCGCGGGCGGCTTATTCCATCGCCAGAATGGTGTTTTTCACCAGCGGGTAGATCTGGCTGTTCCAGCGCTTGCCGCTGAACACGCCGTAATGGCCGACGCCGGCCTGCAGATGGTGCCGCTTCATATAGGGCTTGATGCCGGTGCACAGGTCATGCGCCGCCACGGTCTGGCCGATGGCGCAGATATCGTCGCGCTCGCCTTCCACGGTGAGGAGAGCGGTTTTCTTGATCAGCTTGGGATTCACCAGCTTGCCGCGATGCATCAGCTCGCCGGTGGCCAGCCGGTGCTGCTGGAACACCCATTCCACGGTTTCGAGATAGAAATCGGCATCCAGGTCCAGCACGGCGAAATACTCGTCGTAGAAATCCTTGGTCTTGGTCGCCTGCTCGATCTCGCCCTTCCACAGATTCTGGAACAGCTCGACATGCGCCTTCACATGGCGGTCCATGTTCATGCTCATGAAAGCCGTGAGCTGGATGAAGCCGGGATAGACGCGGCGGCCGACGCCGGGCAGGCCGGGCGGCACGGTGGCGATCAGCTTCTCGCGGAACCACGTGATCGGATGTTCCTTGGCCAGCTCGTTCACCTTGGTCGGATTCATCCGCGTGTCGATCGGGCCGGCCATCAGCGTCATCGAGCGCGGCACGGCCTTGTTCTTCTCTTCCGCCATCACGGCGGCCGCGGTCAGCGCCTGCACACAGGGCTGGCACACCGCCACCATATGGGCGCCGGGGCCGATCACCTCGAGGAACCTGATCAGGTGGTCGACATAATCCTCGAAGCCGAAGCGGCCGGCGCTGAGCGGCACATCGCGGGCATTGTGCCAGTCGGTGATATAGACATCGTGATCCGGCAGCATGGTGGCCACGGTGTCGCGCAGCAGGGTGGCGAAATGGCCCGACAGCGGCGCGATCACCAGCACGCGCGGCTGCACGCCGATCCGCGCCTGGGCCGCCTCGTCGAGATCCTTGCGGAAATGCAGCAGGGTGCCGAACGGCGTCACATGCGCCGGCTCTTCCACCACCGGCACATCGCGGTTGCCGACCCGCACGCTGTCGATGTGATAGGGCGGGCGGCCATGGCTGAGGCCGGCGCGGGCCACCATCTCGGTGGCCGCGGCAAAACCGCGCAGGAACGGGTTGCTGCCGGCGGCCTGCTGCAGGCCGGGCAAGGCCTGTTCGGCCAGCGCCCGCAGGGGCGCCATCAGGTTGGCTTGGGTCTGGTAGGCCAGATACATCATGAATTATGAGCGGCGAGGGCCATTGCTGGAGCGTTTTGGGCTGGCGTGTTCTGGGCTGGCGTGTTCTGAAGCTGGAGCGTTCGTCTTGGCTGGTCCCGGCTGGAGGCCCGCCCTCCCCCTGGAGTGCGAAAATGCCGGCCCGCCGCCTTATCACTAAAAAAGCTAATGCAGTTTGTGCTGCAATGCGAGATATATGTAGCAGACTAAAGTCTGGGGACCTATGGGGGACGCCGGCGAATGAAGGCCACACTCACCATCAGCAGCAAGAATTACTCATCCTGGTCGCTGCGCGGCTGGCTGCTCTGCCGCATGGCCGGGCTGGACTTCCAGGAAACCCTGCTCTCCAGCGACGACCCCTCGACCCGGGCCGAGCTGCTGCTGCTGTCGCCCAGCTTCCTGGTGCCACGGCTGACCCATGGCGCGGTCTCGGTCTGGGATACGCTGGCGATTGCGGCTTACCTGGGGGAAATCTTCCCCGAGGCACATCTGCTGCCCACCGACATGGCGCAGCGCTCGCATTGCCGCTCGATCTCGGGCGAGATGCATTCGGGCTTCGCCAATCTGCGCTCGGCACTGCCGATGAATCTGAAAGCGCATTATCCGGGCTTCAAGGTCTGGGCCGGCGCCCAGGCCGATATCGACCGCGTGGTGTCGATCTGGCGCGACTGCTTCACCGCCTATAACGGCCCGTGGCTGTTTGGCCCCAAGCCCACGGTGGCCGATGCGATGTATGCGCCGGTCTGCTCGCGCTTCCTCACCTATGATGTGAAGCTGGATCCGGCCTGTGCCGCCTACTGCCAGACCGTGATGGCCTGGCCGATCATCCAGGACTGGATCGATGCCGCAAAAGCCGAGCCCGACGAGTTGGACGAACTCGACGTCGAGTTCTGAGCCCTAGACCACGCCGCCAGCACGCACCACCAGGCGGCGCAGGGTTTTCAGCAAGGCCGTGCTGCACGGGTCGCGGCCGTTCAGGATCAGCACCAGGCCGGGCCGGCTGAGTTCCAGTGCCTTGGCGAATTCGTCAATGCTGGTATTCGCCACCTTGCAGGCTTCGGTGATCACCGCCAGGCCGTCTTCCGCGATATAGCTGTAGCCGTCAGCCTCACGCACCTGCAGGCGCATCACGCGCTTGGCTACCGGCGGTGGCGGCGCCTTGGGCTTGGGCGCAGGGCGGCGCACCGGCTCGGCCTGCAGTGGTGCCGGCGTGAATGCCGATGGCGCGGACGCGATGCTGAAATCGTTCAGGGCCAGGCTGCTGTCGATCTGCTGACCGATCTGGTCGCGGATCTTCTGCATCATCGCCGCATTGGGTGCCGTCAGCTGATATTGCGTGACATGGTCGGTGTGGAAGCTGCTGATATCGTCGAGCCGCGACAGGCGACGACGCAGGAAGGGCTGGCTGCCCATCGGCCATGGCTTGCCACTGGCGATCATGCGATCGAGAAAAATGCTGCTCGCCTCGACTTCCATCTGCAGCATGCCCCAGCGGATGACCGCCAGGTTTTTGGCCTGGGCCACCTGCTTCTCCGGCTCGAACGCCCCCAGCCGGTTTTCCACCATGTCGATGAACAGCTGGAATTCACCCAGCTGACCGATGAAGGTCTGGAAATCGGCATAGCGGTCGGTGATGCCGGTGCCGCCAGCATAGCGTTTGGAAATACCGGTGGCCTGACGCTCGACCTGCGCGATCATCGCCAGGGCTGCATCGCGGCCAGAAACCTTGCTTGTGGTCGCCTGCATGGCAGACCTCCCGTCGCGGCGGATCGCCGTGGCCCTAGAGTAGAGAACAAACCCCGCGGCCGATATTACTTTCCGGCTAGAGTGTCCAAATGGTAATGCCTTGCATGACCACAGCGCGGGCGGGTGCCGCCTGCTGCAGTGTCGAAGTTAGCGCTCGCGTTCCATCAGCCAGCTCCGCGCCAGCGTTATATCGGTGAAATAGCGGATAACGCGGTCTTTCAGACCCTGGCGCAGCACATTTTCCTGCAGCTTGTTGGTTGTCACCGCATTCTTGCGCACAATGGCGACATGCCGTCGATAATCCGAACCGATGCGGCTGTACACAGCATCGATCCCGGCAATCGCATCAGGCGTTGCCAGCCAGTCGGTGTAGCGCATGTCGATCAGATAATCATAGGTCGGTGCATCGGTGTGCTGCTCGACCAGTTTGGCATAGAAGGCAACAATCTCATCATCCGTTAACGCACCAATATAGACGACGGTGATGATCCGCGTCGCCGCATCGATCTCGTAGGCCAGATGCTCGCAGGTGTCAGACACGCGATTGCCGTCAGATATGGCCGTTCTTGTCGAGGAAAGACTGCAATTGCTCCATCATCGGCCGCGTCATCGGATCGCTGCCGTTCAGCATCAATACCAGTGTCGGCCGGCTGACGCCCATGCGGCTGGCCAGCTGATCGAGCGAGAAATTGGCATTGCGGCACACTTCGCTCACCGCGACGATGCCGTCGCGCTCCGCATAAAAGCGCCCTTCCATCTCGCGCACGCGGAATGGCGGCGGAGGAAGTCGTGGCGGCGCCTTGGGCTGCGGCGCACGACGCCTGCCGCCGCGATCCAGGCGCAGGGCCATATCTTGCGGTCGCACCGCATCGCCGGTCGGCACCATGTAGCTGGCCGCATAATCAGAGAAATCGGCCAGTGCCGGCGCCAGTTCGATCTGCGCCTTCAGCAGGTTTTCCACGGCGCGCAACATCACATCACTCAACGGCGTCAGCTGATAGCGCTCGCCGAACTGGTCGTAATAGTCGGCAATATCGCCCAGGCGGCTGAGCCGGCGCTGCAGGAATTCGCGGCTGCCCAGCGGCCAGGGCTTACGCGTCTCGCCGATGCGCACCAGGAAAATCTGCGTGGTATCGACCTCGACAATGGTGATGCGCCAGCGGATGTCGGCGAGATGACGGGTCAGCGACTGGCGCTTGTCGCCGTCAAAACCCGGCAACCGTTCCTCGACCAGGTCGATGAAGACGTAGAAATGGTCGACCTTTTCGATGAAGCGCTTGAAATCGGTGAACTGGGCGGAAATTTCATAGCCGTGGCGATAGGCCTCGGCGATATCGAGGCCCTGCTTTTCGACCTGGGCCAGCAGGCGCAATGTTTCGCGCCGCAATCTGGCAGTCTCCACCGTCTGAGTCAAAACACTACCCTTGACTGATTCTATCGCTCAATAGAGCAACAGTAGCGATTTAGGTTGCATGAATCCATGTCAGATTCTATCAGAATTGACTGAGCTCCAAGCATTAAGAATCAATAACTTAGAAATCCAAACAGGGCCCAACCCCGCCGAGCCAGCCTGTTTTCAGGTCCGGACCAGCAGACGGACACCTTCTACGGGTGCAGATTGGGTTAAAGCCGGAAGAAGCCGACCAGCTGTGCCAGCTGCCGGGCCTGACCGGCGAGCGCCTGGGCCGAGGCCGAGGTTTCCTCCACCAGGGCACCATTGCGCTGGGTCATTTCGTCCATGCTGCCCACGGCGGTGTTGACCTGTTCCAGGCCGGTCGCCTGTTCGCGTGACGCTGCCGCAATCTCCGCCACGATATCCGCCACCTTCTTGATGGCACCGACAATCTCGGTGAGCGACCCGCCGGTCTGGTTGACCAGGCTGGCGCCGGTCTTGACCTGGGCATTGGAGGCCTGGATCAGCGCCTTGATGTCTTTCGAGGCATTGGCCGAGCGCTGGGCGAGCGCCCGCACTTCCTGCGCCACCACCGCAAAGCCCTTGCCGGCTTCGCCGGCACGGGCGGCCTCCACGCTGGCATTGAGCGCGAGCAGGTTGGTCTGGAAGGCGATCTCGTCGATCAGGCCGACGATATCGGCGATCTTGCGGGCACTGTCCTCGATCTGCGTCACGGCGGTAACCGCCTCGGCCACCACGCTGCCGCCCTTTTGTGCCGTGTCACGCGCAACAACCGCCAGCTGGTTGGCGGCCTGGGCGTTATCCGCATTCTGTTTCACGGTGGTGGTGATTTCATGCATCGACGCCGCGGTTTCCTCAATCGAAGCGGCCTGCGATTCCGTACGGCTGGCCAGATCCTGACTGCCGGTGGAGATTTCCGCCGCCGCGGCATTCACCGCTTCCGCATTCTCCGACAGGCCGCGCACCACTTCGCTGATCCGCTCGGCCATGCGATTGGTGGCCTGCTGCAGTTCGGCGAACACGCCGGCATACCTGCCTTCGACGCGACCGCTGAGATCGCCATCCGCCAAGCGCGCAAGCACCCGGCCAAGCTCCTTCAGCGCTGTATCGGTGGTGGCGACCAGCGTGTTGACGCCATCACCCAGACGTCGCATCACGCCCTGCATGTTATCGACGGCGATGCGCGCGCTCATGTCGCCTTCGGCGGCCGCGGCGACAATAGTGCCGATCGAGCGATCCAGTTCGGCCTCCTGGGCCTGGCGTTGTTCCTCGAAGGCCTGGCGCTGGCTGGCGCGTTCGGCCGCCATGCGACGGTTATCCATCGCCTGCTCGCGGAATACCTGCACGGCTTTTGCCATAGCGCCCAGTTCATCGACGCGATCCCGTGCCGGAATCTCGCTGTCCAGGTTGCCCGCAGCCAGCGTCTGCATGGCGCCCGTCATGGCCGCAATCGGCCGAACCAGGCCGCGCGACAAGACCACAGCCACGACACCGGTGGCGATCAGTGTGACCAGGGCCAGCAGCGACAGGATCAGTAATTCCCGGCGCTGTTCCGCGGCCTGTTTCTCGCGGTCGGCAACGATTTCGACCACAGCAATCGGCTTGCCGGAGAAGTTCTTCAGTGGCATGGCCAGCGTGGCACTGTCGCGGCCCTTCAGCCGGGTATGGCGCAGCACGGTTTCGCCATTCAGCGCGGCACGGTATTCGGCCTCGCCTATGGTGGTCTTTTCGGCAAAGGTGCTGGAATAGACGCTGAGCTTGTCATCCGCCAACAGGTGAATGGTGAGTTCAACATTGAGCCGGCGCTTCATGCGCTGCAGGAATTCCTCACCCAACGCGATGCCGGTATCGACCACACCGATCAGCTTGCCATCCAGGCGCAGCGGATGCGACGAGAACAGACTGAGTGTTTCGCGGCCCGGTTCGATGCCGGTATGGGCCTTGCCCGTGTCGATGGCCTGCTTCACCGTCTGGCGCCGGCTCAGCACGTTGTCGCCGAAGTTGGCCGGCGAATGGGCGCGCAGGAAAGCCACGCCGGTGGGTGTCTGAACGGTGATGAGACCAATGCCCTCGCGCTCACGCACCGTCTTCATCGGCTCGGCCAGCAGGGCCAGACCGGCAGCGCGATCGCCACTTGCCACCGCTTCCTGCAGGGCGCGCAGGCCGCTCAGAGCACTGCTGACACTCGATGCCGTGCGGCCTTCGAAATCGATCGCCTCCAGCACGGCGGCGTAATTCGCCAGCAGGTCGTCGCGCAGGTCGCCCTCGGCGGTGCT
This sequence comes from Ferrovibrio terrae, assembly GCF_943371255.1. Lineage (GTDB taxonomy): Bacteria > Pseudomonadota > Alphaproteobacteria > Ferrovibrionales > Ferrovibrionaceae > Ferrovibrio > Ferrovibrio terrae_B. The sequence goes on along the minus strand of NZ_CALRUC010000070.1, from coordinate 12,471 downwards.
CACCTGCTTGATGAACATGTAGCCGGCGATGACCGCGATGGCGGCAAAGGTGATTCCGAGCATGGCGGCAATAAGCCGCGCCGCGATCGAGCGCTTCAACATTCTGGTTTCCTCCCGCAACATACGGTTGCGGGAGTGATTTCACAGGAAGCAGGCGGGCTTAACAATAGCTACGAGGGTATAGCGTACTGTTTTATTCCCCCTGTAGTTTTTGAATAGAAGACATCAGCAGGCGCGGTAGCGCACCAGATCGCGTTCCAGGCAGATGCGCAGTTCGCGAATGCCGTCGGGGCCGCCGATGACCCGCAGATGGCGGCGCTCAAGACGATCATGCCCGTGAGAGGCATCGTTGGCAGCGACAACGGCGGCCGTGAAGGCCTGCACCGACTGGCCCGGCTGCGGTTCGGGCAGGGTCAGCCGCGTTGCGACACCGGCCTGAGCGGCGAAATACTCGGCTGGCGTGGCAAAATCGCTGCAACTGCCATGTTTGGCCCATTCGCATTGCATCAGCCGCGGATCGGGCGCGCTGCACAGATGGCGGCGCAGCACGGCCTCGGATACCGGCGCCACGGCTGCGCAATATTGCGGCCAGCGCTGGCCGGCCCGCGGCTGCGCATATTGCGGCCACAGCCCGTGGATGATCCAGCCGAACTGGTTGTCGCGACATTGCAGGGTAGCGCGCCGGCCGGCCGGACCAGCGCAGAAGGCCGGCGACCAGCTGAAGCTCAGGATGTAATGGTCGAAATCGCCCTTGGTGCCGCGCGCTTCCTCGCGCGCCTGGTTCGGGCAGGGCGCGACTGTGATGCGCGAAGGCAGCCGGCATTGCTCCTGTGCCATGGCCACAGAGGCGGGCACGGACGCAGCGAGCAGGAGCGCCAGCAGGGCAAGCTTGCTTAAGGCTTTCATCAGGGTCTAAAGATCACTGACCAGCCCCCGCCAGACAAGCCCCATGAAACCCGCCCAGATCGAGCATTTCTTCGCCACGCTGTCTGCCGCCAATCCCGCGCCGCAGACCGAACTGAACTATGTGAATGCCTATACCCTGCTGGTGGCCGTGGTGCTGTCAGCCCAGGCCACCGATGTGGGCGTCAACAAGGCGACAAAAAACCTGTTCAAGGCGGTGAGCACACCTGCGGAGATGCTGAAACTGGGCGAGGACGGCCTGAAGCAGCACATCAAGACCATCGGGCTGTTCAATGCCAAGGCCAGGAATGTGATCGCCCTGTCGCAGATCCTGGTGGACAAGCACGGCGGCGAAGTGCCACGCGACCGCGATGCGCTGCAGGCCCTGCCCGGCGTAGGCCGCAAGACCGCCAATGTGGTGCTGAACGTGCTGTGGGGCGAACCGACGATTGCGGTGGATACCCATATCTTCCGGGTTGGCAACCGCACCGGCATGGCGAAAGGAAAAAACCCGCTGGAGGTGGAGCTGAAGCTGGAAAAGGCGGTGCCGGCGAAATACCGCCAGCATGCCCATCACTGGCTGATCCTGCATGGCCGCTATATCTGCAAGGCGCGCAAACCCGACTGCTGGCGCTGCGTGGTGGCTGTCGACTGCAGCTTCAAGCCCAAGACCAAGGCGCCGGACGAAGCGTGACCATGCGCGTGATGTTCGACAGCAACGCCTATGACGCGATCCTGAAACATGGCGATGCCGAGCGGATCAGGGCCGCCGGCCTGGATGTTATCGCGACCGAGATACAGAAAGACGAGATCAGCCAGATTCGCGATGGACTCCGGCGCCAGCAGCTGCTGTCCCTGCTCATGCAGGATCAGCCTGTCTTGACACCAGAGATGCCGTGGGATGCATCTCGCGATGCCATCATCGGCGCAACGGCCGCACAACACGCCGGTCTCCTGGTGACAGACGACAAGGCCCTCATCGGCCATGTCGCAATCACCGCACCGCATTTGCGCGTGCTGACCTATGAAAAATTCCGGGCAGAGTTTCTGGCTTAGGACATCGGCCGCGGCGGCGGCGGCGTGGTCTTCAGCAATGCGGCCAGGCAGTCGCTGTCATCCACGGTCTGGCCACGCACGCGGCTCAGCACCTGGGCATGGCTGACGCGCAGGCGCGCGGCAGCATCGTCGGGATAGAGGAACAGCAGCAGCGTGCAGCGCGGCAGCTCGGACTGGTACTGCCAGACCTCGCCCGGCGGCTCGCGCCGCAGCGCGGTGGGCGTGCCGAACAGGGCACGCGCCTCAGCCTCGGTCTTGCGCACCACATCGGCACTGACAGCGCGACGCGGTGCTTCGTTGGGGCTTTGATGCACCAGCGAAAGATCGAGTTCCTCACCCGGCATGACGCCGGTGGTGGTGGGGGCCGGCCGGCCGCCGCAGGCGGCAAGCGCGAGCAGCAGCGACAGGGCAAAAAGAATGCGCGGCGTTTTCACGCCGCGCAGCTTAAACGCAACGATACGATCAGGACAACTATTCGGCAGCCGCCGGCGAAGCCAGACGGCCACCCGCCGCCACGGTCTGCACCGTGCCGGAAATCTCGCCGCCGCATTCGATCTCGACCTGGCCATAGGCGATCTCGCCCGAAACCTTGCCGGTGCCGCGGATCAGCAGGCGACCGCGCACGCTCAGGCGGCCCTCGAAGCGGCCACGAATCTCGGCTTCATCCACCTCGGCCGAGCCCTTGAACTGCCCGGTCTCGGTGATCTCGACAAAGCGGCTCTCGCTCAGCTGGGCCTCGACGCGGCCTTCCACCACCACCTTGTCGCAGGCGGTGATCTGGCCGGTCAGGCTGATTTCGCGGCCGATCAGCAGCACCTTGGGCTCGGCATGATGTTCGGTCTTGCCTGTCGACGCGGCAGAGCCGCCAGCCTGCACCACGGACTTGGGGGCCAGATCGACCGGGCGCTTGGCAATCTCGGGACGGAAAGTCGGGGTCGGCGGGGTAACTTCGGCCATAACGGTGGCTCCTGCAGTTGCTGTAACGGGGGCGGTGGCGGGCAGAACAGGTTTGCCGACGGCACGCAGGTGGCTCGGCATCGGCGGCAGTTCATCATCAATCGCCTTGACCGGAGCAGCGGCCAATGCGAGGGCCGGTTCGGACTGCTTCGGTTCGATCGGTGTCAGTTCAGCCGGTTTAGAGTCACCTTGGGCAGGCGGTGCCGGCGGCATCATCGCGGCACTATCGGTGCTCGGCTTCTTGCGACCAAACATGGACGGTCTCCTCTGGTCCCCAACATGCGCCACCCGGCAGCCAACCCGCAATGCCGGAATTGATGGTCAACCCGTCGTCCGCAACCGTTTGTAGACGTGAACCATGAAAGCAGTTGCCACAATCGGGACGAGAAAATTTACGAGCGGAATGGTTAACAGAAGGACAATGAGCACACCGCAGAGCCAGACATCGCCCCGCCGGCGGCGACGCAGCAGATCAGCCTCACGCCTGGGCTGATAGCGAAACGCGACCGCCTCGAAATATTCCCGTCCGATCAGATAGCCGTTCACCAGCAGCGACAGGCCATACAGCAGCGGCGGGAAGAACAGCAGGATGGCATAGAGCGGCAGCAGCGCGATATTGACCACAAGAACGATGCCGAGGAAACGCAGTGCTGCCCATAGTGCCGGGGCCGTGGCCACGGGGCGGCCCGGCGCATCGGTGGGGTAATAGCGCGCCTCGACCGCCGCGGCGATGTCATCCAGAAAAAGGCTGATCGCCGCGGTCATGATGGCGGGAAACAGCAGCATCATGCCAATCAGCAAACCGAGGCTGGACAGGGCGCCGATCACCCAGTCGAGCCAGCCATAGCCGGTTTCAGGCGCCACCAGCAGGCCGGCCCAGAGCCCGATGGCCAGCAGCACGAACACCGTGGCGCTGACCAGCAGCGACTTGATCAGAACGCTGCGAAAGGCCGGATCTGGCAGTTGCGCCAGGGCGCGCGTGAAGGCCGGTGCAATCATGCGGTGCCGTCTCGCGGATCGATGGGTACCTGGCCGCTGAGGCCGAAATCGGCTTCCAGCAGGGCCGAAAACGCCAGCAGTTCGGCTTCGCCGCGCGGCCGCGCCACGATCTGCAGCCCGACGGGCAGGCCACTTTTGGTAAAGCCGCAGGGAATCGAAATCGCCGGCGTGCCGGTGATGGTGATGGCAAAGGTGAGCACCAGCCAGGAAATATAGGTGTCGAACTTGCGGCCGGCGACCTCTTCCAGATAGCGCTTGCGATGATCGAAGGGCGGCGCCACGCAGGTGGGCAGCACCAGGAAATCGTGTTTCTCGAAGAAGGCAACGAGGCGATTGTAGATCTGGCCCTGGATGCGCAGCGCATCGGCTTTCTCGATGCCGGTGAGCTTGAGTCCCTTCTCGGCATTCCAGATCACTTCCGGCTTCACCAGGTCGGTCTTGTCCTTGATCCTGGGCCAGACCGTGACAGCGAAATTGGCGGCGCGCAGAGCCTGGAAACACTCCTCCGCGCCGCTGAAATCGGGCACATCCTCGCTGACGGCAGCACCCAGCTTGGCGATGCGCTTCACCGCCGCCTCGCACAGGGCCAGTACTTCAGGATCGACCGGCGACAGGCCGAGATCGGGCGTCCAGCCGATGCGGCAGCCGCCGGCAAAGCGGCTCGGCAGCCGGCCGGTGACCATGGCGTGATCGACCACGGAACCATAGCTGCGCTCGGGTGCCGGCAGGCTGAGCGGGTCGCGCGGATCGAGGCCGCTCATGGCATCCAGCATCAGCGCGGTATCGCCCACCGTGCGGCCCATCGGGCCATAGACCGACAGGGCATCGAACGGCAGGGCGCGCGGCCCGAAGGCAACGCGACCGGGCGACGGGCGCAAGCCGACCACGCCGGTGAAGCTGGCCGGGATGCGCAAGCTGCCGCCAAGGTCGGAGCCATCGGCGAGCCACACCTCGCCGGCCGCCAGCGCCGCCGCGGCACCGCCCGACGACCCCGCCGGCGTGGTGGCGGTGTTCCAGGGATTGGTGGTGGTGCCAAACACATCGTTGAAGGTCTGCGAGCCGGCGCCGAATTCGGGCGTGTTGGACTTGGCGACGATCAGCGCGCCATTGCTTTCCAGCTTTTCCACCGACCAGCCGGACTTGGTGGGCACATGGTTGGCAAACACCCGGCTGCCCTGGGTGGAGCGCACGCCGGCCACATCGACCAGGTCCTTGGTGGCGATCGGCAGGCCGTAGAGATAGCCCGGCGGCGCCGGATCGGGCGGCACCAGTTTGGCCGCCAGCGCCCGGGCACGGTCCAGGCACAGCGTGGGCAGGGCGTTGATCTTGGGTTCGACCAGGGCAATCCGGGCCGCGGCGGCATCAATCAGCTCGCCCGGCGTCACCTCGCGGGCCCTGAGGGCTGCCACGGCCTGGCGGGCGGTCATCTTAATCAACGCGTCCATATTTGCCTTCCTTCTGTCGAACCGGTAGAGAGTAACGAGATTCATCCGCTCCGGGAATGCGCCCAATGACCCCCGTAAAGTCTTCTTCGGCTCGTAACAACGTGCTCGCCATCGGCAATGCCATCGTCGACGTGCTGGCCCGTGTCGACAATGCCTTCCTCGACGAGCATGGCATGCCCAAGGGCGGCATGACCCTGATCGACGGCGGCCGGGCCGAGCAGCTATACGGTGCCATGGGTGAAACGGTGGAGGTCTCCGGCGGTTCGGCGGCCAACACGGCAGCCGGCGTGGCCGCGCTGGGCGGCAGCGTGCAGTTCATCGGCCGGGTGCGCAACGATACACTTGGCGATGTGTTTGCCCGCGACATCAAGGCCATGGGCGTGCAGTACGATACCACGCCGGCCACCGACGGACCCTCGACCGCGCGCTGCCTGATCATGGTGACGCCGGATGCGCAGCGCACCATGAACACCTATCTCGGCGCCTCGATCGACCTGACGCCGGACGATATCGAGCCGGCAGCCGTGAATGCCGCCGAGATCACCTATCTGGAAGGCTATCTCTGGGACCAGCCGATGGCCAAGGAAGGCATGCGCAAGGCGATGCGGCTGGCGCATGATGCCGGCCGCAAGGTGGCAATGTCGCTGTCCGACAGCTTCTGCGTCGACCGCCACCGCGACGAGTTCCGTCATCTGGTCGAACACCATATCGATATCCTGTTCGCCAACGAGGCCGAGATCACCGCGCTGTACCAGGTGGGTGATTTCGACCAGGCGCTGCAGCATGTGCGCCACCATGTCGATGTCGCCGCCCTCACTCGCTCAGAAAAGGGCTCGGTGATCCTGGCCGGCGAAGAGGTGCATATCATCGACGCCGTGAAGGGCGTGAAGGTGATCGACACCACCGGTGCCGGCGACCTTTACGCGGCCGGTTTCCTCTATGGCTTCACCCATGATTTCGACCTGCATGCCGCCGGCCGGCTCGGCTCGCTCTGCGCCGCCGAAGTGATCGCCCATATCGGCCCGCGGCCGCAACAGCCGCTCAAGCCCTTTGTCGCCGAAGCCCTGAAGGGCTGATTCTAGAAAGGCCGATCGACCGCCGCAGTCAGCACGTGGCGGTCGTCCAGCCGCACCGATGCGCCAAACGCCGAGATGATGGCATGGCCCGAGGTCGGCAGCGCGGCGCGGTTGGCGGAAACGTTGACGCGCATCACCACGTCATTCTGCGCCATCACATTGATCACCGTGGCCGGGCGGCCATCCTTCAGGCGGCAGGTCACGCCCAGGCCGCCATCGAACCAGTAGGCGATGAACGGCTTGGTCACCTCGAAGCTGGTGCCGTCGGCAAAATCCATGGTGAAGCCGGGACCGGAGATCAGCGTGATCCAGCGCGAGACATTGGGGAAGGCCGAGAATGGCCCGTCCTTTTCGATCACCGCGCGGCTGATGCGCCAGCGGAAGCCGGTTGTGCCGGCACCGGGCGGATCGACCGCGATCTGGTAGGTGGTGCCGCCGCCATTCTTCCACGGCTGCGCATCCAGCGCCGACAGCGCGATCAGCGTGTTGGCATCGGCCGCAGGCGCGCGCGACGGTTCGGCGCCGCCGGGGCGGGATTTGCCTAATTGATTTTTGTCAGAGCCCATTTGAATGCCAATGCTTCTGACCCGGCCGAACCGGCCATAACGATCTGCTGCGTGCGGCGCACGTCTCCGCCGCTGCCAAGATACACGCTGTCTTCGAGCCGCACCATGCCGCCCATGCCGCGCCAGCGCCAGCCCTGGCCGCTGGCGCTTTTCAGAATCACGGTGTCGCCGCTGCCGATCAATGAGGCATGCATGCCGGGATGCAGATGCAGGCGCAGCACCGCATCCACGGGCATCCCGGCAGATTCGGTGACGATTTCCTCGCCGCGCAGGTCTTCTCCACCGGCCGAAAGGTAAAGCCGGCGGCGATACAACCGGTTGTAGGCGGTGCGCCAGCCGTCATGTTCGGCCTCGAACCAGATGGCGCCATCCTGCTCGTTGCGGGTGACTCGCACAGCCGCGGCCGCTGTCGGCTCGACATTGCCCAGGCAGAGGGTGGAATGGGCTGCCGCGCCGCTGAGAGCCGCCGCCCAGTTGCCGCCCGGCCGGCGCGCGGCACCACAGTTCACGATCAGGCGATCCTTGCCCCAGCTGAACTCGAAGGACAGCAACCCGCGATGCGGCAGGGCGCCAGACAGCGCGCGCGGCGGCGGTGTTCCCGCATCCAGCAGCAGCAGCGCACGCTTGGCGGCGGCGCGCTCATAGCCGCTGGGCGTGGCCGAATTGAGCGGCTTGCCCTTGGCCTCCGACAGGTCGAGCACCAGATCGATCTGTGCCGCGACCTCCTCCTCGGCGCCATGAAACAGCGCCAGGCCGCCATCGCCATGGCGGAAAAAGCGCAGCATCGGCGCCATGCGGTCCAGATGCGGCTGCAGCAGTGCGGCGCGTTCGGGATCGACCGCACGCAGGAAATGCCACAGGGCCACCACATCGCGCAGCACGCGATACAGCACAGACGGATTGCGCGAGGCGTGACCGCCATCGGCAAAAATCTGCGCCCCAAGCGCCGCATCAAGCCCGCGGATCGCCACCGCATCCTGCGCCGCGCCCAGCGCCTCCGCGCCATAGACCGCGCCAAGTGCGGCATCGAAACGCGGCAGGCCCGGCGGTGCCATGTCCATGGCGCGTTTCAGATGCGTGGCATGCCGGGCAATGCTGAGCAGGAAATCATGGCCGAAGGTTTCGTCGGCGCCATCGAGCAGGAAATGCGCCGCCAGCAGCCACTGGGTCAGGCGACGGCCGGCGATCTCGGGCTTCCAGGCCAGGCCGTGAATCACCTGTGCATGCTTGGCGATCCAGTCGGCCACCAGGCTGCGGGCCATGCGGCGGGCCATGTCACCGCCCTGGGTGGCGAAGTCGCGCAGCCAGACAAAACCATGCAGCCCTGCGGCCCAGGCGGCATGACTGGCGGGATCGAGCCCGGCATCGGAGGCCGACAGCGACCAGGGCGCGGCATGCGGCGAGACGACTTCAGCGCCGGCAAACAGGAAGCGGCCCTGGAACAGGCGGTCGGCATTGGCCGCGCTGCCGGGCCAGGGATCATCGGGCAGCGCCGGCAGTTCGAGCGGGGCCTGGCGCGGCAGCGTCAGGGCATAGAACCGCGTGCCATGCCAGGCAGCCGCCACGCGACGCCGCAATCTTGCTCCGGCCGAGTCCTGCAGCGATGCCGCAGTCACGTCAGTTCACTTCAATGATTTTGCGCGCACCCGCGCAATATTCTCGGCATAGGCCGAGGGGCCGCCCTGGAAGGTGGCGGTGCCGGCCACCAGCACATCGGCGCCGGCATCGACCGCCAGCTGCGCGGTCTCGGCATTGATGCCGCCATCGACTTCAAGATCGATGGCGCGACCCGAGGCATCGATCGCCTGGCGCAGGATGCGGATCTTGTCGAGCTGGGTATGGATGAACTTCTGGCCGCCGAAGCCGGGATTGACGCTCATCACCAGCACCAGATCGACCATGTCGAGCACGGCGAGCGCGGTTTCCACCGGCGTGCCCGGATTGAGCGACAGGCCGGCCTTCTTGCCCAGCGAGCGGATCAGCTGCAGCGTGCGATGCACATGCGGGCCGGCTTCCGGGTGCACGGTGATGATATCGGCGCCGGCCTCGGCGAACTGCGGCACGAAGGCATCGACCGGCGAGATCATCAGATGCACGTCGAAGAGCTTTTTCGTGTGCTTGCGGAGCGCGCCCACCACACTGGGGCCGATGGTCAGGTTCGGCACGAAATGGCCGTCCATGACATCGATATGGATGTAATCGGCGCCGGCCTTGTCGATGGCGGCAACCTCGGCGCCCAGCTGGGCAAAGTCGGCCGAGAGGATCGAGGGGGCGATTCGGGTGGCTTGCTGCGGCATGGGGCAGGCTTAGCAAATTTGGGGGTCTACGCCAAGCAAGCGGGGTCGCGGCATCCGGTCACAAACTCCGGCGAATCCGGGCTTTTTATGGCCGAATCGCCTTTCCACCGGCCCGGTCGGGGGCTAGAACAGCGGCGATGTCCGACAACTCCGCCTTTCCCACCGTTCCCGTCATCACCTCGCGCCGCGTGGCCGCCGTCCTGGTCGACATGGTGCTGGGCAAGGGCCGCGCGCTGGACGATGCGCTGCTGGACGGCAAGACCGGTTTCCGCGACCTGAGCGAACGCGACCGCGGCTTCGTCCGCCGCCTGGTCGCCACCACGCTGCGTCGCCGCGGCCAGATTGACGGTTGCCTGCGCAAATTCCTCACCCTGTGGCCCAAGGGCCTGCCGCGCGAGGCCATGCGGCTGGGTGCCGCCGAGCTGCTGTTCCTGGGCGCGCCGGCCCATGCGGCGGTCGATTCCGCCGTCGAGCTGATGCATCCGGAACAGAAAAAACCGCGCGGCCTGATCAATGCCGTGCTGCGCAAGGTGGCCACCGAGGGCGCCGCCATCGTCGCCGGGCAGGATGCCGCCAGGGCCAACACGCCGGACTGGCTGTGGCGCAGCTGGATCAATGCCTATGGCGAGGATGCCGCGCGGGATATCGCGCTGGCGCATCTGCAGGAAGCGCCGCTGGATATCAGCGTGAAAAGCGATGCCGCCGGCTGGGCGGCAAAGCTGGAGGCTGAAATCCTACCGACCGGCAGCCTGCGGCGCATGGCCGCCGGCGCTGTCGAAACCCTGCCGGGCTTCAGCGAGGGTGAATGGTGGGTGCAGGATGCCGCAGCAGCCCTGCCGGTGCAAATGCTGGGCGATGTGGCCGGCAAGCGCGTGGCCGATCTCTGCGCCGCACCCGGCGGCAAGACCGCGCAGCTGGCTGCCCTGGGTGCCAGTGTCATGGCGGTGGACCGCTCGGAGCCGCGACTGAAGCGGATGAAGGAAAATCTGAAGCGCCTGAAGCTCAAAGTCGACGTGAGAACCGCCGAGATCGAACAGTGGCAGCCCGACGAGAGCTTCGATGCCATCCTGCTGGATGCGCCCTGTTCGGCGACCGGCACGATCCGCCGCCATCCCGACCTGCCCTACCTGAAAGACGAAACCGATATCGCCAAGCTGGCCGAGCTGCAGCGCCGCCTGATCGCCAAGAGCTGGAGCCTGCTGAAACCCGGCGGCAAACTGGTCTACTGCGTCTGCTCGCTGCAGCCCGAGGAAGCCGAATACCAGATCCGCCATCTGCTGGCGCTGCAGGGCGCCGAACTGATCCCGGCCGATGCGGGCAAGCTGCATCTGCCATCGGAAGCCGTGGCCCATGACGGCGCCCTGCGCACCCTGCCCTCCATGTGGTCGGGCCGCGGCGGCATGGACGGCTTCTTCGCCGTCTGTGTGCAGAAAACCTAGCCGTCCGCGATCAGGCTTTCGGCGGCTCGACGATCAGGCCGACCAGGCGCCGCACCAGCGGAAACACGAACAGCATGGTGGGAAACGCCACGATCCAGGACAGGCCCCAGGCCTGCATCCATTTCTCGACCACGCCGGCGACGAAGCCGACACCGTTGAAGGTCGATATCCCCGAGACAATGAAGGTCATCAGGAATGACAGCGCCAGCGGCATGGCGACCAGATTGTAGCGGGCAGGAAGTTTCTTTTGCATCGGATGTCCGGCTCAAGGGGGGCAGGCGATGTTTACCGCATCGCCCGCCCTGCGGCCATAGCCGGATCAATCGAGCAGCGTCTTCATCACCGCGTAGAGCTCAGCCTTGGCCTCGAAGCCGACACCGGGAATCTGCGGCAGGGACACATAGCTGTCGTGCACCGCGATGCCATCGGCGAAACCGCCAAAGGGCTTGAACACATCGGGATAGCTTTCGTTGCCGCCCAGATGCAGTCCGGCAGCGATATTCAGCGACATCTGGTGGCCGCCATGCGGCACCACGCGGCGGCTCGACCAGCCATGGTCTTTCAGCACATCCAGGGTGCGCAGGTATTCCACCAGGCCGTAACTGAGCGCGCAGTCGAACTGCAGGAAATCGCGGTCCTTGTTCATGCCGCCGAAGCGGATCAGGTTGCGCGCATCCTGGTGCGAGAAAAGATTTTCGCCGGTTGCCATCGGCTTGTCGTAATGCCGGCCCAACTCGGCCTGCAGCGCATAATCCAGCGGATCGCCCACTTCCTCGTACCAGTAGAGATTATAGGGTTTGATCGCGTTGCCGTATTCGATCGCCGTCTTGATATCGAAGCGGCCATTCACGTCGACGCAGAGATTCTGGCCGTCGCCGACGATCTTCAGCACCGCCTCGATGCGCTTGAGGTCATCGGCCAGCGGCGCACCGCCGATCTTCATCTTCACGACGCGATAGCCACGGTCGCGATAGCTCTTCATCTCGTCCTGCAAAGCCGTCAGGTCCTTGCCCGGATAGTAATAGCCGCCGGCGGCATAGACCCAGACCTTGTCATCGGCGACCCCGCCGCGATAGCGGTTGGCCAGCAGGCGCCACAGCGGCACGCCCTCGATCTTGGCCACCGCATCCCACACCGCCATGTCCAGCGTGCCGACCGCCACCGAGCGTTCGCCATGACCGCCGGGCTTCTCGTTCTGCATCAGCGTCGCCCAGATCGCAAACGGGTCCAGGTTGCCATGCACGGTGTCGATCAGCGCATCCGGCTTGGCCTCCGTCAGGCGCGGCAGGAAACGTTCCCGCATCAACGCGCCCTGGCCGTAGCGGCCGTTGGAATTGAAGCCGAAGCCCACCACCGGCTTGCCGTCGCGGATCACATCGGTGATCACCGCGACCACCGAGCAGGTCATCTTGGAGAAATCGATATAAGCATTGGCGATCGGCGAGGCGATCGAGACGGTTTTTTCGCGGACTTCTACGATACGCATGGGTAAATCCAGGCTCCTTCTCTGATGGCGCCATCCTAGTCATGGACAGCGGGCGGCGGCCAATGCCAGATTCGGAATTGATTATTCCCCAATCGCATTGCACCCCGTAAGGACGGCACCGGACGGCTATGGAGTTCAACTGGCTTGAGGATTTCCTGGCACTGGCCGAAGCGGGCAACTTCTCCCGCGCGGCCGAGGCCCGGCATATGACCCAGCCGGCCTTCAGCCGCCGCATCCGCGCGCTGGA
>NZ_CALRUC010000069.1:0-22025 GCF_943371255.1 Ferrovibrio terrae | reverse complement strand
ATGCCTTCGGCCACCGGCCATTCGCGCGCCACCGGGAAGGGCGCGGTGGTGGCATTGACCTGGGTGACATAGTCGCGGCTGCCGGTGCGCACGGTGACATTGCCGGTATATTCCGGCACCGAGGCGAGGATGTTGTGCACCTCGGCGGCAATGGCATCGGCGTCGTCTGCCGTCAGCGTCGCCGTCACGCCGCCGGATTGCCGGATATTCGGCGCCCCGGGGCGGATCAGCAGCAGGTTGGTACCCATGGCGGTGATGCGGTCGAGCACCGACTGCTTGGCGCCGTCGCCGATCGCCAGCATGGCGACCACGGATGCCACACCGATGATGATGCCGAGCAGGGTGAGCAGGGTGCGCAGCAGGTTGCTGCGCAGGGCCTGCAGCGCCATGCGGCCGGCTTCCAGGGCATCGAACAGGGCGAAACCGGTGCTGCGGCCGCGCGCCGGGCGCATCGGCTCGGCCTGTGGCGGCGCGGCCTGCAGCCCGGGATGCGCCACCGGCTGGTCGGCGATGATATTGCCGTCCTTCAGTTCGATGATGCGGTTGGCCTGGGCGGCGACTTCGTGATCGTGCGTGATGAGAAGGATCGTATGGCCCTGGGCATTCAGGTTGTGCAGCAGGCGCATCACCTCGGCGCCGCTTGTGCTGTCCAGCGCGCCGGTCGGCTCGTCGGCCAGGATCACGGCGCCGCCATTCATCAGGGCACGCGCAATCGAGACACGCTGCTGCTGGCCGCCCGACAGCTGGGTGGGGCGGTGATCGAGGCGGTCGGCCAGGCCCAGCTGGCCCAGCAGGGCTTCGGCGCGCTGGCGGCGCCGGCCACGCGGCAGGCCGGCATAGATCGCCGGCATTTCCACATTGGCGGTGGCGGATTCAGACGGCAGCAGGTTGTATTGCTGGAAGATGAAGCCGAAGGCTTCGCGCCGCAGCAGCGCCCGGCCATCGGCATCCAGCGCCGAGACTTCATCGCCGTCAAAGCGGTAGCTGCCCTGCGTCGGCCGGTCGAGCAGGCCGATCAGGTTCATCAGCGTCGATTTGCCCGAGCCCGATGCGCCCATGATGGCGACGAATTCGCCGGCATGGATATCCAGCGAGATGCCATGCAGCACCTCCACGGCCAGCGTGCCGCGGTAGAAGGTCTTGCGGATGTCGCGCAGCGCAATGATTGGTACCGGATTGGCGCCCGTCGATTTTGGCGCCGTCGTCTCGCTGCCCGGAAGCATCACGTTCATGGGCTTACAATCGCGGCGGCGGGCCTGACCGCTGCTGGGCGGTGGCGCCCGGCGGCCTGACCGCGGTAATATCGATCACCACTTCATCGCCGACATCCAGGCCTTTGCTGATCGCGGCATTGACGCGGTTGCTGGCGGCGACTTCGACAGTGCGGCGCACCGGTGTGCCATTCTCGATCACGCGCAGGCCGTAACGATTCTTGCCTTGAGGGACGGCGCGCAGCGCCGCCATCGGCACCACCGGCAGATTCTCGGCCTTCGACACCACGAAGAACACCTGCGCGCTCATCTGGGTCAGCAGATCCCTGTCGGGATTGGCGACATCGAACAGCGCCGAATACAGCACCACATTGTTGACCACTTCCGGCGTCGGCAGGATCTGGCGCAGCTTGCCTTCGCGGCGCTTGTCGGGTTGCCCCAGCGTGGTGAAATAGGCATTCATGCCCAGTGTCAGTTTCGGCACATCGGCTTCCGACACCTGGGTCTTCACCGTCATGGTATCGAGATCGGCGATGCGCAGGATGATCGGCGCCTGCTGGTTGGCATTCAGCGTCTGGCCCTGGCGCGCCGTGATATCCACCACGGTGCCGGTCATCGGCGCATAGATCTTGGTATAGCTCAGGCTGGCCTGGTCGGACCGCAGGGTCGATTCACCCTGCTGGATCTGGGCGTCCAGCACGGCGATCTGCGCGATCAGCGATTTGCGGCTGGCCTCGGCGCTGTCATAGGCATCCTGGCTGGTGGCGCGGCCGGCGAGCAGGTTTTTCTGCCGCTCGAACTGGCGCTCGGCGAGGCCGAGCTGCACCTGCTTGTCGGATTTCTGCGCGCGCAAGGCCATCAGGTTGGCCTGGTCGGCGGCAACGCGGGCTTCGTAGATGGTGGGGTCGATCAGTGCCAGCAGCTGGCCCTGTTCGACGCGCTGGCCGAAATCGACCGCGATCACCTTGAGCTGGCCCGATACCTGGGTGCCGACATCGACATAGTTCAGCGGCTGCAGGGTGCCGACGGCGGAGACGGTGTCTTCCACGCTGCCCAGCGCCACGGTCTGGGTGCGGAAGGCCGGCTTGGTATCGGCGCGGGCCGACCAGAACCACCAGGCGCCACCGGCCAGCAGGGCGACGACGACAGCGGAAGACAGGATAAGGGATGTGCGTTTCATGATCTGGGTTTATGGGCCGCTTTTTAGGTCAAACGGAAGCGGCCGGTGAATCCTGCGCCTGCATCAGCTTATCAGGCGCAACAGCCGGCAGGGTAATGGGCGGCGGGTATTTTCTCAACATATTGAAATGAAACAATATTTATATTGCGCTGGCTCGGGCCGGGCGGCGCAGGCTGGCCATCCGAAACTGGCGAGCCCTGTCATTCTGCGGCAGGCTGCCCGGGATCAGGGCCTGAGAGGTCACGCGGTGCCGGCTGTCACAGCCGGCACCGCCGGTCCGTCTAAGGGGTATCTGAGCGGAAGGATGCCCCATGGCGCAGGACAAGCCGGTACAGGATGATGCGAGCGCGCGCTTCGAGGCGCATCGCCGCCGGCTGTTCGGCCTGGCTTATCGCATGCTGGGCAGTGTGGGCGATGCCGAGGATGCCGTGCAGGATACCTACCTGCGCTGGCATCGCGCCGATCGTGCGGAGATCCTCAACCCGGAAGCCTGGCTGGTGACGGCCTGCACGCGGCTGTGCATCGACCGCCTGCGCGCCGCCAAGGCCGAGCGCGAGCATTACCCCGGCATCTGGCTGCCCGAACCGCTGGTCGAACTGGAGGTCAGTGTGGCGGGTGCCGAAGCCGCCCATGAGATGGCCGACGACCTGTCGATGGCGATGCTCATGGTGATGGAGCGGCTGACGCCGGCCGAGCGCGCCGCCTATCTGCTGCGCGAGGCCTTCGATTACGACTATCCGCAGATCGCCGTGGCGCTGAAGAAAACCGAAGCTGCCTGCCGCCAGCTGGTGAGCCGGGCGCAGAAGCATCTGAAGGATGCGCGCCCGCGCTTTACCGCCGACGAGGCGGCGGCGCGCGCGCTGGCCGAGAAATTCTCCAGCGCCACGAAAGCGGGCGATGCGGCGCAGTTTGCCGGGTTGCTGGCCGAGGATGCGATGCTGTGGTCGGATGGCGGCGGCAAGGCGGCGGCGGCGCTCAACATCATTCACGGGCCGGACAAGGTGGCGCGGTTCTTCATCGGCATCCGGCGCAAGCTGCCGCCGGCGCTGCGGCGCGTCAATGCGCGCATCAACGGCCAGCCCGGCTGGCTGCTGTTCGATGGCGATGTGCCTTACATGGCGCTCGCGCTGGATATTGCGGGAGGCGTGGTGCGCAACGTCTTCATCATGCGCAACCCCGACAAGCTGGCGCGCCTGCCGGCGGTTTAGGCGGGATCAGACCCAGATGGATCAGACGTAGATATCGACATAGCGGCCGAGCTTGCCCTGCACGGCGCGCAAGACAGCGGCGAAGGACGAGACGGTGCGGCTTTTGTGCTTCACCGGCTTTGCCGGACCTTCCAGGCGGCGCAGGGCGCGCTGCCACAGACGCTCTTCCATATAGCGTTCGGTTGCCCGGGTGGTGCGGCGATAGGCGGTGACGGGGGTAACACGCGTCGAACTCATCATGGCAAGTCTCCTGTCTTCTACGGGAGCAGGCCGGCGATTGAGGTCCGGCACTGCGGCCCTCTTCAGGGTCGTGCCATGCAAAAGTATTGGAAATCCGATGTGTTGGGTTGCGACCAGACTGTGGCCTTCGTGACAAGATCACGACTGGCCACGAAAAAGGCGGGCTGAAAAGCCCGCCTTTCCGGTAATTCCGCCACAAGCGAAGCTGGGCCGTCAGTTCTTCTGCCGATTGAGCAGACGGAGCCGCAGCGCATTCAGCTTGATGAAGCCGGCTGCATCCTTCTGGTCGTAGACCGAGTCGGCCTCGAAGGTGACATGGGCCAGCGAGTAGAGCGACTTGGGCGACTTGCGACCAACCACGCTGACCGAGCCCTTGTACAGCTTGAGCCGCACGGTGCCCTCGACATTCTGCTGGCTCTTGTCGATCAGAGCCTGCAGCATCTCGCGCTCGGGCGAGAACCAGAAGCCGTTGTAGATCAACTCGGCATAGCGCGGCATGATCTCGTCCTTCAGATGCGCGGCGCCGCGATCCAGCGTCACCTGCTCGATGCCGCGATGGGCCATATGCAGGATGGTGCCGCCCGGCGTTTCGTAGATGCCGCGGCTCTTCATGCCGACGAAACGATTTTCCAGCAGATCGAGGCGGCCGATGCCATGCTTGCCGCCGAGCTCGTTCAGCTTGGTCAGCAATGCGGCCGGCGACAGCGCCTGGCCGTTCACGGCGATCGCGTCGCCGGTCTTGAACTCGACCTCGATATACTCCGGCTGGTCCGGCGCCTTCTCGGGGTCGACGGTGCGCGAATAGACATAGTCGGGCGCTTCCACCCAGGGATCTTCCAGCACTTTGCCTTCGGCCGAGATATGCAGCAGGTTGGCATCGACCGAGAAGGGCGCTTCGCCGCGCTTGTCCTTGGCGATCGGAATCTGGTGCTTCTCGGCAAAGTCGATCAGCGTGGTGCGCGAGGTCAGTTCCCATTCGCGCCAGGGCGCGATCACCTTGATCGAGGGATTGAGCGCGTAATAGCCCAGTTCGAAACGCACTTGGTCGTTGCCCTTGCCGGTGGCGCCATGGCAGACCGCGTCGGCGCCGACCTCGCGGGCGATCTCGATCTGGCGCTTGGCGATCAGCGGCCGGGCGATCGAGGTGCCGAGCAGGTAGAGGCCCTCATACATCGCATTGGCGCGGAACATCGGGAAGACGAAGTCGCGCACGAATTCCTCGCGCACATCCTCGATGAAGATCTGCTTCACGCCGAACATCTCGGCCTTCTTGCGCGCCGGCTCCAGCTCCTCGCCCTGGCCCAGATCGGCGGTGAAGGTCACGACTTCACAGCCATAGGTTTCCTGCAGCCATTTCAGGATCACCGAGGTATCCAGACCGCCGGAATAGGCAAGGACCACCTTCTTGACGCTGCCATGCTTGCTGCCGCTCATCGGGCGCACTCCTTAACACTGCTTGGGAAAGCCGAGGAAAATCGGGCCGGAGTATAGGCATGGGCAGGGACCGCGCAAGCCGCCGGGGCCGCCCTGCCGGTGCTTTCCGCACCCGGAAAAGGGCCGAACAGTTGGATTTTCCCGGGTGATCTGGAAGGATGCCCCGGACGCGGCAATCATGCCGTCGGGGGTGTGATGAGATTCCGTAGTCTTGTGGTCTGTGTCCTGCTGGTGGTCAGCCTGTCGGCCTGTTCCGCGGCTCTGGTGCCGCTGTCCTTCGATCCCAAGACCAAGCTCGGGCAGGCCTACCAGCTGATGTACGAGTTCGACCGCCCCCTGCCGGCCGAGCGCCTGATCCAGGAAGCCTATGACATTTACCTGGAGCGTGGGGATTACGAGGGGATGGGCACTGCCTATCAGCTCTATGGATTCTTTTTCGTCTCGCGGGCGGTCGTCAACTGGTCCCATGTCTATGCTCGCGCCGGTTTCTTTGATGGCTCGGCCTATAAAGATCGATTCCACAGCTCCGCGGCATATTTCGAGCGGTCCGCCAATCTATTCATGAAGATTGACCAATTTGACTCCGTCACAAGCGTGCTGTTCAACGGCGCTCGTTCATATGTTTTCGCGGACGAACGCGATAAAGCATGTTCAACATATGATCGGAGTCTGGAATACTATCGCAAGAATATCGCGGCCAATCCGGGGGTGAAAGTTACCCTGCCAGCCGGGTATTCTGACTATGAAGTTCTCGTGCGCGACGAGAAGGTGCAGGCTAAATGCCCCTGAGCCCGCCGCAATTCCGGCGCAATCGGTTCTAAAATCAGCCTCAGAAGTCGGACACGATGCCCTTGCGTTCCCAGTCGCCGTAGCGGGTGGGTTCCGGGCCCTTGGGGCCGTCTTCCTCGCCGGGCGCCTGGGTCAGCTTGATCGCCGGCTGGGCCGGCGCCAGCGGCTTGCCGGTCTTGGGATCGATGGGGCGGGTATCGGTGGCGTTGCCATCCAGGGATGGGACGGCGTTTGTCGGCTGGTTGGGATCGTCGGCCATGGCGGCACCATCTTGCGGCGGGGTACGGGCTTCTTACATATAGCGGTGCGGGCCGGCCGGAAAGCTTTGGCAGGCGAGTGGGTCCGCCACGGAAAGAGGTTGGGAGACCATGAATTACTTCAAGACGGGTTTGCTTCTGGCCGCCATGACGGCGCTGTTCGGCGCGGTTGGCTTCCTGATCGGCGGCGAGGCCGGCATGCTGATCGCGCTCGCGGTCGCCGCCGCCATGAACCTGTTCGCCTACTGGAACAGCGACAAGATGGTGCTGTCGATGTATGGCGCGCGCGAGGTCGATGCACAGACCGCGCCGGAATTCTATCGCCTGGTCCAGCATCTGGCGCAGCGCGCCGGGCTGCCGATGCCCAAGGTCTATGTCATCGACAACGACCAGCCCAATGCCTTTGCCACCGGCCGCAACCCGGAGAATGCCGCCGTGGCGGCCACCACCGGCCTGCTGCATCGGCTCAGCCGCGAGGAAATCGCCGGCGTGATGGCGCATGAGCTGGCGCATGTGAAAAACCGCGACACGCTGATCATGACGGTGACGGCGACGCTGGCGGGTGCCATCGGCATGCTGGCGAATTTCGCCATGTTCTTCGGCGGCGGCAGCCGTGATGCCGAGGGCAACCGCAGCGGCTTAGGGATCATCGGCAGCATCGCGGTGATGATCCTGGCGCCGATTGCCGCCATGCTGGTGCAGATGGCGATCAGCCGCAGCCGCGAATATGACGCCGACAAGGCGGGCGCGGAAATCAGCGGCAATCCGCAGGCGCTGGCCTCGGCGCTGCAGCGCATCAGCGGCTCGGTCGAACAGGTGCCCAATGCGCAGGCCGAGGGCAATCCGGCCACCGCGCATATGTTCATCATCAACCCGCTGCATGGCGGCGCCATGGACAGCCTGTTCTCGACGCATCCCAGCACCGAGAACCGCGTCGCCGCGCTGATGCAGCTGGCGGGTGGCATGTCTGGCGGCCGGTCTTATCAGCAGCCGGCCTATGCCGCGTCGTCGCCGATGCCGGTGCGTCCGGCCCCGTCCGGCAGCGGTTCGGTGCCCAGCTCGGGCGGTCGCCGCCGCATCAGTCCCTGGGGTGGCCGCCGCTAACCGGCTGCCACCAGCCGCGACGGCTCGCCTGCCGCGGCGCCATCCAGCATCTGGCGCTGGCGGTGGAACGCCACCAGAGCCGGCTTGTGCCCGATGCTGAACACCGCCGTCTGCGGCAGTGAAGCGCGCAGGGCATCCAGCGCCTTTTCCTCGGTGGCGTCATCCAGCGCCGAGGTCGCCTCATCCAGATACAGCCATTGCGGTTTCAGCAGCAGGGCACGGGCCAGCTGCACGCGCTGCTGCTCGCCGCCCGATAGCTGCTGCTCCCACACCGCCTCTTCATCCAGCCGGTTTTCCAGCTTGGACAGATCGAGCGCGACCAGCGCGGCACGGTAATCGGCATCGGAGAACTGCGCCGGGTCGCGCGGATAGGCGAGGGCTGCGCGCAATGTGCCATGCGGCAGATAGGGCTTCTGCGGCAGGAACAGGCTGACCGCGTCGGCCGGGCGCTGCACATTTCCGGTACCGAACGGCCACAGGCCGGCAATGGCGCGCAGCAATGTCGTCTTGCCCTTGCCCGAACGGCCCTGCACCAGCAGGCTGTCGCCGGCAGACAGCTGCAGGCCATCGGCCCGCATCAGCGGCCGGCCATCGGGCAGGTCGAGCGTCAGGGCATCGATGCTAAGGGTATCGCCGGTCTGCGCCACCGTGATCTGCGACTGCGTCGAAATCCGGCGCGCCTTGTCCAGGCCGGTGCGGAAGGTGGTGAGGCGGTCGATGACCGAACGCCATTCGGCGATCTCCGGATAGGAGTTGATGATGAAGCTGAGCGCCTCCTGCACCTGGCCGAAGGCGGAGCTGATCTGCATCAGGCCGCCCAGCTGGATGGCGCCGCTGAAATAGCGCGGCGCGCCGACCACGAAGGGAAAGATCAGAGCCAGTTGACCATAGCCGATGGTGAACCATGTCACCTGCTTCTGCTTGCGCATGATGTCGTAGAAATTGCCGAAAACGGCAGCGAAGCGCGCACCCAGGCCGGCGCGTTCAACTGCCTCGCCATGCTGGAAGGCGATGCCCTCGGCATGTTCGCGCACGCGCACCAGGTGGAAGCGGAAGTCGGCTTCCATATGCTGCTTGTCGAAATTCAGCTTAACCAGCGGCCGGCCGATCAGATGGGTCAGCCAGGTACCGGCGACGGCATAGACGATGGCAACCCAGACCATGTAGCCGGGAATCGCATAGTCGGTGCCGCCGATCGTGATGGCGAAATCGCCCGACAGGCTCCACAGGATGCCGAGGAAGGAGGCCAGCGTGACCACGGCATTGAGCAGGCCGAGCGTCAGCGTCAGTGAATAGTAGGGAAAGAGGCGCAGGTCTTCGGCGATGCGCTGGTCGGGGTTGTCGGTGCCCAGCCCCAGCATCTGCATATGGTAGTAGCGCTTGCCGCCCAGCCAGTCGTTCAGCCAGTGCTCGGTGAGCCAGCGGCGCCAGCGGATTTCCAGCATCGACCGCAGATACTGCTTGTAGACGGCGACGATGATGAAGGCAAAGGCGACGCCGGTGAAATGCAGCAGCAGGGTCTTGAAGGCCTCGAAGTCCTTCTCCTGCAGGGAATTGTAGAAGTCATTGTACCACTGGTTGAACCAGACGCTGAGGCCCACGCTGCCGAGATTCAGGATCACGATGACAGTCAGCAGGCCCCAGGCGCTGCGGCGTTCCTTGCGGTCGGTGAAATAGGGTTTGGCCAGTGTCCAGAAGGCACGGGCAAAGCTGGGGCTGGCGGATCGCGGCATGAGGGTATTCCCGGGCGGAGGGCGAGACTGAATGGCGCGACCCTAGCCCGGGAACTGTGGCGAAGTCTTGGCCTGACAGCTGAAAATCGGCCGGATGAAAAATGTTTAATCCGCGGTGAATGCCGGCGCGTAGGTGCCAAAGCTCCACAGATGACCTTCAGGGTCGCGGGCGGAGAAATCGCGCGAGCCGTAATCGGTATCGCGAATCTCCATGACGATGCGGGCGCCGGCGGCCTTGGCGCGTGCGAACAGGGCGTCGATGTCCTTCACCACAATATAAACGCCCTGCGTGGTGCAGCCGGCTTCCTGCGGCGTCGACAGGGCGAAGGGCCCATCCGGCTGCCGGCTGCCCAGCATCACCATGCCCTGGCCGAGCTGCAGTTCTGCATGGGCAATGCCGCCCTTGCCGTCCGCATGCGACATCACGGTTTTGAACCCGAAGGCTTGTTCCAGCCAGGCGAGTGCGGCCGGCGCGTCGCGATACTGCAGGAAGGGATAGATGCTGGGTGTCATGGGTGTCTCCAATACTGATGCGGCGAGGATAGGCAGCCCCCGGCGCACCGTATTGGAAAAATGTAACCTGATGTCGCCGGGTCAGTCGACCGGCAGGCCATATTGATCGGGCAGGCGGTCGGCCAGGTAATCGCCCGGCGTGCGGCCGGTCAGCCGGCGGAAATCGTTGGCGAAATGCGCCTGGTCGAAATAGCCGGCATCCTGGGCAATCGCGCTCCAATTGGCCGGGACAGCGTCGATCAGGTCGAGCGCATGGCGGAAGCGCAGGATGCGCGCCACCGATTTTGGTGTCAGGCCGACATGCTCATGGAAGCGCGTGGCCAGCAGCTTGCGGCTGCAGCCGAGTTCGGCGGCCAGTGACGCCACCGTCATCCGGCCATGGCTCTGCTGCAGCTGCCGCAGCGCCCAGGATGTCTCGCGGGCGGCTGCCAGATCAAAGTCGGGTGCGACCGTCATGCGCCGCAGCAGCATGGCATCGAGCAGGCGAAATCCGGCTTCCCAGCTGTTGACCGTCTGCAAGCCTTCAATCAGCTGTCGCGCCGCGGCCTGCCCAAGCAGATCGGCCAGATCGAAGGCCCGGTTGGTCAGCGCGCGCATGGGCAGACCGAAAAAACGCCGCGCGCCCTGCGGCGTGAACATCACCTGGAAGCCGCGCTGGCTGCCGGTCGAGTCCGAGATGGCATAGGCATCGCTCAGGCCGGCGGCGAAACCGGCGCCACTGGCGACCGCAACGACATGACCGTCGGTGTCGATGATGGTGATCGGCGCACCCAGATTGACGATCAGCACGGCCTGGATACCGGGCAGCTCATGCCGGCGGGTGAAGCGGGTGTTGCGCTCGTCGTAGCCACTGTAAGTGTCGACCAGGCCGCGCAGGGACGGCGCCGGCGGCGCCAATGCCATTTCCCAGCAGCCAAGATCGGAGTGATGGCGCAGCAGTTTCATTGCGCCAGTATTCTGCCTCGTCCGGCGCCGGTCCAGCCCTATTGCGCCGGACGTTCGAGGTTGAAGCGGATCGGGACGATGAAGGTGACCCTGTCGCTGCCCTGCGGCAGTTGCGGCGGCGGGAAGGGGGCTGCCCGCTGTGCCATGCCGAGCGCGGCATCGTCGAGCGCGCTGTGGCCGCTGGGCTGGACGAGCCGGAGATCGAGCAATCGGCCGGACCGGTCCAGCGTCAGCGCGATATGCGGCGCGCCCTCCTGGCGGCGCAGGCGGGCCGCGCGCGGATAGTCGCGGTGACGCGCCAGCCAGTCGAGCAGGATCGGTGCATAGGCCGGTGTCTGCACAGGCGCGGCTGGCAATGTTGCCGCCGGCGCCGCCGCAGCCGGTGCAGCGGCCACGGCCGGGGCCGGAGTGTCGGCAACCGTTTCCCCGGGTGTCGTGATCGCGGGACTGGCGGCAGGAACAGTGCGAGGGCGAACCGGCGGGCGGGGTTTGGGCTCGATCCTGGGCGGCGGCGGCGCAGGCATCACCAGCTGCGGCTCAGGCTCAGCTTCGGGTTCCGGCTCAGGCTCTGGCGGCGCGGCGGCGGCCGGGGTCGGCGGTGCACTGGCTGTCGGGCCGGGCAGGTCGAGGAGAATTTCAAAGACGATCGGATCCGGATCGCGCAGCACCGGCGCGATCGCGCCGATCAGGCCGAAGGCCACCGCCGCATGAACGGCAATGGCCGGCAGCAGGCCCCGGAGCGGTATGTCCCGCCCCGGGGCTGTCGGCAGTCTATCGTCGAGCGTTACCAACGGTACTCGGCGCCGACATACACGGCCCGGCCATCGCCCGGGTTATAAAGAGTTGAAGTGGCGGTCGCGGTGGCCGCGACCCCGACATTGGAGATGTAGGTCTTGTCCAGCAGGTTGCGGCCGTCGACGAACAGCTTCAGGCCGTTGCCGAAGTCGTAGCCGGCCTTGGCGCCGAGCAGGGCATAGGGCTCGGTCTTCAGCGCGGCGGTGTTGTTGTTGTCGACGAAGTAGCCCTGCGGCACCCATTCCACATTCGGGCCGCCATACCAGCCGCTGGCATGGCTGTAACGCAGCTCGCTGCGCAGGAAATGCCGGGGTGCGCCGGGAACGTCGTTGTTGCGATAGACGCGGTCGCCATCGAAATGGAAATCGCTATAGGTATAGGCGACCCGGATCGATGTCTTGTCGTCTTTTGAAACCACGTCGCGCAGCGCGATCCATTCGCTGCCCAGCTCGATGCCCTGGTGAATGGTTTCATCGGCATTGAAAACGCTGGTGGTATTGCCGACGGTCTGGAACTGCAATTCGTTCTGCAGCCAGGCGCGATAGAGGGCCGCATCCCAGGCGAAATCACCGGCCTTGCCGCGGGTGCCGATTTCCAGTGTCTTCGATTCCTGCGCCCTCAGGTTATTCTGCACGCCCGTGGTGCCGAGTTCGGAAAACGGCGGCGGCTCGTTCGACCAGCTGAAGTTGGTGAACAGCTGCTGCTGCGGTGCGTAATCCCAGCGCGCGCCGATCTTGGGGTTGATGCTGTCGTAGTTGCGTTTGAACGACTGGTTGCCGTCGCCGCGGAACTCGTCCTTGTATTCGCGATAGGCAAAGGTGCCCTGCAGACCGGCGATCAACGCCACGGTCGGCACGACATAGAAGGCATTCTCGCCGTAGATTTCGGTGGTGCGCGAAATCTGGTCGGAATCCGACAGCAGGGCACCCCGTGATCCGCCGACATTGTTGAACTGCTTGGCTTCCATGCGGCCGCCAAAGTAATTGATGCCCAGCGTGGTTTCGTTGCGATGGCCGGCGATCTGCTGTTCGTCGGTCCAGCGCGCGAAACCGCCGCCGTTCAGTTCATAATTGTCGATCACCCGGTTGAAGCCGCCGAACAGCGGATGGAACAGATCCTTGCGGGCGGCGAAGGCACCGACCGTCACCTCGCCGCTGTCGGTCAGGAAGCTGGTCTTGTTGGCGCCACGCAGGCTGTCGATATTGCGCTTGGTGTTGCCCTGGAAGTTGGCGGACGCGGCCTGCTTCGGATTGGCCAGCGCCTGGGCGCGTGTCAGGCTGCTGGGAATCTTCTGGTTGATATCGGCGGCCGACAGGAAGAACCGGGTTTCAGCGCCATCGCCAAAGCGATAGCCGAGATTGCCGTTCAGCCGCTTGTAATCCTGATCAGAGTGGTCGCGGAAGCCCTCGGAATGGCTGTAGGTCGGGGTCACGTAGTAATCATACTGGCCCAGCGCCATGCCGACGCCGAACTGGCTGCGCATCGACTCGAAGCTGCCGAATTCCTGCCGCACCATATAGCCCGGCTGGCTGCGGCCGGTCGGGCTGACGAAGTTCACGGCGCCGCCCAGCAGCGAGGCGCCATACTGCATCGCATTGGCGCCCTTGTAGATCTCGGTATAGTCCACGGCGAGCGGATCGATCTCCATGGTGTCGCCGCCGCCATCGGCATCGGTGATCGGAATGCCGTCCCGCAGGATGCGGGTACCGCGCAGATGGTTGTTGCGCGACAGGCCGGAGCCGCGGATGGAAAGCCGTGAATCCTCCTGGCCGTATTTCGACTGCGCGAATACGCCGGGCACGTAATCCAGGACATCGCGCACGGTGTTGGCATGGCCATCGCGGATTTCCGCGCTGGTGACGATATCGACGCCGCCGGCGGTTTTCTCAATGCGTCGTTTGGCCTCCTCGGCCGTGGGTACGGTGATCGCCTCGTCTTCCGGCTTTGCGGTGACGGTGATTGGTTGGGTCATGGTCTGGCTGCGGGCATCGGGGGCCAGCAGCGCGATCGCGGCGGTGGCGCCCAGCAGGGCGAGGGCCATGCGGGGCAGCAACCGCTCGGCGGCGCTGCGGGTGACGAAATAGGTGGCTGGATTGCGGTTCATGGATTTTCTCGCTGACAAGATCGGGAAGCGACGCGCAGACATGCGGCGGCCGCAGCCGCGCAGAATCGTGGCGTCGAACCCGAAAAGGATGGATCTGGCTTAGTGCTTGTGCTCGTGACCGCCGGCGGCCGGCATGCCCGACGATCCGGCTTTCTGCACTGGCACGTTGAGCGTCACCGTGCCGGCCTTCTCGAAGGTCAGCGTGAGCGGAAAGCTGGTGCCTTCCTTCAGCGCCTGCTTCAGGCCGATCAGCATCACGTGATAGCCACCGGGCTCCAGCGCGGTCTGGCCATGGGCCGGCACCGGGATGTTTTCCACGGCGCGCATGCGCATGGCATCGCCATCCTTGATATGCGTATGCAGCTCGACCGTCTCGGCCACCGGCGAGGCTGCCTTCAGCAGCTTGTCGGCCGTGCCGCCGGCATTCTTCAGGGTCAGGAACACGCCACCCACTTTCGCCGGCGTGGCGCGGGCAAATGGCTGCAGCACCTGGATGTCGCCGGCCTTCGCCATTGGCATGGCATCGCCGGCAATGCGGATCAGTGCCGCCGGCCGCTCGGCCCTCTGGCCGGCCGCCGGAATCTGGTCCCAGCGGGTTTCGCCGCCGGCGCAGGTCTGCACCACCGGCAGCCAGAACTGCTGGCCCGGCGCATCGGGCAGCTTCAGCACCAGGCCGAATTCATCGAACTGCTCGTTCGGCAGGCTGCCGCCGCGCCAGCTGATCGCGCTGACCACCGTATCGGTCTTGCGGCCATGGCCGGCATCGACCGGTTGGGCCAGTTTGGTGGTCTCCACCATGATCTCCCAGCCCGGCTTGGGCTGGGCGCTGGCATTGGCGACGCCTTCGGGGATGGTCACGCGGATCGCCGTGGTCGGCTTGCCGGCGCCGCAGCCATGGCCGACACGCAGTACCGTGCGGAAATAGCTGCCGGGCTGCGCCACGGCCGGATCGGCAACGATATGGGCGTGGACAGGGGATGAAAGCAGGGTGGCGAGCGCCGCGGCGCCCGCAAATTTGGTGATCGACATTGGGAAAACTCCCGGAATCCTGAAAACAGACGAAGCGGTGGCTTAGTTCAGGAAACGAAAACCGGGGGTGCGCGCGCCTGGGGCGGCAGAGCGGTGGCCGATGCCGCCGTGCTGGACGGCGCGGCGCCATACAGCACCGTAATGGCCAGGCTGGGCAGTGCCAGCACGATGCCCATGGGCAGGATGGCATGGTTCAGGCCGGCAGTGGCGAAGCAGACCGGACAGATGCGGCTGCTTTTTTCGCTTTTGGCCGGATCGGTATCGACCGGGGCCCCGTCTTTCAGGGCCACGGTGCGGAACCCGAGCGCGGAGCAGAGCACGACCTGCTCGATGCCCTGGGCAGCCTGAATCTGTCGGGCAAGCTGATGGGTCAGAGGCAGCAGGCCATGGAACAGCAGGGCGCAAAGCGCCGCCAGCGCCGCCAGCCGCGCAAGACCGTGTCTTGGAACGGGGCGGGGAAGGCGGGCTATGGCGGCAAGGCTGCGCATGGCGCACAGGCTTACCGCTGCGTGCCGCTTTGGGCAAGGGCGCGGTTTGCCGCAGGATGGGGCGCGGGGGGTCTATTTGACGCCATCCCCCCAGGCACTTAAGGTCGCCGGCGATGGTCCGCTGCGGCGATTCGCCAAAATGATCGATGCAGCGGTGAAAAGGGAACGCGGTGCGGGACTTAACCCTCGTCAGGGTGACGTCCTCAGGCCGCGGCAGCCCCCGCTACGGTAAGCGGTGAGTCCTGTGCCAGAGTGCCACTGGGTTGCCCATCATGATGATGGGCGGTCCGGGAAGGCGGTGCAGCGACAGCGACCCGCAAGCCCGGAGACCTGCCATCGCTGTTCCGGCGGACCGCCCTGCATCGGGGGATGATGCAACGGCCGGTGCGTCATCGTCGAAATGTTTGCACGGGAGGTGCATCATGTTCCGTTCTGTTACTGCCGCTGTCAGCCTTGCCACCCTGGTCTTTGCCGCGCCGGCCCTGGCGCATCATCCGATGGGCGGCACCACGCCGGCGACGCTGAGCGAGGGTCTGCTGTCGGGTTTCGGCCATCCGATTCTCGGCTTCGATCATTTCATCTTCATCCTTGCAGCCGGCCTGCTGGCGGCACCGCGCGCCCGCGGCCTGCTCCTGCCGCTTGCCTTCGTGATCGGTTCGTTTGCCGGTTCGCTGCTGCATCTGGGCAGCATCACCATCCCCGGCGGCGAATATCTGATCGCCGGCTCGGTCATCCTGCTCGGTGCCCTGCTGCTCAGCCCGCGCGCCATCAATGATGGCCTGTTCGCCGCGATCCTTGCGGTCGCCGGCCTGCTGCATGGCCATGCGCTGGCAGAGTCGATCTTCGGTGCCGAAGCCACCCCGCTGGTGGCCTATCTCGCCGGGCTGGCTGCGACGCAGTATCTGATTGCCGCGGCGGTTGTGCTGGCCTGGCGCAAGATCACCGTCATCAACAGCCTGCCGCAGTTCAACCGCTTTGCCGGTGCTGGCGTGGCGGCGGTCGGCGCGGTGTTCCTAGCGCTCAATATCGCCGGCTGACTGCCAGCGGATCGCTAATTTGTTACAGGGCGGGCGGCAGATCACACTGCCGCCCGCCCTTGACTTACCCGGCGCGCATTGCTATTTCGCTTAGGCAACCGGCCCATCTTCTTTCGGGCTGGCGCCGTTCTGGCACCCCTTCCGCACGATTTTGAATACCAGTTCATGATGCGGAATTTGCGCGGGCGGTTCTCAACATCCCCCTTCACTGGCTGCTGCTCCGCTCTGGAGCCAGCGCCCAAATCTCCCAAACACATCCGCTCTAGCCTGAGTCCGCGAGTCCGTCGATGAATCTCCAGGAACTGAAAACCAAATCCCCAACCGACCTGCTCGCCTTCGCCGAAGAGCTGCAGATCGAGAACGCATCCACCCTGCGCAAGCAGGACATGATGTTCGCGATCCTCAAGCAGCTGGCCGACAAGGAAGTCGAGATCACCGGCGAGGGCGTGCTGGAAGTGCTGCAGGATGGCTTCGGCTTCCTGCGCTCCGCCCAGGCCAACTACCTGCCGGGCCCCGATGACATCTATGTCAGTCCCAACCAGATCCGCCGCTTCGGCCTGCGCACCGGCGACACCATCGAGGGCACCATCCGCGCGCCCAAGGATGGCGAGCGCTATTTTGCCCTGCTCAAGGTCAACACGATCAACTACGAAGACCCCGAGCAGAGCCGCCACAAGGTCCATTTCGACAACCTGACGCCGCTGTATCCGACCGAGCGGCTGAAGATGGAACTGCCGGCGGTGGAGGAAGAGGCCCCGGCCGCGGCCGCACCTGCCGTCAAGGGCTCGACGCTCAAGAGCCGCAGTGGCAGCGCCAAGGTCGAGAAGATCATTTCCGGCGGCCCCAAGCGCGATGTCTCGGCCCGCGTCATCGACCTGATCTCGCCGCAGGGCAAGGGCCAGCGCGCCCTGATCGTCGCCCCGCCGCGCACCGGCAAGACGATGCTGCTGCAGAATATCGCGCATGCCATCAGCCACAATCACCCGGAAGTCTATCTGATCGTCCTGCTGATCGACGAACGCCCTGAAGAAGTCACCGACATGCAGCGCACGGTGAAGGGCGAGGTGATCTCCTCCACCTTCGACGAGCCGGCAAGCCGCCATGTGCAGGTCACCGAGATGGTGCTGGAAAAGGCCAAGCGCCTGGTCGAGCACAAGCGCGACGTCGTCATCCTGCTGGATTCGATCACCCGCCTGGCGCGCGCCTACAACACCGTGGTGCCGTCCTCGGGCAAGGTGCTGACCGGCGGTGTGGACGCCAACGCACTGCAGCGCCCGAAGCGTTTCTTCGGTGCCGCCCGCAATATCGAAGAGGGTGGCTCGCTCACCATCATCGCCACCGCGCTGATCGAAACCGGCTCGCGCATGGACGAAGTGATCTTCGAAGAGTTCAAGGGCACCGGCAACTCGGAAATCATCCTCGACCGCAAGCTGTCGGACAAGCGCACCTTCCCGGCCATCGACATCACCAAGTCGGGTACCCGCAAGGAAGAGCTGCTGGTCGACAAGGGCGTGCTGGCCAAGATGTGGGTGCTGCGCCGCATCCTCATGCCGATGGGCGGCCAGGACGCGATGGAATTCCTGCTCGACAAGATCAAGCACAGCAAGAGCAACGCCGATTTCTTCGATTCGATGAATACGTAAGATCCGGCTTACACGGACCGATCGCGGCGGGCGGGGGCAACCCCCGCCCGTTTGCGTTTTGCGCCATGGTTCCGCCGCTTTGGCGGTATAGTTGGTATCGGGAAACGTCCGCCATAAGGAGAACCGAGATGCAGCGCATTCTGTTGACCACAGCCCTGTCGTCCTTCCTCGCCGTTACCACCGCAACGGCTTTCGCCGCCGAGAAGAGCATCGACATCATGGCGATCAGCGCCACTGGGCCCGGCGCCAAGATCGGCACCGTGATGGCGAAAGACAGCAAGCATGGCCTGGTACTGACGCCCAGGCTCACCGGCCTCAACCCGCCGGGCCCGCATGGCTTCCATGTGCATGAAAAGCCCGATTGCGGCCCCGGTCCCGGCGCCAACAATGCCCCGGCGCCCGGCATGGCCGCCGGCGGCCATTACGATCCGATGAAGACCGGCAAGCATCATGGCCCGCATGGCAAGGCCGGCCACAAGGGCGACCTGCCGCCGCTGGTGGTCAATGGCGACGGCACGGCCACCCTGCCGGTGATCGCGCCGCATCTGAAGGTGAGCGACCTGCGCGGCAAGGCACTGATGATCCATGCCGGCGGCGACAATTACGACGATACGCCGGCGCCGCTGGGCGGTGGCGGCCCGCGCATCGCCTGCGGCGTCATCAAGTAAGGACAGAAAGACCCTCACCCCAACCCTCTCCCGCAAGCGGGAGAGGGAGGGACCCGCGAAGCGGGAGGGTGAGGGGCCGTATTGAGGAAGGCATGTCGCATAAGCTGACCAATGACTGGCTGGAGTTTGCCCGCGACCCGCGGAGCGGCACCGAGGCCGTGCGCGCCTGTTTCCATGCCCATGCCTATGACCCGCATTTCCACGACCAGGTGCTGGTCGGCGTGACCGAGCAGGGTGTGCAGCAGTTTCGCTGCCGGCGCGCCGTCCATCGCAGCACCCCGGGCCGGCTGATCTTCTTCGAGCCCGGCGACACCCATGACGGCGAGGCGCGCGAGCCGGACGGCTTCATCTACACGATGCTGTATTTCGATCCGCGCTGGCTGCGCGATGCGGCAGCGCTGTATGCCGGCCGCGCACCCGCCGACACGATCTTCCATTTCCCGCGCACGCTGGATGACGATGCCGCGCTGGCGCAGACCGTGCGCAGGGTGCGGCAGCAGATCGCCACACCCGACAGCCGCATGGCGCGCGAGGCGGCGCTGGATGCGGTTGTCGCCCGGCTGGCGCAGCGCTTTGCCGGCAGCGCGGAACGTCAGCATCAGGCGCCCCGCGCAGCAAAATTGGCCCGCGAGGCGATGGATGCGGGGTTCGACCGCGATCTCGGCCTCGATGACCTGGCAACCGCTGCCGGCACCGACCGCTTCCGCCTGACCCGCGCCTTCTCGGCCGCCTATGGCCTGTCGCCGCATGCTTATCTGGTGCAGCGGCGGCTCAACCACGCCCGCACCCTGCTGGCCTGCGGCGATGCACCAGCCGATGTGGCGGCTGCCACCGGTTTTGCCGACCAGAGCCATCTGGGCCGCTGGTTCCGCCGCGCCTTCGGCATGACGCCGGCGGCCTATCGCCGGCTCTGCACAAATCTTCCAGACGCCGCCACGGCCT
Source organism: Ferrovibrio terrae (assembly GCF_943371255.1). Taxonomy (GTDB): domain Bacteria; phylum Pseudomonadota; class Alphaproteobacteria; order Ferrovibrionales; family Ferrovibrionaceae; genus Ferrovibrio; species Ferrovibrio terrae_B. Next base: position 2,705 of record NZ_CALRUC010000069.1, on the reverse strand, counting down.
GACGGGCAGTCTGCGCTGCGTTTGGCAACGCAAGAGGACCGTCTGTGTTCACCACCAAGATCGCCATTGTCGTGCGCGAGGATCTGGCGCCATGGCAGAAGCTCAATGTCACCGCTTTCCTGTCCAGCGGCATCGCGGCATCCATGCCGGCCTGTATCGGCGAGCCCTATATCGACGCCGCCGGCCGTCGCTACACCGCGCTATGCGGCCAGCCGATCCTGGTGTTTGCCGCCACGCTTCATGAGTTACAGAAAGCCCATGAACGCGCCTGCGCGCAGGACGTGATCATCGCGCCCTATGTGGAGGCGATGTTCACCACCGGGCATGATGCGGCCAACCGTGCGGTGTTTGTCGCGGGCGATGTGGCGGCACAGAGCTGGGCGGGGCTTGCCTTCCATGGCGAGCGCAAGGCGGTCGACAAGGCCGTGAAAGGCCTGAAGCTGCATCCCTGAGGCTGCCTAGATATCCGGATTGAAGAAGTCGGCGGCCAGCAGGATCATGTCGATGGTCGCGCCGTCGCTGCTGAGCGGCAGGCGCAGGATTTCATAATCATGCGTGCGCTCGTCGATCAGCATGTCGAGCCGTTCGACCAGCGGCAGGCAGCGCTGCAGCACTTCGGCATAGGCCTTGAAGATATGCTGGCGATAGCTCGGCTCCGGCAGGTCGTCGAGCCAGCGTCCGGTCGGATCGTAGCCAAAGCGCTGCACCGCGCGCGTGCCGACCAGGCGGAAGCGATAGCGCGGCCCGTCCGCTCCGTGCACCACATCGACGAGCGAGATATTGCCGAGCAGCCAGGACAGATCGAGCGGATCGATATCCTGCCGGCCGGGAATGGCGCGGTCGCCACGCCGGGCCTGCCAGTATTCCAGCAGGCGGCGCAGGCGCGGCCGTTGCACGGTCTCGACTGTTGCTTCGATCTGTCCTGCCACGCTGCGCTCAGTCCCTCGTCACCCCGACCTGCTGACAGCATGCGGAGCAAAGAATGAAAAAATCATGCGGGCCGGCAGATAGGACTTGTAACTGCAAATCATTCGCATATACTCATCGACATCGCGCTCCGGTGCGGTTCTTAAGTCGGCCTCGTCACTCTGCTGGTCGTGACGAGGTTTGTGGTCGGTCCGTCATTATGGGGCATTGGCGGGCCGACCCCGACTGAGCCAGCAGCGCCCTTTTTCCATCACTCAAGTCAGATCAATAGCTTGCGCAGAGCTATGCTGTAAATGCGTGTGAGATATTCCTGAATTGCAAAGCATACTGTGAAATAGACTTGACGCGCGGATTCCGGTGTGGAATATAGAGATCATCCGGTTCAGGCCGGATCGCGGGATTTGAAGGGCAGCTTGCGCCGCGCACCAACGCTAAAGCGCCACGACGTGGAGACACGCGTGGGCCCGATCTGAACTCGGAGACGACCCATGACCATCCGCACCCCCCGCTTCTGTTGTTGTCGCTGAACGCAGCCCGCCTGCCTTCATTTTTCCCCGCGACATGACTGCCGGTTCTGCACCGGCCAACGGAGCTATCCCATGAGTGAAGCCTATCTGATCGAGGCGGCCGGCGAGGCCGCCGGCCTGGTGATCCGCGAACGCGGCGGGTTCCGCTTCTTCGCCTCCACGCCGCAATTTTCCGCCATCGAGCAGCAGCTGTTCCGCCGCACCGCCGATGCGGAACGGGCCGCGCGCGCCCTGGCGGCGAATGACAACACCCATCCCCGCGCCTGGAGGTAAGACCATGACCGATATCCAGCTGGATGTTCCCACCCATGTGACGCATCACGATCGCGGGCGTCGCCTCGCGCTCGGCAGCCGCCTGCAGGCTGCCTTCGGGGCCTTCCTGGCGCCGGAGAAATTTGCCGATACCAGCCGCCAGCCGGTCAGCAACGACAATGAGGCGGTGGCCTGGGCCGATCAGGCTTCATCGCTGACCGATCCGCTGGCGCTGCCGCCCGACTGGCATGGGGCTGGAGATTTGCTGTCGCTCAGCTTCCTGCCGTTTGACCGTTGAGTGCCATGATCGAATTACAAACCATCACCAAGCGTTTCGATGCCGATTCCGGTTCGGTCGAGGCGCTGCGCCAGGTGTCGCTCACCGTGCAGCAGGGCGAGATCTTCGGCGTGATCGGCCGCTCGGGCGCCGGCAAATCCACGCTGATCCGCGTCATCAACCTGCTGGAACGCCCGACCGAGGGCAAAGTGCTGGTCGCCGGCCGCGACCTCACGGCGCTCTCGGCCGCCGAGCTGCGCGCCGCGCGGCGCGACACCGGCATGATCTTCCAGCATTTCAACCTGCTGTCGGCGCGCAACGTGTTCGACAATGTGGCGCTGCCGCTGGAACTGCGCGGCGAAAGCCGGGCCGGCATCCGCGCCAAGGTGACGCCGCTGCTCGATCTGGTCGGCCTGGCCGACAAGGCCGACCGTTACCCGGCGCAGCTCTCGGGCGGCCAGAAACAGCGTGTCGGCATTGCGCGTGCGCTGGCCACCGACCCGAAAGTGCTGCTCTGCGACGAGGCGACCTCGGCGCTCGATCCGGAAACCACCGAACAGATTCTCTCGCTGATCAAGGATATCCGCGACCGCCTCAATCTCACGGTGGTGCTGATCACCCATGAGATGGCGGTGGTGAAGGATATCGCCGACCGCGTCGCCGTGATGGAACGCGGCCAGATCATCGAGCAGGGCGCCACCTTCGATGTCTTCACCCGGCCG
>NZ_CALRUC010000068.1:0-22243 GCF_943371255.1 Ferrovibrio terrae | reverse complement strand
ATTTCGCTGACCGGCACGCTGGAAACGCCGATGAAGCGCTATGACCTGATGCACCAGATCAACACGCGCGGCACCTATCTGTGCAGCCAGAAATGCCTGCCGCATCTGATGAAGGCGGAGAATCCGCATATCCTCAACCTGTCGCCGCCACTGAACATGAAGGAACACTGGTTCGCGCCGCATGTCGCCTACACGATGGCGAAATTCGGCATGAGCATGTGCGTGCTGGGTATGGCCGGTGAATTCAAGCGCAAGGGGATAGGCGTGAATGCGCTGTGGCCGCGCACCGCGATCGACACCGATGCGATGAATGTGATCACCGGCCCGGAGTTGCGCAAGAAATGCCGCAAGGTGGAGATCATGTCAGATGCAGCCCATGTGGTCCTCACCCGCCCGGCCAGGGATACCACGGGCAATTTCTTCATCGATGATGAAGTGCTGCGCAGCGCCGGGCTGAAGGACTTCGCGCGCTATCGCCATCCGGGCACCGCGGAAACTGACCTGATTCCGGATTTCTTCGTCTAGATCGCTTTTTTGCCGCATCGGTATGCCCCGAGCTGCCGTTTGGCGAACGGTCTGTGAGATTTATGCGATATCGCTTGCCCGGCGCTGTGCGGCGCCCCGTATCCGCGGGCGCCTGAGGCTTTAGCCGAAGCTGCATTGGCTTCCATTTTTGGAACCAATCACCGACATGGCCGTTTCCTTGTCCAGAGTGCAGAGCGGTGTGCAGATGCGGGCCGGTCTGCCGAACCGGAGTTTTTTCTGAACTCCAAGGAGGCGACCATGAACCATACAGCAAAGAACCGTCTGATGGCTGCGACCGCTGCGGTGACCCTGATTGCAGCCAGCGCCACGCTGGGCGCCTGCGGTAATTCGACGTCGGATCGTGCCATTTCGGGCGGCGCAATCGGCGCCGGGGTTGGCGCGGTTGGTGGTGCGCTGACTGGTAATACCCTGGGTGGTGCAGTGATCGGTGGTGCTGTTGGTGCCGCTGCCGGTGGCCTCACCGACGAAGACCAGATCAACCTCGGCAAGCCCGCCTGGCGCTGATGCGCCAAGGGGCGGTGTCAGCCTCGATTGCGGGCAGGGTGAAATGACCGCGCTGCCCGCAGGCTGTCTGAGCAATACAAATTACGGTCATAGGTCTTTCACGACCAATCCACTGAAAAAAAGGACGACATCATGCTGACCTTCTCAAACCTCTCCCGCAGCCTCGCCATTGTCGCCATGCTGGGCGGTGCCGTTGCCGTTTCGGCCTGCACCTCGACCCCCAAACAGGAATCGACCGGCGAATACGTCGACTCGGCTGCCATCACCACCAAGGTGAAGGCCGAACTGATCAAGGATCCGGTGACCAAGGCCAGCCAGATCAGCGTTGAGACTTTCAAGGACACCGTGCAGCTGAGCGGCTTTGTTGATACGGCCTTGTCCCGGTCGCGCGCCGAGCAGATCGCCCGCAACATCCAGGGCGTGAGAGCGGTGAAAAACGATCTGGTCGTGAAGTAAGGTGGCTGTGATGCCCACCAATCTTGTGCTCGGCATTATTGTTTTGGCTGCCGGCGTGGCTCTGCTCGGTTTCGGGTGGAATGCGTCGAATGCGCCCATGGAGCAATTGTCCGAGACCATCACCGGTCGCTACACCGATCTCACCATGTGGTACCTGATCGTAGGTGCCGCAGCCGCCTGCGGCGGTGCTGCCTTGATGGTGTTCGGTCGCAAGGCATGAAAGCCTGGTGCCGGACAGTCACCTGCCCTGCACCGCAGACTTTTCCCCAGTCAAAGTCATAATAATAAAAGGAGGCCGATATGAGCATTGGCACGATCCTGCTTATCATCCTGATTATCCTGCTGATCGGCGCGGTGCCCAGCTGGCCCCATAGCAGCAGCTGGGGCTATTACCCCAGCGGCGGCATCGGCATTGTGCTGATCGTGGTGATTGTCTTGCTGCTGATGGGGCGCATCTAGCGGCCCTGCAGACGGTAAATGAAGCGGCGCCCGGCTATCATGGCCGGGCGCCGTTTTTTTGTTCAGGCCTTGGCAGCCTTGCTTTCGCTGGCAATGGCTTCGTGATGCCGGATCACCTCCTTCACGATGAAGGCGAGGAATTTCTCGGCAAAATCAGGGTCCAGCTTGGCGGTTTCGGCCAGTTGGCGCAGGCGGGCAATCTGGCGTGCTTCGCGCGCGGGATCGGCCGCCGGCAGGCTCTGTGTCGCTTTCAGGTGGCCGACCTGCTGGGTGCATTTGAACCGTTCGGCCAAGAGATGGATCAGGGCGGCGTCGATATTGTCGATACTGTCGCGCAGGCGCAGCAGTTCAGGATGCACGGCGGGGGTCGTCTGGGTCATGGCATTCACAGCAGGAAACGGGCGCCCATCATGCGGGGCTATGCCTGCCGGTCAAGTCTGCGGGCCGCAGAGGCGGCCGGATCGCATAAAAAAGCGCCCCCGTCATGATCGACGGAGGCGCAGTCTGGTCCCGGCCGCGAGGTCCATCGCGGCCAGCATATGAAAAACCTCAGAATTTGTAGCCGAGACCGAGGCCAACCACCCAGGGATCGAGGTCGGTATCGGCATGGATCACCGTGCCGGTATTGGTGGTCACGGTGACGTCGGTGTTGAGGAAGATCTTCTTCACATCGGCATTGAAGTACCAGTTGCCGCCAAGCTTATAGTCAAAGCCGGCCTGGAATGCATAGCCCAACGCATTGTCGTATTTGACGCTGCGCAGACCCGGGCCCTTATCCTCATTGTAGAAGACGGCATAGGTGAGGCCGGCGCCCATATAGGGGCTGAATGCCGACTTCGGCGCGAAGTGATATTGCAGGGTCAGGGTCGGCGGCAGCAGCCACACATCGCCAAGATCTACCGTGCCAGACGTGCTGCGCTTGACCGCCATCTGGTGCTTGGTGGTGGCGGCAATCAATTCTGCAGCAATGTTATCGGTGAAGAAATAGGAGAAGTCAGCTTCACCGGTCCATTCGTTACTGGCATCCACATCACCGCCAATGATGGTGACGTTGGCGGTTTCAGCCGGCAGCAGGCCGATGATGCGGCCGCGCACCAGGATGTCGCCCGCGGTCTTGCCGTCGGCGGCATCGGCATTGAAGGACAGGCCGGTCAGCAGCAGCGCGGCGCCAGCCGTAGCCGCAATAAATTTTCCGATACGCATATTCGCTCCATTGTTTGACGGGCGCCCAGACGCGGCGCTGCGCTTGCCGGGGGAGGCCAAGCAACTCTGGAATTCTGCGCTATTGCGGGGTCAGGCGGCTTTGACCGAAGTCAATCCGAGCCGAGATGGCGGGCAGCTGCGACAACATGGCGCAGTGATGATCAGCCCAAATGGAGGTCGATCTTGTAGCGCTCGATCTCGGTGTTGTCCTCGTCGCGTTCGACCCCGATCACGATGACATTGTCACGCGTGGTGAGATCGGGCAGGCGTGCCATCAATGCAGCATGGGCATGCGCGGCGCTGGACGGACCGTCGAAGGGGATCCCCACCGTGGTCATGCGGCAGGCGGTGCAGTAACCCGCCTTCATGTAGTCATGTGATGACGCGAGATCGTGAAACAGAATGCCGGCAGTCTGCTCGATCGCGGCCTGGCGAATCTGCGTCGTGGTCATGTCCTGGCCGTCGATGCGGAACGGGCGGCGATAGGCCTGGAAAAAGGTCCAGGCCAGCAGCATGGCGGCCTTGGTCTTGCCGCCGCCAGCCGGTCCGGAAATATACAGAAATTGCGGCATGCGCAGGCGCTCCTGCAAGGTCTGCACCTGCAGTGGCGTGAAGCCGAAATCCGGCAGCGATTGAAAGGTGCGTTGTGACATCCCGAGTCCCTTAAGGGCCTCTCATACGGGTGTCACGCTAACAATGGTAGAGTTTACAAGGGTTTAAATCCGATAACCCCAAGCCTTCCCGCATGGGGCGAGGGAACCCGGATGGTCACCAGCAAAGATAAGCGGATTATGCCGCCTGACGGCGCAGGCCCAGGCGCTGCCAGACATCAAGCAGGGCAACGGTCAGTGCCTGCATCATCGCGTCGGTATGCACCGGTGTCGGCGTGATGCGCAGGCGCTCGGTGCCGCGCGGCACGGTGGGATAGTTGATCGGCTGGATATAAATGCCGTGATCGCCCAGCAGCATATCGGAAGCGGTCTTGCACAGGGCCGCGTCGCCGACCATCACCGGCACGATATGGCTCTGGTTCACCAGCACCGGCAGGCCGGCATTGAGCAGCATGCGACGCAGCGTGGCGGCACGTTCCTGGTGGCGGGCGCGTTCGACCTGGCTGCGCTTGAGATAGCGCACGCTGGCGGTGGCGGCGGCGGCAATCGCCGGCGGCATGGCGGTGGAGAAAATGAAAGCCGGGGCATAGGAGCGTACGGCATCGATCATGATGGCGCTGCCGGCGATATAGCCGCCAACCACGCCAAAGGCCTTGCCCAGCGTGCCCTGGATGATGTGGATGCGATGCATGGCGCTGTCGCGATCGGCAATGCCGCCGCCGCGATTGCCATAGAGGCCCACGGCATGCACTTCGTCCAGATAAGTCATCGCGCCGTATTTGTCGGCCAGATCGCAGATCGCATGGATCGGCGCGATATCGCCATCCATGGAATAAACGCTTTCAAAGGCGATCAGCTTCGGCCGGTCGGCCGGGATGCCCTGCAGCAGTTCTTCCAGATGGGCGACGTCGTTGTGACGCCAGATGCGCCGTTCGCAGCCGCTCTGGCGGATGCCTTCGATCATCGAATTGTGGTTGTCGGCGTCCGACAGGATGATGCAGCCGGGCATCAGCCGGGCCAGGGTGGACAGCGAGGTCTGGTTGGCGATGTAGCCCGACATGAAGGCGAGCGCGGCCGGCTTGTCATGCAGGTCGGCCAGTTCGCGCTCAAGCGCGACGATCATATGGCTGTTGCCGGAAATATTGCGGGTGCCGCCGGCGCCGGCGCCAAATTGCTGGGCGGCCTGCACCAGTGCATCGATCACCACAGGATTCTGGCCCATCGCGAGATAGTCGTTGGAACACCACATGGTGATCTTGGCCGGGCCGATGCCGCTGTGATTATCGGCCACGGGGAAGCTGCCGCAGGTCCGGGCGAGTTCAGTGAACACCCGGTAGCGTTTCTCGACATGCAGTTTCTCGACCGCCTGGCCGAAGAGGGCTTCGTAATCCATGGGGCTTACTGGATTTCCTTACTGGTGCCCGGATATTAGGCGCCGGCGGCCCGGCTGGCTAGACCTCCCTCGCCGGGGCAGGGCGCGGCGAGGGGTCGCAGGCACTATTGCGGTGCAAAACGGGCAGCCGCATTGACCCAGATCATGCAGTTATTTTGGCCTGATCATGCGGAACAAGGTCTCCGGTGTGGCCTCGAAGTAATCCGCCAGGTAGCCGGAGCGCATGATCGGGCGCGCAGCGCCTGCGTCGAACAGGCCATCCTTGATGTAAGCCTTGTTGATGTGAACGCCCACAACCTGTCCCAGCGCCATCCAGGCGTCCAGCGGGCGGCCCTCCAGATCATGTTGCCGGATCACCTGCAGCAGTTTGCATTCCAGTGCGGTCGGGCTTTCCGCCACGCGGGGAACAGCCACGTTGCGACAGGCAGCCGGCGTGACGCCGGCCAGTGTGAATTCATCCACCTCGGCGTCAACACTCGCCGAGGTCCGGTTCATCGCTTCGGCCAGCGGGCGCGTGGCCAGATTGGCGACGAACTCGCCGGTTTCCTGGATGTTGCGGATGCTGTCTTTCCAGCCGGTGCTGCCGAAGGCAACGATCGGTGGCTTGTCGTGAAAGGCGTTGAAATAGCTGTAGGGCGCCAGATTGACGCGGCCCTTGGCATCCCGCGACGAGATCCAGCCGATCGGGCGTGGTCCGACAATGGCCTTGAACGGATCATGCGCCAGCCCATGCCCCTTGGCTGGTTCGTAAAAATGAATGGGGTCGCTCGTGGTCGGATTATTGGCAATCGTATCGGCCGGCATGATCTGTCCCGTCTTGGCGCGACCCATCTGTCGCAGGCATTGTTGATCGGTTATACAGTGGGTCAAACTTCCGCCATCGTCCACCGGCAGATGCAGATGTAAAGTCACCCACTATGCCCTATGACCTGAACCGACTGGACCTGCTGATCGTCGAGCCCGATACCGGCGTGGCATCTACCTGGCGCAGACTGTTATCGACCTTGCGCATGAAGGCGCCCAATGTGCTGCCGGATACGGACCAGGCCTGGACGCTGCTGAAAGGCGCGCCGCAGGGCGGCGCCGTAACCGGTACAAAGGTGGATGCCCTGATCTGCAGGTGGGAACTGCCCGGCGATGACGGCCTGAAGCTGATCGAACGGTTGCGTCGCGATGCTGAATCACCGGCCCCGTTTCTGCCGGCGATCATTGTCACAACCACGGTCACGCGGGAGCGCGTGCGGCAGGCGCTGGATGCCGGGGTGCATGAAGTACTGATGCTGCCGCTGACGCCGAAGGCGGTCGAAAGCCGGTTGCGCGAGATGGTGGAGCGACCGCGGAAATTCGTCCGTGGCGGCGGCTATTTCGGGCCTGACCGGCGCCGGCAGGTGCGGGCTGACTATGCGGGACCGTTCCGCCGCGCCGCCGACCGGGCCAAAACCTAGTCTGGCTCAGGCGAAGCTTTTCTCGGCCACGCCCTTGAGCGCATCGAGAATCTCGCGGCCCAGTTCGCCGGCGGCACCCTGGATACGATTGTCGACCACGGTGCGCAGGGCCTCGACATGGGCATCGATCACGGCGCGATCAACCTTCTTTTGCTCGATGGCCCGCTCGGTATAGCGGCACAGCAACTGGCCGATATCGGTGACGAGATGGTAGCCGAAGGTGCTGCCCTGGCCCTTGATGTCATGAGCGACACCATAGACCTCGCGCAGGGCATCGGCATTGTGGCCATCGGTGACAGCCGCAATCGCCGCATCCAGGCGTTTGAGGTCGTCATTCACCCAGCCAACATACTTGTCGGCCAAGCCAGCCACGGCGGCCTGGGCGCTGGCGACGGCCATACCGAAAGCGGGATCGGAATCCGCGGGGGGATATTTGCCGCTTTGACTGCTCATGGTCTGCCGGGGCGCCCATAAATAAGAACGATTCTTGTTTACCGGATATAGGGGGGCGCCCGGCGATCAAAGTCTAGGTTATCAACTGGTAACCTGACCTGAAGGAGGGGTTACTCGGCCGCCTCGGCCTTGCCCGCCTCCAGATCAGGGGTCTTTTCCATCTCGCTGAGTTTGCGGGCAATATAGCCGGCTGGCTTGGTAAACCGGGCCAGCAGCAGATAGAGCACCGGCACCACGAACAGGCTGAGCACCGTGGCAAAGGTCATGCCGCCGACGATCACCCAGCCGAGCGCCGAGCGCGACTCGGCGCCGGCGCCATGGGCCATGGCCAAGGGCACGGCGCCGAAGATGGTGGCGATCGTGGTCATCAGGATGGGCCGCAGGCGGGCAATCGAGGCGTTGACCACGGCATCGTAGATCGTCTGGCCTTCGTCGCGCAGCTGGTTGGCGAATTCCACGATCAGGATGCCGTTCTTGGCGATCAGGCCCACCAGCATGATGATGCCAATCTGGCTGTAGACATTCAGCGTCTGGCCGGCCAGCAGCAGGCCGGCCAGGGCGCCGGTCACGGCCAGCGGCACCGACAGGATGATGATGATCGGGTGGATCCAGCTCTCGAACTGTCCAGCCAGCACCAGGAACACCACGATGAGCGCCAGGGCAAAGGTGACGAAGATCGCCGCCGAGGAGTCCTTGTACTCACGGCTCTGGCCCGCATAGGAGATGCGTACCTCGGGTGGCAGCACTTCGGCGGCTGCGGCGTCGAGATAGTCCAGTGCCTGACCGAGCGTATAGCCTGGCACCAGCGAGGCCTCGATCATCACCGAACGCAAGCGATCGGTACGATTCAGCTCACGGGCGTTGGCGCCTTCCTTCAGGGTCACCAGGCTGGCCAGCGGTACCAGCTTGTTGCCGGTGTTGCTGCCGCGCACATAGATGTTGTTCAGGTCGTTTGGCGTCACGCGCTGCTCGACCGGCGCCTGCACCAGTACCTTGTACTGCTTGCCGTCGCGCTGGAAGTTGGTGACCTCGCGCGAACCCAGCATGGTTTCCAGGGTGCGACCGATGGTTTCGATCGGCACGCCCAGATCGGCGGCGCGATCGCGGTCGATCTGCACCTGGATTTCCGGCCGGGTCGGCAGGTAGTTCTTCTTGACGCCAAGCAGGTTGGGGTTTTGCAGGGCGCGGGCGATCACGCGATCCGACCATTCGTCCAGCTGCGCATAGGTGGCGCCGCCGAGGATGAAGCGGACCGGCGATTGCGCACCGGGCAGGCCGAGGCTGGGCGGGTTGACGACGATGGCGCGCACCGATGTCAGGGCCAGCAGCTTCTGGAAGGCCTGACGGGCAACCTCCTGCTGCTTGATATCGCGATCGGCCCAATCCGCCATGCGCACCACGACGAAGCCCGAGTTGACCGGCGCGGGACGACCACCCCAGGCCGGTGCCACGTTGGATTGCACCTTGGTGACGGCACCGGACTTGATGAAGGACTCCAGGGCCTGTTCGATGGCGATGACAGCCTTGCGCGTATAGTCGTAAGAAGCACCTTCGGGGCCTTCGACAATGACAAAGAACACGCCGCGATCCTCGATCGGTGCGAATTCGCGCGGCAGTGCCTTGAACATCAGTACCGCAGCCACCGACACCAGTGCACCAAGCGACAGAACCACGACAGGCGCGCCGAGCGACAGGCGCAGGATGCGGCCATAACCGTTGCTCATGCCGACGAAGAACTTCTCGGTCACATGATAGAACCAGCCTTCTTCCTTGGCTTCGTGCAGCAGTTTCGAACACATCATCGGTGTCAGCGTGAGCGCGACGAAACCCGAGAATAGTACCGCGGCGGCTACCGACATGCCGAATTCACGGAACAGACGGCCGGTGTTGCCATCCATCAGCGAAATCGGCACAAACACCGCAATCAGCACCACGGTGGTGGCGATAACGGCGAAACCGATCTGCCGCGCACCGCGCAAGGACGCCAGCAATGGCGGCTCACCCAGTTCGATGCGCCGATGGATATTCTCCAGCACCACGATGGCGTCATCGACCACCAGGCCGATCGCCAGCACCAGGGCCAGCAGGGTTAGCACATTGATCGAGTAGCCGAGTGCGCCGATGACGATGAAACTGCCGATTATCGAAACCGGAATGGCGACGGCAGGGATCAGAGTGGCGCGCCATGAGCGCAGGAACAGGAAGATCACGCCGATCACCAGTGCCAATGCCACGGTCAGGGCGTGAAACACTTCATAGATCGACTGGCTGATGAATTTCGACTGGTCGTAAGTCACTTCCATGCGCACGCCGGTCGGCAGGCTGTCCTGCAGACGGGCAACGGTAGCGGTCACGCCATTCGAGATGTCCATGGCGTTGGCCTTGGATTGGCGAATCACGCCAAGGCCGATCGCCGTGCTGCCATTGACACGCTGTTCGGTGCGGTCATCTTCGGCGCCGAGTTCGACCTTGGCAACTTCGGACAGGCGCAGCAGATAGCCGTCCTGCTCGCGCAGTACGACATTGCGGAACTGCTGGGCCGTGCGCAGGCCGGATTCGGCGCGCACCGTAAATTCGCGCATGTTGCTTTCGATGCGACCCGAGGGCAGCTCGACATTCTGGCGGCGGATCGCCTCCTCGATGTCCTGCACCGTGACATTGCGGGCTGCCATCGCCATGCGGTCGAGATAAACGCGCATCGAATAACGGCGGGCGCCATAGATGTTGACCGAGGCAACGCCATCCACCACCGACAGCTGGTCGACCAGGTAGCGATCGGCATAGTCGGTGAGCTCAAGCAGGTTGAGCCGGTCGCTGAACAGCGAGATATAGATGATCGGCCGGGCATCGGCCTCGGTCTTGGCGATGATTGGTTGATCGGCTTCGCTGGGCAGCTTGGAGAGGATGCGGCCGACCTTGTCGCGCACGTCATTGGCGGCGGCATCGACATTGCGGCTGAGGTTGAATTCGATGCTGATCGCGCTCGATTCCTCGCGGCTGGCCGAGGTGATGCTGCGGATGCCCTCGATGCCGGCGACCGAATCTTCGATGATCTGGGTGATCTTGCTTTCAATGATCTCGGCCGAGGCGCCGCGATAGATGGTAGAGATATTGACCGCCGGCGGATCGATATCAGGGTACTCGCGCACCGCCATGCCGCGCAGGGCGAACAGGCCGAAGATGATCAGCACAAGGGACATGACGGTCGCGAAGACCGGGCGCTTGATCGAAACGTCCGAGAGAACCATGGCTCTATTCCCGTGCTTGCGGAATCAGCTGGAAGACTTCTGCGGCAGCGTGCCGGAGACTGGTGGCGTGCCCGTGTTGGTCGGGCGCACGCGCGAGCCGTCACGCAACTGCTGCAGGCCGGTGATTGCTACCACGTCTTCTGGGCGCAGGCCGTTGGTGATCTGGGCCAGGCCGGGCAGGCGCTGTCCGATGGTGACGCGGGTGCGGGTCGCCTTGCCATCGCTGATGACGAAGACAAACTGCTCGCCGCCCTGGGCCAGCAGGGATTCTTCCGGCACCATGATGGCATCCGGCACCTTGCCGACGCTGAGAGCCACGGTCATGAACATGCCGGGTTTCAGGGCATCGTCACTGTTCGGAATCTGGGCGCGCACGCGCACCGCACGGGTGGTGGGGTCGACGCGGCTGTCGATGGTGGTAACGATGCCCTCGAATTTGCGGGTCGGCATCGAGGTGGCGCGGGCGCTCACGGTGTTGCCGATGGTGACGCCACCCAGCACGGTTTCCGGAATCTCGAATTCAAGCTTGATAACCGTGGCGTCGTCCAGCGTGGTAATCACGTCGCCCGGCCGCACCAGGGCACCGAGGCTGACCTTGCGCAGGCCGAGCTTGCCGGTGAAGGGCGCCCGGATCACGCTGTCGGAAAATTTCGCCTGCTCGGCGCGCAGGCGCGCCTCGGCGGCTTCATAGGTCTTGCTCAACTCGTCGAGGCGGGCCTGGGCGACCACCTTGCTCTCGATCAGCTGCTTGGCGCGGTCATAAGCCATCCTGGCGCCGTCACGCGCTGCACGCAGGGCGCCGATATTGGCGTTGCTTTCGGCAGCTTCCAGCTCGACCAGCACGACACCGGCCTTGACCACCTGGCCTTCCTGGAAGTTCAGCCGCTCAATCATGCCGGTCGCCTTGGCGGTGATGGCCACCGCCTCATTGGCCTGGGCAGTGCCGACGGCCTCGACGGTGTGGGTGATCTCCATGCGCTTGATCGGGGCTATCTCGATCGGCAGGGCGGGTACGCTGGCGGTCTGCCTGGCCCCGGTGGTTGGCGTGCCGCCGATGAAGGGCAGGCTGTCACGATAGATGTATGCACCGGCCGCGCCGGCAACGATCACGCCGGCCACGATAAGCTGACCCCAGACTTTCATCTTTCTTTACCACCCTAATGAAACGTGTCGAGCCGACCCTAGATCTCGCCCGTACCCCCCCGAAAGCGTCGCCGATTCCGTCCCGTTGCAGCGGGCTGCTGATTTCGGCGTTTGCATGATCTATTGTATACGTCCTATTACGGAATATCCTGCATTTTTTGTGCTTAACGGGCCGCTGGAGCGCCGGGCACGGGTTTGTGAAGGGCCGGGAGGAATGCCGATGGTCATGGGAAGCGGATGGTAACCGGGCTGTTCACCCATGCCGCCTGCCTTGCTCACGATACGGGAGATGGTCACCCGGAATGCGCGGAAAGGCTGCAGGCGGTTCTGGCGCGTCTTGAGGGAGAAGACTTTCTCTATCTCGACCGCCGGGAAGCGCCAAAAGCCACGCCGGAGCAGATCGCCCGCATCCATCCCGGCGACTCTGTCGACCGGGTTCTGCAGGCGATTCCGCCGCGCGGCCTGAACTATATCGACGGCGACACTGTGGTGTCCTCGGGTTCCGGCGAGGCTGCCTTGCGCGCCGCCGGCGCGGTCTGTGCCGCAGTGGATGCGGTAATGGGCGGCGAGCTGCGCAATGCCTTCTGTGCCGTGCGGCCGCCGGGCCATCATGCCGAACCCGACCAGGCGATGGGCTTCTGCCTCTTCAACAACGTGGCGATCGGGGCCGCCCATGCACGGGCGCGCTGGGGCATCAAGCGGGTCGCCGTGGTTGATTTCGATGTGCATCACGGCAACGGCACCCAGGCTGCCTTTGCCGCCGATCCCGATCTCTTCTACGCCTCGACCCACCAGATGCCGCTCTATCCGGGTACCGGCGCGGCGCATGACCATGGCGTGGCGGACAATATCGTCAATGTGCCGCTGCGGCCTTATGCCGGGTCGGCCGAGCTGCGCGCCGCGGCCGAACGAGTGCTGCTGCCCAAACTGGAAGGTTTCGCCCCCGAACTGCTGATCATATCGGCCGGTTTCGATGCCCATGCCAGCGATCCGCTGGCCCAGCTGCAGTTCACCGACCAGGATTATTACTGGATCACCGAGCGCTTGCTGCAGGTGGCTGACCGGACCGCCGGGGGGCGGGTGGTTTCGGCCCTGGAAGGCGGCTACGACCTGCGGGCGCTGGCCAGCGCGAGCGCGGCCCATGTGCGGGCCCTGATGCTGGCCTGACCGGCCCCGTTTTGACCCACCCAGACGGCGCCCCTTGATTGCGCCGGAGGCCCCGTTTCTATACAACTCGGCCAACTTTTCAGCCGTTTCAACGCCGGAGCGAACAATGGCGTCGTATCAGTACATTTACGTGATGAAGGACCTGGCCAAGACCTATCCGGGCGGCAAGCAGGTTCTCAAGGGCATCTGGCTCAGCTTCCTGCCGGGCGCCAAGATCGGCGTGCTGGGTAACAACGGTGCCGGCAAGTCGACCCTGCTGAAGATCATGGCCGGCCTGGACAAGGAATTCACCGGCGAGGCCTGGGCTGCCGATGGCGTCAAGATCGGCTATCTGCCGCAGGAGCCGCAGCTCAATCCTGACAAGGACGTGCTGGGCAACGTGATGGAAGGCGTGGCCGAGACCAAGGCGCTGCTGGACCGCTTCGAGGAAGTCTCGATGAAGTTCGGCGAGGTGACCGACGACGACGAGATGAATGCGCTGATCGCCGAACAGGCGGAGCTGCAGGAAAAGATCGACGCCGCCAATGCCTGGGATCTGCAGCGCAGTGTCGAGATCGCCATGGACGCGCTGCGCTGCCCGCCGGGTGATGCGGCGGTGGACAAGCTGTCGGGCGGCGAGAAGCGTCGCGTGGCGCTGTGCCGCCTGCTGCTGTCCAAGCCCGACATGCTGCTGCTCGACGAACCGACCAACCATCTGGATGCGGAATCGGTCGCCTGGCTTGAGCGCTTCCTGCACGAATACGAAGGCACCGTGGTGGCGATCACCCATGATCGCTATTTCCTCGACAATGTGGCCGGCTGGATTCTCGAACTCGATCGCGGCTCGGGCATTCCGTGGGAGGGCAACTATTCCTCCTGGTTGGAACAGAAGGAAAAGCGGCTCGCCCAGGAAGGCAAGGAAGAGGATTCCCGCCGCAAGTCGCTGGCGCAGGAACTCGAATGGGTACGTCAGAGCCCGCGGGCGCGCCAGGCCAAATCCAAGGCCCGCCTCAAGGCCTATGAAGAGATGCTGCAGCAGCAGAACGACAAGGCCGCTGATGCAGTCTCCATCACCATCCCGCCCGGCCCGCGCCTGGGCAATGTGGTGATCGAGGCCGAGGGCCTGTCCAAGGGTTTCGGCGACCGCCTGCTGATCGACAACCTGTCGTTCAAGCTGCCGCCGGGCGGCATTGTCGGCATCATTGGTCCGAACGGCGCCGGCAAGACCACGCTGTTCCGCATGCTCACCGGCGGCGAGCCGCCAGACAAGGGCGAGTTGCGCGTGGGCGAGTCCGTCAAGCTCGGCTATGTCGACCAGAGCCGTGACAGCCTGAATGACAAGAAAACCGTGTGGGAGGAAGTCTCCGACGGCAACGACATGATCACGCTGGGCAAGCGCGAGGTGCCGAGCCGCGCCTACTGCTCATGGTTCAACTTCCGCGGCGCCGACCAGCAGAAGAAGGTCGGCATGCTGTCGGGCGGCGAGCGTAACCGCCTGCATCTGGCAAAGATGCTTAAGACCGGCGCCAATGTCCTGCTGCTCGACGAACCGACCAACGATCTGGATGTCGATACGCTGCGGGCGCTGGAAGAGGCGCTGGAATCCTTCGCCGGCTGCGCCATCGTCATCAGCCATGATCGCTGGTTCCTCGATCGCCTCGCCACCCATATCATGGCGTTTGAAGGCGACAGCCATGTCGAGTGGTTCGAAGGCAACTACCAGGATTACGAGGCCGACAAGAAGCGCCGTCTCGGCGCCGATGCCGATCAGCCGCATCGCATCAAGTACAAGCCGCTGGAACGCCGCTAGGGTCCGATGAACCGCAAAGACAGGCGGGCACAGAAAAAAGGCGGGGGTGGCGATCTGTTTGGTCGTCACAAGCCAGATCTGAGCGGTCGCCCGCTGGTGGCGCGTGCCGGCGCCGGCGGTGTCAGCGACATGCTGCTGGGCCTGGGCGGCGTGAAAAAAGTGACGCCGACGACTGCTTCGCAGCCCGATGTGATCGATCCGGTGCATAGCGCGCTGACGCAGCTGCGGCTGAATGAAACGCTGGCGGCAAACCTGGAGCGCCTGCAGCGCAGCCTGGCTGCCACGCCGGATTCAGAGGCCCTGCTGCACCAGGTGGCGCGGCTGCAGGTGCGGCTCGACCGCCGCGCCGATGCCCTGATCACCTATCGACACCTGCTGGCCCTGCGGCCAGACCATGCCGAGGGCCGGCATATGGTGGCGGTGCTGGCCGGCGAGGCGCCGGAAAAAGCCAATGCCGCCTATGTGGCATCGCTGTTCGATGCCTTTGCCGACAGTTTCGACGACAAGCTGGTCGGCTGGCTGGAGTATCGCGCGCCGCAGCATGTCGCCGCTGCCCTGCGCGCAGCCATCGGCGAGGCCGCCGCAGCGTCGGCGCGTGGCATCGATCTGGGCTGCGGCACCGGCCTGCTGGGGCCGGAAGTGCGCGGCCTGATGAAGCGGCTGGATGGCATCGATCTCTCGCCGCGCATGGTCGAGAAGGCACGCGCCCGCCGGCTTTATGATGAACTGATCGTCGGTGAGATCGTCGAAGTCCTGCAGGCCCGTGGCGATAGCTATGATCTGGTGATGGCGGCCGATGTGCTGTCCTATTTCGGCGATCTGCGCCCGCTGTTCGAGGCGGCGCGCGCCAGCCTGCACGAAGGTGGCCTGTTTGTCGCCACGGTGGAGAAGGGCACTGGTGCCCGTTATCACGCCGCCAAGACCGGCCGTTACCAGCATGGCGAGGCTTACCTGCGCAAACGTGCCGCCGATGCGGGCTTTGTCGTGCTCAGCCTGGACGAGATCGAACTGCGCAAGGAAGAGAACCGGCCGGTGCTCGGCTATGTCTTTGCCCTGCGCGCACAGGAGACGCCGGAATCGCAGGCGGCCGCGCTATCGGTTATGCCAATGGATGCGATCCTCGCAGGTCTGGATGCGCCAGCTTCGGGTGTCGTACTGGCGGCGGCCCAGCGCATGATCGGTAGCGGTTTTGCGCTCGGCTGGGCGATCGACCTGGGCGGCTGCCTGGCGCGCCATGCGACCGACCTGCGGCAGCTGAGCCAGCATCTCGACATGGTGGCGGAAGATCCGCTGCGCAGCCGGCGGGCCTTCGAGACCGGCCTGTATGACGATTGCGACAGTGGCGCAGTGATTCCCTTCCTGGAAGATCGCCCCGATCATTACGATCTGATCATGATGGCTGAGCCACGCATCGCTGCGGCCGATCCGGCGGCCTTCTTTTCGGCGGTGAAGATCGCCTTGGCGGTGGCCGGCATCTTCGTTGGTGTGTTCAGCGGTGATGCTGTGAGTCTGAGTGAGACGGCGAAGGCCGAGGGCCTCTTCGTGCTGGCGGTCGAACCGCTGCCCGATGGCACGGGTTTCTGTCTGATCGCGGAAAGCTAGGCGGGCGGCGGCTTTGTTGTGGCCTGGCGCGTGATGACCAGGCCCAGGATGACAATGGCCGCGCCAATCAGCTGCACCGCGGAGACATGCTCGCCAAGGAAAGCCACGGCGCTGATCATGGCAAAGACCGGGATCAGGTAGGAATAGATCACCGAGCGGGCGATGCCGAGGCGGTTGATGCCTTCGTACCAGAACAGATAGCCCAGCGCGCCGGCGAGAATCGCGGTGTAGAGGAAGCCGGCCCAGTGACCGGTGCCCATCGCGGCCCACTGCATGGCATCCCAGCCCCAGAGCATGGCCGGCGCGAGCAACAGCGCACCAAACAGCATCGACCAGCCAGAGACATACAGCGGCCCCAGCCGCGTGAGATAGGGCGGCGACAGCACCGAGAACAGCGCCCAGCAGAAGGCCACGGCGAGGAACAGAAGATCGCCAATGATATGGCCGCCGCCGACGGTGATGGCGGTCAGGCTGTTGTTGATGACCAGGAAGACGCCGGCAAAAGACAGCAGCACGCCGCCCCAGGCCAGCCGTGACAGGCGCTGGCCACGCAGGCTGCCCAGGATCATCGCCCAGATCGGCGATGTGGCGATCAGAATGGCGCCTTTCGACGCGGTGCTGAGCGTCAGTGCATTCGTCCACAGCAGCTGCATCATGGTAATGCCGAGAAAGCCGAAGCCGGCCAGCGGCAGCAGGTCGCGGCGTTGCGGCAGCTTGAGGCCTTCGCGCCAGGCCAGCACAACCATCAGGGTGAAGGCGGCAAGCAGATAGCGCGTCGAGGCGAACACCGTGGGCGGCATCACGCCCAGCACATATTTCGCGGTCGGGAAGGTGTTGCCCCAGATGATGACGGTGAGCAGCAGATAGGCATCACCACGATTGACGCTGGCCTTGTCGAATTTCATGCCGCGGCCCTCCGCTCCGTCGCCCGCAGGCCAAGCGCCAGGCCGAGACCAACCGTGCCGGCGGCGAGCAGCAGCCAGCGGCCATCGCTCCAGCCGCCGAAATGCGCAACCAGAGCGGCCAGCGCGGGGGGGCCGATGAAGGATCCGATATTGAGCAACTGCACCACCACGCCGTTTACGGTGGCAATTTCCGACGGCTCGCGCGCCTGCAGCGGCACGCCGGCCAGCACGGCGGCCGGCAGCATGCCGCCGAAACCGCTGGCGGCCATGGCAAAGCCGATCTTGGCCAGCACCGGCAGGTCCGGTGCAAAAGAGGCGACGCCCAGCACGCCCATGCCCAGGCTGACGGTGGCGATGATCAGCCAGCGCGGCAGGCCGCGATGCATCGCGGCGGCGGAGACGGTTGTGCCCACGGCATTGACCAGCACCACGCCGGCAACGCCAAGCGCCAGCACGGTTTCGTTGCTCTGGCCGCTGTCTTTCAGATAGGTGGGAATCCAGGTCACGATGGAGAACCACTGTGTGGTGTAACAGGCGAAGCAGCCGGCCAGCAGCCATGGTCCGGGGCGGCGCAGCACTGCGGCATTGAAGCGGCGCGGCGGCGATTGAGCAACGCCGGCCGTCAACGGCGGCAGCAGCAGTGCGGCGGCCAGCGGCAGCACGCCCATGGCCAGCCATAGGCCGCGCCAGTCAAGCAGGTCATGGCTGACAGCCAGTGCGCCGAGCATGCCCAGGGTAACGCCGAGCGGCATGTAGCTACTCCACAGGCCAAGCGCGAGACTGCGCTGGGCAGGTAGGCTGGCGGCCGTGACCAGGCTGGGGCCACAGACTACGGTGATGACAAAACCAAGCCCCTCCACCAGCCGTGCGGCGAGCAGCGGAATTGTGCTGAGGCTGAAGGCACCGGCAAACGAGCCCAGCGCGCTGATCAGGAGGCCCAGCATCAGCGCGCGGCGCGCCCCGATGCGGTCACCGGCAAAGCCGGCCATGATGCCGCAGGCACCACCGACCAGGCTGACCGAGGATGCCACCAGACCGCCGAGCACCAGATCGAGGCCGAATTCGGCGCGCAGCTGGCCGAGCAGGGGCGGCAGCTTGCCGACCTGCATGGAGACGATCACGCCGGCGGCGATCACGGCGAAGACCGCCTGCCAGTCGGTGTGATGGCGGGATGTGTTCATTGTTGCGATAGGCGTTGCGGCAGACGGCTGGGGTAAAGCGGACACACTCGAAACCGGAAACGGGTCGGCAAAAGAAAAGCGGCGGGGTCGCCCCCGCCGCTGTCTTGTAGCAGCTTTTTAAGCGCCGATCACGGCAACATGCGCTCGGCCTTCGCCGGCAGGTAGCCTTCTTCGAACAGGTCGGCGGCCTTCGGCGCCTTTTCCAGGCCGATGGCCGAGGCCACGGCATCGGAGGAGCGCTGCAGGCGGGCCATGTCGACGCCGCCGAAGCCGTTATCCTTGACATACTTGGTCAGGATGTTGCGCTCGAGCGACATCTTCAGGCGCTTCATTTCCAGAGCTTCGTCCACCAGGCCGTCACGGGTCTTGGCGGCTTTCACGCCGAGTTCCGGATTGGCGACGATTTCCTTCCAGGCCTTGATGGTGGCCTTGACCACGCCCTTCACGGCCGCCGGGTTTTCCTTCATGAATTTCGGCGAGGCGACGATGGCATTGCCGTAGAAGTCCATGCCGGCTTCGGCATAGGAGAACACCTGGACGTCAGACATCGCGACGCCGATCTTCTCGAGATCGAGCATCGAGGAGAAGTAATGGCCGCTGATGAAGTCGACGCTGCCGTTCTTCAGGCTCGGCTCGCGCAGCGGCGGCTGCAGGTTGATGAAGGTGACCTTGCTCTTGTCGATGCCAACCTTGGCGGCATAGGCGGGGAACAGCTTGAACGAGGCGTCGAAGACCGGCGCGCCCAGCTTCTTGCCTTCCATATCCTTGGGCGACTTGATGCCCGAGGATTTCAGCGCATAGAGGCCCATCGGGGCGGCGTCATAGGCCATCATCACGGCCTTGACCTGACCATCGGGGTTCTTGGCGTTGTATTCGATCAGCGCGTTGACGTCGGCAAAGCCCATCTCGTAGGCGCCGGTGGCGACACGCTGCAGCGCGCCGGCCGAGCCCTGGCCGGCATCGATGGTGATGTCGATGCCTTCAGCTTTGTAATAGCCCTTCTGCTCGGCGAGCAGGAAAGCCGAGGTCGGACCCTGGAAGGCCCAATCCAGCGTGAATTTCATCTTGGTCTGCGCATCGGCAGCGCCGGCGGCGCCCAGGCCGAGCGCCAGCGTGACGCCAGCCGCGGCAAAGGTGAAGGTGCGAGTGAAGGTCATGGTCTAAGGTCTCCCCGGTAAACGTCAATCCTGGCCGATTATCTGCGAGTCGGGCTCGGCGTAGGCCCGGCAGTCTATGCCGGCCCGAAAGCACCCGCCAAGAGCGAATCGAACACAGGTCCGGAGCAGATCGTATGCAATTCTGAGTCCACTTCCGGCGCGGATATCGGGGGTTGGAAAACCGCCGGTTCCGGCGCCCGAACGGCCAGGTTGCCCAAGGCGCTGCCCGGCTGCCTGCTTTTGCGGCACAAACATGGTTTCAGCGACAGGTTGATATGTTGCGCCGCCCACAGGCCGGACGTATGGTTCGCCCGCCTTAATCCTCTCCGCCCGCGCCTAGGAGTCGCCAAAACAATGCCGTTCCTGTCCGATGCTCTCGGTCGCATCAAGCCCTCGGCCACCATTGCTGCCACCCAGAAGGCCCGCGCGCTCAAGGCCGCCGGCCGTGACGTGATCGGCCTTGGCGCCGGCGAACCCGATTTCGAGACCCCGGCCAATATCCGCGAAGCCGCCAAGGCAGCGATCGATCGTGGCGACACCCGCTATACCGATGTGGACGGCACGGCGGCGCTGAAGCAGGCGATCATCGCCAAGTTCAAGCGCGAGAACGGCCTGGACTACAAGCCCGAACAGATCTCGGTCGGCACCGGCGGCAAGCAGGTGCTGTTCAACGCGCTGCTCGCCACCGTCAATCCGGGCGATGAAGTGATCATCCCGGCACCCTACTGGGTCAGTTATCCCGATATCGTCAACTTCGCCGGCGGTACGCCGGTTTTCGTGACCGGTAGCGCCGAAGACGGTTTCAAGCTGCGCGCAGAGGCGCTGGAAAAGGCGATCACCCCGAAGACCAAGTGGGTGATCTTGAATTCGCCGTCCAACCCCTCGGGCGCCGCCTATACGCGTGATGAGCTGAAGGCGCTGACCGACGTGCTGGTGCGCCATCCGCATGTCTGGATCCTGACCGACGACATGTATGAGCATCTGGTCTACGACAACTTCGTCTTCACCACCCCGGCGCAGATCGAGCCGGCGCTGTATGAGCGCACGTTGACCATGAACGGCGTGTCGAAGGCCTATTGCATGACCGGCTGGCGCATCGGTTATGCTGGCGGCCCGGTGCAGTTGATCAAGGCGATGGGCAGCCTGCAGTCGCAGTCGACCTCGAACCCGTCCTCGATCAGCCAGGCCGCCGCCGTCGAGGCGCTGAATGGTCCGCAGGACTTCATCCCGAAGAACAATGCGGTGTTCAAGCAGCGCCGCGACCTGGTCGTATCGATGCTGAACCAGGCCAAGGGCATCCAGTGCCCGAAGCCGGAAGGCGCCTTCTATGTCTATCCGAGCTGTGCCGGCACCATTGGCAAGACCTCGAAGGGTGGTGTGAAGATCAATACCGATCTCGACTTCTGCAACGCGCTGCTGGAAGAGAACGGCGTGGCGGTGGTGTTCGGCGAGGCCTTTGGCTTGGCGCCGCATTTCCGCATTTCTTACGCTACGTCAACCGAAGCCCTGAAAGACGCCTGCACGCGGATTCAGGAATTCTGCGCGCAGCTGTCCTGATTTCTGGCAGGTAACTGGTGACGGCCATCACGCAGCGACGAGAGGCCAGCTTGGCGCGGAAAACCGCCGATGCTAAGCAGCATTTGTCGCGGCCGCCCGGCCGGACAGGTCACGCATGCCAACGACGGTAAAAAAACGTTCCGTCGTGGTGGGCGGCCATCGTACCAGCATCTCCCTGGAACAGGCGTTCTGGGAGGCTCTGCAGGTTCTGGCCGCCCAACAGGCTAAGACCATCAACCAGATGGTCAGCGATATCGACGCTGCACGTTCGGGCAACCTGTCGAGCGCAATCCGGGTCTGGATCCTGGATCGGGCGAGAGAGGGGCTGTTGCAGCCGGAGGGAACCGCCGTCAGAGCGGTGCCTGCGGCAGGGAAGCAAGAACAGTAGCCTACGGCGTTCGGGGGAAGTCTTACAGTTCAGTAGCGTGAGTGCTCCCGCGCGGCCGTTCGCAGAACAGGCGGCTATGCGTATGACCCGGTCCTCCCTCTCTGTCACAACCATCGTGGTTCTGGCATCGACGCTGTTTTTGGCAGCGTGTGAAAAAGCCGCTGCACCGCCCGAGCCGATCCGGCCGGTGCGCATCACCACTGTGTCGCCGCAGGTTTACGAGAGCCGCTCCAGCTATACCGGCGAGGTGCGCGCCCGCTACGAGACCAACCTTGCCTTCCGCGTCGGCGGCAAGATCGTTGCCCGCTATGTCGAGATCGGTTCCGAGGTAAAGAAGGGCGCGCTGCTGGCCCGCCTCGACCCGGAGGATATCCGGCTCGCCAGCCAGAATGCGCGCGCCCAGCTGAGCGCCGCCCAGGCCAATTTCAACCAGGCCCAGACCGAGCTGAACCGCTACAAGAAGCTGTTCGAGAGCAAGGTGATCAGCCAGGCCGAACTGGATCGCCGGCAGAATACCTACAACACGGCAGAGGCCCAGCTCGACAGCGCCCGCTCGCAGATGCGGGTGCAGCAGAACCAGATGGATTACACCGAGCTGCATGCCGATGCCGATGGCGTGGTCACGGCCATCAGCATCGAAACCGGCCAGGTGGTGTCTGCCGGCCAGACTGTGCTGAAGCTGGCGCGGCCGGAAGAGAAGGAAGTGGTGTTCAATGTCGCCGAGAACCGCCTCGACGAGTTGCGCGGTGCCACTGCCATTGTCATCAGTCTGTGGGCGCAGCCCGACAAGGAATATGCCGGCGTGGTGCGCGAGATCGCGCCAGGTGCCGATCCCGCCACCCGCACCTATGCAGTGAAGGTGAGCGTGCAGGCGCCGCCGGCCGGTATCCGGCTTGGCATGACATCGACGGTGTCGATCGTGCGGCGTTCGGATGCGTCTGTGGTGGCGCTGCCGCTGGCGGCGCTGTACCAGCAGGGCGCAGAGCCGGCCGTGTGGGTGTATAGCGGCCCGGCCGAGGGCGAGGGCAAGGTCGAG
>NZ_CALRUC010000067.1:0-23078 GCF_943371255.1 Ferrovibrio terrae | reverse complement strand
GCGGCGGAAGACGTCATGGCTCAGGAATCCGATTTCTCTGAATCAGCATTGGGGGGCAGCGCGGCAATACAGCAGCGATGCCGGGAACTCACGACCTAAATCATATGTGTACATATAATATGATCCTGCCGCCTTGAACAGCGGATATTTCGCATTCCACGTCCGAAATCAAGGTTTATTCAGAATGCACAATAACGAAGTGTTTAAATAGTGGCGACTAGCTAAGGTGGCCTCGAAATTACTTTAAGTATAAAATACTTTTGGAGATAAGCAAGACTGGTTTCGCAACCACTAACCGTCATCCTCGGGCTTGTCCCGAGGATCCATCCCATGGTTATCGCATGCGAAATCGAACAGATGGACCCTCGGCACAAGGCCGAGGGTGACGATCTTGGTGTAATGGGCGAAGGAAGCGCTTACCGCCCCTTCTGCTTCCGCCAGGCCTCGAAATCCACCTTGGTCTGCGGATCGGTGGCCGGATAAAGTCCCCTGATCGAGCGGCCGCCCAGCACCTGCTCGGTGACGAAATCCTCGAACGCCGTCATCTCGACGGCCTCAACGGCGATCTCATCGGCAATCGCGGCCGGGATCACCATCACGCCATCGGCATCGCCGACCAGCACATCGCCAGGAAACACCGGCGCATCGCCGCAGCCGATCGGTACGTTGATGTCGATGGCCTGGTGCAGGGTCAGATTGGTCGGCGCCGAGGGCCGGCTGTGGAAGGCCGGAATCTTCATCTGGGCGATCTCGCCGGAATCGCGGAAGCCGCCATCGGTCACCACGCCGGCCACACCGCGCACCATCAGGCGCGAGATCAGGATCGAACCGGCCGAGGCGGCGCGCGCATCCTTGCGGCTGTCCATCACCAGCACGGCGCCTTCGGGGCAGATTTCCACCGCCTTGCGCTGCGGATGCTCGGGGTTCTGGAACACCGTGATCGGGTTTAGGTCTTCGCGCGCCGGCATGTAGCGCAGCGTAAAGGCTTCGCCCACCATGGTGGGCAGCGACGGATTGAGCGGCTTCACATCCTGGATGAACTGGCTGCGCAGGCCGCGCTTGTACAGCGCTGTTGCGAGCGTGGCAGTGCTGACGGTTTTCAGCTTGTCGCGGGTTTCGGCCTTGAGAGTCACGGGAGAGGTCCTTCTTTTTTTAAACAATCAGGAAAGTGTCGCGCCCTGGGCATCGACATAGAGCGCATAGATCGACTGGCTGGAGGCCATGAACAGGCGGTTGCGCATTTCGCCGCCAAAGCACAGATTGGCGCAGCGTTCCGGCAGCGCGATACGGCCGATGGCGCGACCATCGGCATTGAACACCATCACGCCATCCAGCTCGTCGCTGCCCATGCCCCAGCCGCACCACAGGTTGCCGCCGGTATCGACGCGGAAGCCATCCGCCGTGCCGGCGCCGCAATCGATCAGCACTTTGCGGTTGGTCAGCGTCTTGCCGCCTCTCACGTCATAGACATGGATCAGGCGATTGGGCGCGGCCAGTGATTCAACAACATAGAGCCGGCTTTCGTCGGGCGAGAATGCCAGGCCATTCGGGCCCTTCAGGCCTTCGGCCACCACGCTCAGCTCGCCGGTCACCGGATCGAGGCGATAGACATGTTGCGGCAGCTCGGAGGTCGACTTGCGGCTTTCGTAGTTGCTGTTGACGCCGAAGATCGGATCGGTGAACCACACCGTGCCGTCAGATTTCACCACGATGTCGTTGGGCGAGTTGAAGTGCTTGCCCTCGAAACGGTCGGCCAGCACGGTGATGCTGCCGTCATATTCCGTGCGCGTCACCCGGCGCGTTTCGTGTTCGCAGGTGACCAGCCGACCCTGCCGGTCGCGCGTATTGCCGTTGGCATAGTGCGAGGGCTTGCGGAACACGCTGACCGCACCGGTCTGCTCGTCCCAGCGTAGCATCTGGTTATTCGGGATGTCGCTCCAGATCAGGCAACGCTGGTCGCCGAACCACACCGGACCTTCGGCCCAGCGATAGCCGGTGGTGAGTCTTTCCACTGCTGCCGTGCGCAGGCGCAGCTTGATGAAGCTGTCGTCCAGCACCTGCACGGCCGGATCGGGATAGCGCGACGTAGGCAGCGTCCACATCAGAAGATATCCGGTTCGCGCACCGGTGCGCCGAAATCGGTTTCCAGGAAATCGAAGTCGCAGCCCTGATCGGCCTGCTTGATATGCTTGGAGAACATCCAGCCATAGCCACGCTCGTAGCGCACCTCGGGCTGTTTCCATGCCGCCTTGCGTTTCGCCAGTTCGGCCTCGGGCACATCCAGGGTGATTGTGCGCTTGTCGACATCCAGCGAAATGATGTCGCCATTGCGCACCAGCGCCAGCGGCCCGCCAATATAGGATTCGGGCGCCACATGCAGGATGCAGGCACCGTAAGACGTGCCGCTCATGCGCGCGTCTGATAAGCGCACCATGTCGCGCACGCCCTGCTTCACCAGCTTCTTCGGGATCGGCAGCATGCCCCATTCCGGCATGCCGGGCCCGCCCAAGGGGCCCGCGTTGCGCAAGATCAGCACATGATCGGCGGTAACATCCAGATTCTCGTCATCCACCGCTTTTTTCATCGACGGATAATCGTCGAACACCAGGGCCGGGCCGGAATGCTTGAGGAAGCGCGGCTCACAGGCACTCGGCTTGATCACGCAGCCATCGGGGGCCAGGTTGCCCTTCAGCACCGCCAGCGCGCCCTCGGCATAGATCGGATTCTCCACGCTGCGGATCACATCATCCTGATGCACCTGGGCATGGGCAATGTTCTCGCCCAGCGTCTTGCCGCTGACCGTGACGGCATCCAGATGCAGATGCGGCTTGATGCGGGTCATCAGCGCCGGCAGGCCGCCGGCATAGAAGAAATCTTCCATCAGATAGGCTTCGCCCGAGGGCCGGATATTGGCGATCACCGGCACCTTGCGCGACGCCGTTTCGAAATCATCCAGCGAGATATCCTGCCCGGCGCGGCGCGCCATGGCGATCAGATGGATAATTGCATTCGTGGAGCAGCCCATCGCCATCGCCACTGCAATGGCGTTTTCATAGGCCTTGCGGGTCTGGATCACGGTGGGCGTGAGGTCTTCCCATACCATGTCGACAATGCGGCGGCCGCATTCGCTGCTCATGCGGATATGGTTGGCATCGGCGGCCGGAATGGAAGAGGCGCCCGGCAGGGTCATGCCGATGGCCTCGGTGATCGCCATCATGGTGGCAGCCGTGCCCATGGTCATGCAGGTGCCGTAAGAGCGCGCGATACCGGCCTCGATATCATTCCATTCCTGGTTCGAGATATTGCCGGCGCGGCGCTCGTCCCAGAATTTCCAGGCATCGGAGCCGGAGCCGAGAATCTTGCCCTTCCAGTTGCCGCGCAGCATCGGGCCGGCCGGCAGGTAGATCATCGGCAGGCCGGCGCTGGTGGCGCCCATCAGCAGGCCCGGCGTGGACTTGTCGCAACCGCCCATCAGCACCACGCCATCCACCGGATGGCTGCGGATCAGCTCTTCCGTCTCCATCGCCAGCATGTTGCGGTAGAGCATCGTGGTCGGCTTGACGAAGCTTTCCGACACCGAGATCGCCGGCAGTTCGATCGGCAGGCCGCCGGCCTGCAGCACGCCGCGCTTCACGTCCTCGACGCGATGCTTGAAATGCGCATGGCAGGGATTGATATCGGACCAGGTGTTGACGATGGCGATCAGCGGCTTGCCGGTCCATTCGGTGGCGGCATAGCCCATCTGCATGATGCGCGAGCGGTGGCCGAAGCTGCGCAGGTCGTCAGGGGCAAACCAGCGGGCGCTGCGTAACTGGTCCGGGGTCTTCTTCTTGCTGGCCATGATCTCGACTCTTGTAAAAGCAGATGGGGCGGACATCGCTGCCCGCCCCGCGACTGTAGCTTATTCTGGCTGGATTTTGCCGACCTCGATGACGGTTTTCCAGCGGGCAATTTCCGCCGCCAGGAAGGTTTCGAACTGCTTGCTGGTATTGGCCACCACATCGAAGCCGATGTCATTGAACTTGGCCTTGACCTCGGGCGCGTTCAGCGCAGCGATGGTCTCCTTTTCCAGGCGCGCGCGGATATCGGCCGGCAGGCCCTTGGGCGCGGCTGCCGCCTGCCAGGAATAGACCTCGACATCCTTGACGCCGGCTTCGGCCATGGTCGGCACATCGGGCAGGGCCGCATTGCGCTTGTCGGCGGTGACGGCCAGGGCCTTCAGCTTGCCGGCACGCACATGGTTGGCAATGGCGCCCAGATTCTGGAACGACACATTGGCATGGCCGCCGATCAGATCGGCGATGGCCGGCCCGCCGCCCTTATAGGGGACATGCACGCCCACCGTGCCGGTCTTCTGCATGAACAGCGCGGCGGTCAGATGATCCGACGAGCCGGTGCCCGAGGAAGCAAACGACACCTTGTCAGGGTTCTTCTTCAGGTATTCGACCAGTTCCTTCACCGTGCTGGCGGGGAAGTTCGGATTGGCGACCAGCACATTCGGCGTGCGCACGGCGACCGTGAGCAGGTCGAAATCCTTCATCGGATCGTATTTCAGATCCTTGAACAGCGCCGGGTTGATGGCAAACACGCCGATCGAGCCGACCAGGATGGTGTAGCCATCGGGCGCGGCCTGTTTGAGCAGGGTGGCGCCCAGCGAACCATTGGCGCCGGCGCGATTGTCCACCACCACGGTCTTGCCCAGGCTTTCGCTCAGCTTGGCCGCCACGCTGCGCCCGGTGATGTCGGACGCGCCGCCGGCCGGGAACGGCACAATCATCGTGACATTGCGGTCGGGATAGGCCTGCGCCACGGCCGACGGGGCCAGCGCGGGGGTAACGAGCAGGCCAAGCATGGCCGCGGCGCCCGCGAGGCGCCTGAAGCGGATTTTGGATGTCATGATGATTCCTCCGGTTATTATTATCGGCAAACTAAAGCACTAATGCATTAGTGCGTCAATCATGGTACAGAAGGAACATGGATACCGTTTCATCCCTGCTCGCCCGCACCGCCCCGCTCAATGCGGAGCAGCAGGACAAGCTCGCGCGCGACCGCTCGCGCCAGGCGGCACCGCAGGTGTTCGAGCATCTGCGCGAGAAGATCATCGCGCTGGAATTGCCGCCGGGCACCGTGCTGTCGCGCACCGAGCTGCAATTGCGTTTCGGCCTGAGTTCGACGCCGATCCGCGATGCCCTGATGCGGCTGGCCGAAGAGTCGCTGGTGGAGATTTTCCCCCAGCATGCCACCCGGGTCAGCCCGATCGACCTCACCCTGACACAGCAGGCACATTTCCTGCGCCGCTCGATCGAGACCGAAGCCGTGCAGCTGCTGACCAGGCAGCATGACGCGGCACTGATCGCGCGCCTGCGCGAGATCCTGCAACTGCAGCGTGGCCTGGCCGAGAGCGGCGACCTCGCCCGCTTCAACGATGCCGACCAGGCGTTTCATCGGGAGATCTATCTGGCCGCCGCCGTGCCCGATCTGTGGACTTTGGTGCGGCGCCACAGCGGCCATATCGACCGCCTGCGCCGCCTGTATCTGCCGATCGAGGGCCGCCCGCAGCAGATCGTTGCCGACCATACGGCGATTGTCGATGCGATTGAATCGGGCGATCCCGAACATGCGCGCGCCGCGCTGCGCCATCACCTGTCGCGTTCGCTGACCGACAGCGCGACGATCCGGGCGAAATACCCGGCCTGGTTCCGCGACTAGATCAGCCTGGGCAGCGCCGCCGCCAGCATGGCCAGCCCCGATACCGTGAGCAGCCCGAGCACGATACGGCGGAAGCTCGCCTCGCTGATGCCGATATAGAGTTTCGCCCCCAGCAGGGTGGGGATCAGCATGGCCGGCAGCACGATGGCCAGCATCGGCAGCGTCGCCACCGAAATCACGCCGGTGCCGATATAGGTGGCCAGCGTCACCCCCAGCATGCCGAGATTGAAATTCTGGATCACCGCGCGCTGGGCATCCTTGGGCATGCCGCGCAGCGTGCACCATAATGTGGGGATCGCGCCCGACACGCCGGCGATGCCGCCGAGCACGCCGCCGATGAAGCCGGCCGCCCCATCGGCGCCCCGCCCGCCGAAGCGCACCTTCGGCAGCCGGTTGCCCAGCAGCATGATCGGGCAGATCACCACCAGCAGGCCGCCGAGCGCCAGCTTGAACACATTGACGTCGAGCAGCGGCAGGATGCCGACCCCGACCGGAATGCCGGCCAGGCCGCCCAGCACGAAAGGCAGCAGCAGTTTCCAGTCGAAGCCACGCCGCACGGTGACGGCGGCCAGCAGCTGGCCACTGAAGCCGCCGAACACGGCCATGGCTGCCGCCAACTGGGGATCGACCCACCAGGCCCAGACCGCCATCGCCACCATGGCGAAGGCAAAACCCGACAGGCCCTGGACAAAACCGGCCAGGGCCGCGCCGAGCGCGACGACAATATAAAGCGGGTCCACCTGGATGCCGGCGACTGGCTTACATCATGTTCCGGGTGGCAGTCGGCAGGCTGACCACCAGACCATCCAGGGCATCCGACATGATCAGCTGGCAGCCGAGCCGGGAGGTCTTGGTCAGGCCGAAGGCGAGGTCGAGCATGTCTTCCTCGTCGGGCTTGGCCGGGGCCAGCTTGCCATACCAGTCGGCGTCGATGATGACATGGCAGGTCGAGCAGGCCAGCGAGCCCTCGCAGGCGCCCTCGATATCGATGCCGTGCTTGTGGGCGATCTCCAGCACCGACAGGCCGACCGGGGCGTCGACCTCGACGCGCTTCCCGTCCGGCTGGATGAAGGTCATTTTCGGCATCGGGGACTGACTCCACTCTGGGGGGCGCGGTGGATATATCGCCCCCCCCGGTCTGTCGCAACCCCGCCGGGCTGCCGCCCGGGATCAGTGGCGGCCGAATTCCCGCAGCCGCTCCTCGATGAAGCCGGCCACCGACATCGCCCGCTCGTAGCCGGCCGGCGACAGGGTCTCGCGGGCGGCGGTCTCGAACAGGGCCATCCAGCGCTCGAAATGCGCCGAGGTCATGCGCAGATGGGTGTGCGCACTCATGACACAGCCGCGGTAGCGGTCGGTGCCGATCAGGGCGCGCGACCAGAAGGCACCGACAGTGGCCAGATGCTCCTGCCAGTCGGCGATGGTGGCGGCGAAGAACGGGCCCAACAAAGGGTCGGCATGAGCCCGGGTATAGAAGGTCTCGACCAGGGCCTGGACCATCTCCTCGGTGATCGGTTCCGGTGCGATTGCGGCCTCGGCCATGTCCCTCTCCTGCTGCGTGACAGGGTGACCCTAGCCGGTGCCGACCACCGCCGCTTTGCGCAGGATCAACCGAAGGCCATCTTGATATGGCAAGAACAAATCACTTCAACTTATATGTATTTTTTATTAAATATCAATATATTATAATAGTTATATCACTCAAAACATCACTTCGACTTGCGCTGCCACAGCGCGATCCAGGCTGCCGCCGCGCGCTCCACATCCTCCGGCTTGCTGGCCCAGCCGAGGCTGAAGCGCACCGCTTCGCGGGCGGCCTGCTCGGGCAGGCCCATGGCGGTGAGCACATGGCTCGGCGTCACCTTGCCCGAGGAGCAGGCCGAGCCGGCCGACACCGCCACCCCGGCCAGGTCGAAGGCCATCACCTGGGTCTCGGCCGGCACGCCGGGCATGCCGATGCACAGGGTGTTGGGTAGCCGCGCTTCCGTGTTGCCGCCATGGACCGGGGCGGCCGGACAGGCGGCCAGCAGGCTGGCCTGCAGCCGGTCGCGCAGGGCGGCGATCTGCTTGAAGTCGTAAAGGCCCTGCTGGGCCGCCGCCGCCGCGGCACCGAAGCCGGCGATGCCCGGCAGGTTCTCGGTGCCGGCCCGCATGCCCTGCTCCTGGCCGCCGCCACGCAGGAGCGGCGCCGGCACCCAGTCGTCGCGCAGCATCAGGGCACCGACCCCGGTGGGGCCGCCCAGCTTGTGGCCGGACAGGGTGAGGAAGTCGCAGCCCAGCTGGCTGAGATCGACCGGGATCTTGCCGGCCGCCTGCACCGCGTCGCAGAGCACCAGGGCGCCGGAGGCATGGGTCAGCCGGGTGACCTCGGCGACCGGCTGGATCGTGCCGGTCTCGTTGTTGGCCAGCATCAGGCAGACCAGGGCGGGTTGCGCCGCCGTGGTCAGGGCTGCCGCCACCGCAGCCGGGTCGATCCGGCCGTCAGGCCCGGCGGCAACCTCGGTCAGGGGCAGGCCGAGATGGCGGGCCGGTCGCAGAACCGAGTCGTGCTCGATGGCGGCCACGATCAGGCTTTTCACCCCGGCCGCTTCGCATGCAAGACGGAGCGCCAGATTGTTGGCCTCGGTGCCGCCCGAGGTGAACACCACCCGTTTGGCCTCGGCGCCGACCAGATCGGCGACCTGGCGGCGGGCAATATCGGCGATTCCCCGCGCTGCACGGCCGAAACGGTGCACCGACGAGGGGTTCGCCGGGGCCTCCAGAGCCGCCAGAAGGGCGGCCCGGGCCTCGGGCCGGAGCGGTGCCGTTGCGTTATAGTCAAGGTAGGTGGAGTTCATTTCCTGCTTTTAAGCTTGAATTTCGCTCTGCCGAGTATGGTAAAACCCCAGATACGGACCCTATGGCCCGATCAACCGATTTTCCAGCGCCGCCCCCCTCCCCCAGAGGCGCCAGAGTGACGAACAAAAATGCCTGACATCATATTCCCCGGCCCCGACGGGCGGCTTGAAGGCCGCTATACCCACGGGCCGGAGGCCAATGCCCCGATCGCGCTGATCCTGCATCCGCACCCGCTGTATGGCGGGACGATGAACAACAAGGTTGTCTATAACCTGTTTCACGTCTTCGCCAAGCGTGGCTTCTCGGTGCTGCGCTTCAACTTCCGCGGCGTCGGCCGCAGCCAGGGCACCTTCGACAACGGCCAGGGCGAACTCTCCGATGCGGCCTCCGCGCTCGACTGGCTGCAGGGCGTCAATGCCAATGCCTCGGCCGTGTGGATCGCCGGCTTTTCCTTCGGCGCCTGGATCTCGATGCAGTTGCTGATGCGCCGCCCAGAGATCGACGGCTTCATCTCCGTCGCCCCGCCGGCCGGCATGTTCGATTTCGGCTTCCTCGCGCCCTGCCCGTCGTCCGGCCTGATCATCCAGGGCACCGACGACAAGATCGTGTCGGAACCCGAAGTGGCCAAGCTGGCCCAGCGGCTGGCGCTGCAGAAGGGCATCAAGATCGACTACCGCAAGGTGGCCGGCGCCGATCATTTCTTCGAGGGCAAGCTGGATGAGCTGACCTCGGCCGCCGACAAGTATGTGAAGACCAGCTTCACGCCGACCTCGGCCCGCGCCGGCAAGGGCGCCCAGGCTGCTCAACAAAGCTAGGCTGCGCAGCAGAGCTAAGCGCGGCAGTCGTCGGCCCGGCTTTCTCAAGATAGGCACGGTCTTCTCAAGATAAGCACGGCCTTCTCAAAATAAGACCGTCACCCTCGGCCTTGTGCCGAGGGTCCATCTGCCGGCGCTGACATGCACCGGCAGATGCGCGGAGGGTTGGGATGGATCCTCGGGACAAGCCCGAGGATGACGATTTTGGGAGTGAGGCATGCCCGGATGGATCACCCCGGCCGCACGCCGCCCGCATCGGGCAGCGGATTGCCATACATATCGGTGAGATCGACAATCGCCGGGCTGCGCGTGACCGGTGATGGGCTGCGCGGTGGTCGCTCGGCGGGTCGCGGCGGCGCTGTCTGAACCTTAGGCGACTCTGGTTTTGGCTTATGCGAGTCTAACTCAGGCTTATTCGACTCTAATTCCGTCTTATTCGACTCTAATTTCACCTTATCCGACTCTAATTTCACCTTATCCGACTCTAATTTCGCCTTGTCGGCTGCCTGCAGCGTGGCAAGAAAGTCGCGCGCCTCGGCCACCTGCGCGTCCATGTCTTTGCGCTCGGCCGCGATGCGTTTGCGGAAGGCCTGGTTGGGCGGCCGGCGGCCGGTGTCGCTCAGCTGCGCAATCACATCGCGCGCGCTGTCATCGGTTGCCGTGTCGCTGAGGCCGCTTTCGCTGGCGAGCCATTTCAGCGTATCGCCATCGGCGCTTTCGACATGCAGGGTGCCGCGCAGGGCCGCATCGCCGCTCACCGCCTCAAAACGCAGGCGGCCGAGCAGCTGCCGGCGCTCGCGCGCCTGCCGCAGCAGGAACTGGAAACGCAGGCTGTTGCGCAAATGCAGCCAGAGTTTCTCTTCCGCGATACCGAGTGCTGCGGCCACCGCGGAGGGTTTCTCGCCCTCGACCAGCAGGCTGGCACCGCGTTTCCAGTCGATCCGCGCGCGTTGACGCGGCGGCGCAGCGGCAGCACCGCGCGCCGGCAGGGTTTCGGTCATGGGCATGACAGCCTCCATGCAAATGGCAGAGGCGGATCAGGATAGCGCGGATTGACAGGAAAGTAAAACAAATATAGAACAGATATGATTATATGCATATTATTGTAGCCGCTTGCCTTGACAAACTACATAATTGTACATACACTCTTCGCAGATCAGGCCACCCCATGATCTTCGAGTGGGACGACCAGAAAGCCCGTCGCAATATCGCAAAGCATGATGTGGCTTTTGAATTGGCCTGCCGCGTCTGGGACGACCCGAAACATCTGCTGCTGCCGGATCGTATTGTCGATGGTGAAGAGCGCTGGCACGCCATCGGCCTGGTCGACGGCATCGCAATTCTGGTGGTGGTGCATGCCTATCCTGACCACGCCGACGAGACCTGCATCAGACTGATCAGCGCCCGAAAGGCGACGGCCCATGAAAGACATCGCTACGAAACCGAAGCCTTTGACCATTGACCAGAAACAGCAGCTCGAGCGCCTGCGCGCCATGCCCGACGAGCAGATCGATACCGTCGATATCCCAGAGGCACCGGCGGAGAACTGGCGCTATGCCCGGCGCGGCGCGCTGTATCGCCCGCTCAAGCAGTCGGTCACCATCCGGCTCGATGCCGATGTGCTGCAATGGTTCAAGGATCATGCAGCCGGACGCGGCTATCAGAGCGCGATCAATGCCGTGCTGCGTCAGCATGTCGCCAAGACGGATAGCGACAAGGGGTGAGCGGTCACCTCCACAAGCCGTCACCTTCGGATTTAGTCCGAGGGTCCATTGCCCTCACGGCGGCGATGACGGCGCCTGTCCTTCGCGGTCATGACCGCGTGGCGCCGACAGATGGACCCTCGGACTAAATCCGAGGGTGACGAACCTCTTCACAGGCCCGGGTGCGACCATCTGGGTTTTCTCGCCACCCCACCCTATCTGACTCTGCATGTTCGCCATCTCAATCCATCCCGCCAGCGAAGCCGATGCCAGCACAATTGCGGCGCTGATCCAGCGAACAGTGCGCATCAGCAATGCGGCCGATTACGATGCCGTCACCATTGCTGCGATCTGTAATAATTTCACACCTGCGCTTGTGTCGGAGAAGATGAGGACACGCGATGTCTTTATCGCGCGATCCGGCAACAATATCTGCGGCACAATCAGCCTGGGTAACGGCAAGCTGCATTCCCTTTTCGTCGATCCAGACCATCAACGCAGCGGGATCGGTCGCGACCTTGCGCTATATCTGGAAGGCCATGCCCGCAATACCGGCCTGACGGAACTGCATCTGTCATCTTCGCTGACAGCACGGTCTTTCTATGCACGGCTCGGCTATCGTGACATCCGCTTCGAGCCGCGCCCTGACGGTTCGACATGGCTGATGGTGAAGCTGTTGGTTTAGCAGCGACGACGCCCTATCTGTACTTCATGTTCGCCATCCCGGTCCGCCCCGCCACCGCAGCCGATGCCAACACGATTGCGGCGCTGATCCAGCGCACGCTGCGGGTCAGCAATGCCGCCGATTATTCGGTGGAAGAAATCGGCCATGTGTTTGCCGGCTTCTCGGCCGGGCGCGTGATGCAGCGCATCCAGCATCAGGATGTGTTCGTGGCCGAGATCGACGGCGAGATCGTCGCCACCGTGGGCTATGCCGACGGCCAGCTCTGGGCGCTGTTCGTGGCGCCGGAACGCCAGCGGCTCGGCCTCGGCCGCCTGCTGGTCGAGCATATCGAGGCTCATGCGCAGCTGCGCGGCGATGCGCAACTGGCGCTCTCGGCCTCGCTCACCGGTGTCGAATTCTACGAACGCCTCGGCTATCACCGCGTCAGCTACCTGACGCATCGCAGCGGTGCGACCTATGCCATGGTTAAGGCGCTGTAGCCGCGACATTTCCGAAAAGTAATTCTGCCGGCGCAAAAGTAACCGGAAATTTCGACGCGAACCTCTCTACGGGCACTTATCCTGTATTGCAGGAGAACACTCATGGTCGGTGCATTCGGCTGGATCAAACGGATTTTGGGCGCAGAGGACGATCTCGACAGCGCCGCCTCCTCGTCGCGCCTGCAATCCAAACAGACTCTCTCCAAGGCTGGTCTGCCGCCCCGCCTGCAAGCCAGCAACCTGCAAGTGGTCGGCCTGCAGGCCATCCGCGATACACTGGCCGAGCAATGGCAGGAACGCCGCGACAAGATCAATCAGATTGTCGATAGCGCGATCCGCCGCCGCCTGGACCCGGGCGATGCGCATTTCCATCTCGACAACGACGACTTTCTGGTGCTGTTCCTGCACCTGACGCATGCCCAGGCCAAGGCAAAAGCCGCAATGATCGCCGACGAGCTGCGCCGGCTGATCCTGGGCGAAGTGCCAGGCGCCGATATCCATGTGACCTCACGCGTGGCGGAGATTGATCGCGATTTCGTCACCAGCAAGATCGACTCCATTCACGAACTGGTCGACCATGTGCGGCAGACCGGCCAGTCCTCGCAAGGCGATGTAATGCTGTTTGACGACGATCCTGGCGAGCCTTTCGAGGATTTCAGCCAGGCCGTGGTGCCGCAGGCGGCCGTGCCGATGACTGGCGCGGGCCCCGATCTGGCCGACCTCGACCAGTCGCTGACTGCGCTGTTCCAGAAAAAGAAAAGCGCCAGTTTCCTGAAGGAATGCCAGGCGGCATTCTATCCGAATTTCAGCACGCGGCGGCGTGCCTTCTCCTTCTATACCGTGGCCGTAAGCCATGTACCAACTGGCCGGCCGGCCGATTCCAGCGATCCCATGCTGGAGGACCCCGAGGAACTCGAATTCCTGCTCGACCGCTATCGCCTGACCACCGCCCTGCTCGGCATGCATCGCATGGTGACCGGCGGCCATCAGGGGGTGATCATCATCCCGGTGTCGTTCCAGACCCTGGCGACCTCGAAAAACCGCGGCCTGTATCTCAGCCGTTTCCGCGACCTGCCGCGCGGCCTGTTCCGCTCGCTGTGCATCACGCTGTGCAACGTCCCGCCCGGCACACCGGCCAGTCGGGTGGCCGATGCGATGAACTACCTGCAGCCATTCTGCGCATCGCGGCTGATCAAGATTCCTGCCGATCCGAAACTGATTGATCTGTATGCCGGCAGCGGCGTACACGGTTTCGAAACCAGCCTGCCGGTGGAGGCGGCCGACAGCGGGACCCAGAATGCACTGCTGGCCAACTTCGCCAAGCGCGTGGCCTGGCATAAACTGGAATCGCTGCTGTCAAATATTGGCACCCCCGACGATCTGCGCACCGGCAGCCAGGTGGGATTCAACTTCCTGATCGGCGATGCCGTGGCGCCGCTGATCGCCACGCCGGGCCATCGCCAGGCCCTGCGGGCCGATCACATTCCACAGCGCAGCGTCACAGCTGGCTAGAGCGGATACAGCCGCCCCCCACTCACCGGCACGCGCACGCCGGTCGTCCCCGGCAAACTGAGCGGCAGGCCGCGCACGGCGCGGGCGGCGAGAAAGGCAAAGGCCTCCGCCTCCAGGCTGTCGCCGCGCCAGCCGACCGCCTCCACCGCTTCCACCGGCATGTTGAGATGCTGGGTCAGCAGCCGCATCAGCGTCGCATTGTGGCGCCCGCCGCCGCACACTAAACATCGCAACGGTCGGTGCGGCAGATGGCTCAGGCCCCGCGCGACACTCGCCGCCGTGAAGGCCGCCAGCGTCGCCGCGCCATCCTCGGTTGACAGCCCCTCCACCGCCGCTGCCGTGAAGTCGTCACGGTCGAGCGATTTTGGCGGCGGGGCACTGAAATAG
Organism: Ferrovibrio terrae; assembly: GCF_943371255.1. Classification (GTDB taxonomy): domain Bacteria; phylum Pseudomonadota; class Alphaproteobacteria; order Ferrovibrionales; family Ferrovibrionaceae; genus Ferrovibrio; species Ferrovibrio terrae_B. The sequence continues at coordinate 8,950 of NZ_CALRUC010000067.1, read as the reverse complement.
GCATGATCGAGCAGGCGCGCGAGGCGCTCGGCGTTCACCGCGCCACGGCCCGCCGTCGCGCCGCCCTCGTCCTGCATGATGCCGGCATGGCGCTGCATCCAGTCGTCGATCAGCGCATTGCCCGGGCCGGTGTCGAAGGCGATCAGGCTGCTGTCATCATTGCTGCCGATATAGGTGACATTGCCCACCCCGCCGAGATTGAGCACCAGCAAAGGCGCGTCGAGCCCGGCATGGCGCGCCAGGGCGGCATGATAGAGCGGCACCAACGGCGCGCCCTGCCCGCCCATGGCGACATCGGCGCTGCGGAAATCGGCCACCACGGCAATGCCGGTGCGTTTGGCCAGCAGCGCGCCATCGCCGGTCTGCCAGGTGCGGCCTTCGGCTGGCCGATGCAGCAGGGTCTGGCCGTGATAGCCGAGCCAGGCGATCTCGCCGGCGGCCATGCCGGCCTGCAGCAGCAGCGCCTGCACGGCGGCCGCATGAGCCAGGCTGAGGTCGCGCGACAGGCTGGCAACATCGCCGGGGCCTTCATTCAGGCAGGCGCGGATGCGCGCGCGCAGGGCCGGGTCGTAGGGCATGGTGCGGGCCGGGCCGAAGCCGGCGATGCCGGTGCCATCGGTGCGCAGCAGGGCGGCATCGATGCCGTCCATCGAGGTGCCGCTCATCAAACCGATGATCCAGGCCGGTTTTTCAAGGGTTTTGGTCACGGCGGTCAGGGCCCGGAAGCTAGGCGAGTCAGGGCCCATATGTTAGACCATCGGGCCATCAAAGCCTACCTAAGCCATCAAGCCCGTCCGAGCCAGAGACCATGACCGCGTTCAAATCCGACTTCCTGCAGACCATGAGCCAGCGCGGCTATCTGCACCAGTGCACCGACAATGCGGCGCTGGACGCGCTGGCGCAGCAGCCGCAGGGCATCACCTGCTATGTCGGCTATGACTGCACCGGCCCGAGCCTGCATGTCGGCCATCTGCTCTCGATCATGATGCTGCGCCGGCTGCAGCAGGCCGGCCACAAGCCGATCGTTCTGATGGGCGGCGGCACCACCAAGGTGGGCGATCCCTCGGGCAAGGATGAAGCGCGCAAGCTGCTCACCAACGACGACATCGCCGCCAACATGGCCAGCATCAAGACCGCCTTTGGCCGCTTCGTGACCTTTGGCGACGGACCGTCTGATGCCATCATGGCCAACAATGCCGAATGGCTCGACAGGCTGCAGTATATCGACTTCCTGCGCGACTATGGCCGGCATTTCTCGGTCAACCGCATGCTCTCGTTCGACAGCGTCAAGCTGCGGCTGGAGCGCGAGCAGCCGCTCAGCTTCCTCGAATTCAACTACATGATCCTGCAGGCCTACGACTTCGTCGAGCTGGCGCGGCGCTACAAATGCAATCTGCAGATGGGCGGCTCGGACCAGTGGGGCAATATCGTCAACGGTGTCGAACTCGGCCGCCGCGTGCATGACCTCAGCCTCTATGGCCTGACCTGCCCGCTGCTGACCACGGCGGCCGGCCACAAGATGGGCAAGACCGCCTCGGGTGCCGTGTGGCTGAACGAGGACATGCTGCCGACCTATGACTACTGGCAATACTGGCGCAACTGCGAAGATGCCGATGTCGGCCGCTTCCTGCGCCTGTTCACCGATCTGCCGCTCGATGAAATCGCGCGGCTGGAAGCGCTGCAGGGCGCCGAGCTGAATGAGGCCAAGAAGATCCTCGCCACCGAGGCGACCGCGTTGTGCCGTGGCCGCGACGCGGCCGAGGCCGCCGCCGATACGGCGAAGAAGGCCTTCGAGCAGGGCAGCTTTGGCGGCGACCTGCCGGTGGTGACGGTCGCGCGCGCGCGGCTGGAGGCCGGCATCGAGGCCTTTGCCCTGGTGCTGGAAGCCGGGCTGGCGAAATCCGGCGGCGAGGCGCGCCGCCATATCCGCGGCAATGCCATCAAGCTGAACGACAAGCCGGTGAGCGATGAAGTGCAGAAGATTACCGCCGCCGATCTCGGCGCCGATGGCCAGCTGCGCCTAAGCTTCGGCAAGAAACAGCATGTGCTGATCGAAGCCGCCTGATCCCGGTGGCGTAAGCTGCCGGCGGCTAATGCCGCCCGTCATTCAGATTGTAGCGCATGATACGGCCATGGCGGCCGGTCTTGTCGCGCTCGATATCGTAGCAGTCGCCCGGCGGGCCCTGGCGTTTCGATAGCACTGCATCCAGCGCGGCGCGGTCGGTTGCATCGAGGCGCAGCGTATCGACCCGCAGGTTGGCAGCCAGATGTTTCGTCGACGTCGCGCCGACAATGGCGCCGACAACGCCGGGGCGATCCAGTACATATCGCGTCGCCACCTGGCCGATGCCGACGCCGTGGCGCTGGCCGATCTGCTGCAGGGTGCCGAGCAGCTGCTGGAACAGCGCCCAGCCACCGAAATCCTCGATGATCAGCTTGTATTTGGTGAGCGAGCGATTGGCGAGCGGCTCCTGCGGTTCCGGCTTGCCGAGCCAGGCCTCGCTCAGGAATCCGCCGGCCAGCGAGCCGTAGCACAGCAGGCCGATGCGATGCGCACGGCACAGTTCGACCAGGCCGCGTTCGGGCCGCGCATCCAGCACCGAATACTGCACCTGTGTGGCCGCCACCGGCACGCCGGCCGCGACGATCTCGCGCGTGGTGCTGGTGTTGAAATTGGTCAGGCCGAGCAGGCGGATCTTGCCGGCGCGGCGCAGATCGTCGAGCACGCCCATCGCCTCAACATAACCGGGCACCGCGTAATTCCACCAGTGGAACTGCACCAGGTCGAGGCAGTCGGTGCGCAGGCGGGTCAGCGAACGGTCAATGATACTTTCGACATAGGCGCGGTCGCAGCTGGTCAGGCGGTCGTAATCGGGCACGAATTTGGTATGGATCTCGATGCGACGGCCGAGTTCGGGATAGGCGGCGCGGAAATCGCCGATCAGCTCCTCCACGCCGGTGTAATGGTCGGCGCAGTCGAAGCTGGTGATGCCGGCCTCGACAAAGGCGGCCATATCGTCGATCGCCTGTTTGCTGTCGACATCGCCATGGCCGCCGGCCAGATGCCAGCCGCCCTTCAGCAGCCGCGACATGGTATAGCCCGGGGCCAACTCGTAACGCTCGACCATGCTCTTTACGCCTTGCTGTCGTCGTTGCCGGTGAGAGGAACGGCGGTGGTTTCGGAATGGCGGAATTCGCGTTTGGCCATACGGCGGATGCGGAATTTCGCATTGCAGTTCGGGTCGGGACAGGCGACCAGCGCATCGGTGCTCATCCAGTCGTTCGGATGCGTCTCGCGCTGCTTGGCCGGCAACAGCGGCAGCAGCGCCGCCAGCGCATAGATCGACCAGGACTGGCCCGGCGGAAACTGCAGCTGCTCGCCATGCAGCTCGAAATGGTCGCCGGGCTTGGCTGCACAGAAGCAGCGGTCGCCCGGCACCCACTCGATGCGCAGGTCGTAGAGACTGAAGCTGTCGTCGGCCATTACGGCTTGACGTTCAGGTCTTTGGCCACCGCCGGGATCGCCGCCTTGTATTCGGCGAGCGCAGCCGGCGCTTCCGGCGCCTTCTTGGTGGCTTCCGCCAGCCATTCGTCGGTGACAAACTGCAGCTTGGCGCGCAGCTCTTCCAGCAGCTTGCCTTCCACGTTGGTCACCTTCACCCCGGTCTCGGCGAACTTCGCCAGTGCGGCGGCCTCCTTGGCTTCCCAGATGGCGGCAAAGCGCTTGACCATCGCCTCGCCCGACAGCTTGGCGATGGCATCGCGGTCGCGCGCCTCCAGGCCCTTCCACTTGGCTTCATTCACCACCATGAACTGGCTGGAATGGGCGAAGCCGCCGGGCACGAAGCTGGCGACCGGCATATGCTGGGTCATGTTGAAGGCGATCACGGTTTCCTTCTGCTGGAACATGCCCTGGATGACGCCGCGCGAAATCTGCTCATAGGCCTCGGTGAGCGGCGAGGAAATCGGCGTCATGCCAAGCGCCTTGGTGATGCGTTCCACCGTGGCGCCGGGAATGCGGATCTTGATGCCGTTGACCGCATCCAGGCTGGTGAAGGCATTGGCCTTGGTGAACAGCTGGTACGGGCCGTTGGTCCACAGGCCGAGCAGATGCGTGCCTTCATGCTCGTTATACTTGGCGAAATGTTTCGTATAGGTGCGCCAGTAGGCGACCGAATTGACCACCGCATGATCGGTGGTGAACGGCAGCTCCGACATCTCGGTCAGCTTGAAGCGGTTGGCGGTATAGCCATGCACGCCGAAGGCAACATCGGCGACACCGTTCTTAACCAGATCGAAATGCGCCGGCGGCGCGCCGAGCGCGGGCAGGATCTGCAGCCTGACGCGGCCATCGGTGGCCTTTTCCACATCGGCGGCCCAGGGCGTGACCATCTCGGTGACGACATGGTGCGTCGGCGGCAGCCAGTTGGAGAAGCGCAGCACGGTCTGGGCCTGAGCCGTCGAGACGACAGCAGTGGCCGCGACGGCGGCGAGGATCAGCGAACGATATGCAGTCATGGCGGGCCTCTTACATGAGTGATGGCAGGAAGGTGGAAATCGCAGGAAACGCAATCAGCAACACGATACGAATGACATCGGCGGCAACAAAAGCGCCGACGCCGGCAAAGATGGTCTTCATCGGGATATGCGGCAGCAGGGTCTGCATCATGTAGACATTCATGCCGACCGGCGGCGTGATCAGCGCCACCTCGATCAGCGTGACCATGATGACGCCGAACCAGATCGGATCGAAGCCCGCCGCCATCACCACCGGAAACACGATGGGCAGCGTGAGCAGGATCATCGACATGCTTTCGAGGAAGCAGCCAAGCACCAGATATAGTGCGCAGATGATGACGATCAGGCCGAGCGGACCGATCTCGGCCGCCGCGAACCAGCCGGTCAGCGCCTGGGTGAAGCCGGCGATGGTGATGAATTTCGAGAAGATCAGCGCGCCGACCAGCACGAAAAACAGCATCGTGGTGGTGGCTGCCGTGTCGACCAGGATGGCAAACAGCCGGCGCCAACTCAGCTTGCGGCGGGCCAGCGCGATGATGAAGGCGCCAACCGCGCCGATGCCGGCCCCTTCGGTGGGGGTGAAGACGCCGCCATACATGCCGCCGATCACGACCAGGAACAGGCCGAGCACCGTTGCGGTGCCGCGCAGGGCGGCAAAGCGCTGGCCCCAGCTGCTGCGCTCGCCGGCCGGGCCATCCTGCGGCCGCAGCCAGACGACGACGATCACGGCGCCGATATAGAGCAGCGCGCCGAGCAAGCCGGGCAGCACGCCGGCCATGAACAGCTTGCCGATATCGGTCTGCGTCATGATGCCATAGACCATGAAGGCGACGCTGGGCGGGATCATGATGCCAAGCGTGCCGGCCGAGGCGATGCTGCCGGCGGCAAGATTATCGGCATAGCCGTAACGCTTCATCGAGGGATAGGCGACTTTCGACATCGCCGCCGCGGTGGCCAGGCTGGAGCCGCAGACGGCGGCAAAGGCGGCGCAGGCGATCACGGTGGCAATCGCCAGGCCGCCCTTCAGATGGCCGACGAAGCGATAGGCTGCATCATACAGCTCGCGCGAGACATCGGCCTCGTTGATCAGGTTGCCCATCAGGATGAACAGCGGGATCACCGACAGCGCATAGGAGTTCACCGTGCTGAAGGTGGTTTCCGCCACCATATAGGCGGTGGGGTCCCAGCCCAGCATCCACAGGAAGCCGGCAATGCCGGGCAGCGCCATCGCCACCGCGATCGGCACTTCCACCACGATCAGCGCCAGCATGGCGACGAGAGCAATAACAGCGGCGGTCATGCCAGTTCCGCCCCCGTGCCGCGCAGGCTGAACAAGGCACAGAGCGCGCTGACCACGCTGCTGGCAGCGCCGAACCAGGCAACCCAGGCCAGCGGGAGGTCGATGAAAGGCGCCAGATCGCCGGCGCGCTGGAAGGTCTGGCCCATCTTCCACAGCGTGACGGCGAGATAGGCGAACAGCACGACCAGCAGCAGGCGGCGCAGCCAGCGCATTGTCGCACCCAGCGCCGGATGCCGCTGGGCCAGCATGCCGAGCATCCCGGCGCGCACGTGTTCGTCGCGCCGGGTGACACCCGGCAAGGCTGCGAAAACGGTGAGCGCCACCAGCACGGCTGTCAGTTCATACGCGCCGGTGACCGGGCGGTTGATACTGCGGAAGGCGACGTCCAGAAACGCCACGGCGGCCATCGCCAGCAGCGCGAGCGCACCGGCAACGGCAAAGCCGCGTTCAAGGCGGCCGGCAAGCAATGGCCCGGCATGGAAACGATCTCGCATGGCTGGCGGTCGGCCATCCCCCTTTATGATATGTGATCACAGTAGAGATGAGGGCGAATTTCTGTCAAGCTCGCCGTCATGCCGAGCCACCGTTCGCCCGGGCGTGCCAAGCCCTCCCCTGCCGTCCAGCCGCGCAAAGCCAAGCGCGGCCTGGCAGATCGCAGCCCGGCCGATCGCTCCGCCGCCGTGCGCCGTGCCGTGGCGCCGGTGGCGCGCGACACCGTGCAGGACCGGGTTTATGCCGAGCTGGGCGACGCGCTGATCTGCGGCCGGCTGCAGCCGGGCCAGCAACTGACCATCCGCGACCTGGCGGCGGCTTTCGATACCAGCGTGATGCCGGTGCGCGAGGCGCTGCGCCGGCTGATCGCCGAAAAGGCGCTGGATGGCCAGGCGCAGCGTTCGGTGCGGGTGCCGCCGATGACGGCGGAGCGGCTGCTGGACCTGCGCCGCACCCGCCTGCTGGTGGAGGGCCATGCCGCCGAACTGGCGGCTGCGCATGTCACGCCGGCGCTGCTGGCGCAACTGGCCGCCGCCGATGCCGCCTATATCGCCGCCGCAGAAGCCGGCGATGCCGACCAGGAACTGCTGTGCAACCAGCGTTTCCATTTCACGCTGTACGAGGCCTGCGCCTCGCCCAGCCTGCTGGCGATCATCCGGTCCCTGTGGCTGCAGTCGGGCCCCTATATCCGCACGGCGGTGGAGCGGCATTCCGACCAGACCCGCGCCAGCCAGCGCGGCACGCGCGGCAGTTTCCACAGCAGGATCGTGGCGGCTCTGCGCAAGCGTGATATCGCCGCCGTGCGCCGCGCGCTGGAGGCCGACCTCAGCTGGGCCTTCGATCTGCTGGAAAAGCGCTAGCGCCTATTCCTGCCCTGACGGCCGCATCGGCAGCCGCTCGGGTGCGGGCTTGTCGCCCGGTGTGGGCACGCTGACTTCCGGCGCCTGGAAGATGCGCCGCAGGAAACCCGGCGCAATCGCCGACAGCGGATTGATGGTGAATTGCGGATCGCTCTTGGCGCCGGAGACGGCGAAATTCACGCCGAGAATGCCGTCGCCCACCAGCAGGTCGCCGAGCAGCGGAATCTTGCCCAGCATGGTGTTGAGCACAAAGGCCGGCACAGCGGTGCCGTTGATGCTCACCGTATCGGCCTTCTGGTTGATATTACCCTCGAAGGTGATGCCGAGCTGCGAGCCGCTCAGCCGCGATGGCTGGATGGTCAGCACGCCATCCTTCTGCGCGAACGGCACCTCGCCATTCTCGAACATGATGCCCTCCCCCGAGAGCAGCGCGCCGAGGCCGGCGAACGAGGCCGCACCGAACAGTCGCGCCAGGAATGGCGCGCGCACGGCACGCACGGATTTCAGTATCATCCTGCCGGTCAGCGGCTGGGTCGCCTGGGTATCGTCATAGCGGGCATTCACCGTCATGGTGCCACCCTGCATGTCGGTGACGCCGAGGAAGTGCAGCATGGCGCCGGCATTGTCGCTGACCAGTCTGAGGTCGCGGCCATTCAGCGCCGGCTCGATCGCCAGTGTCACGCCGCCGGTGGTGGAAAACCCGCCGGTCAGGTTGACCTTTTCCATCCGCGTCGGTTCACGCTGCACGTTCAGCGCCATGTTGCGCAATTCCAGCACATCGTCGATCCGAGCCTCGTCAAAGCGCAAACTCAGCGTCATGCGCGGCTTCACGGTGCCGGGCGGCGCGTCATCCTTGAAAATCGTCTCGACGAAGGGGCGCAGGTCGTAGCGATGGCCGGTGAGCGCGATCTGTGAATCGCCATTGGCGGCAAAAGCGATGCGTCCCCGGGCATCACTCATGGCATCGCTCTTAGGATCAGCCTTGGGGTCGCTCTGCCCATCGCCCTTGGCGGCACTCGGGCCCGCCTTGAGCGAAGCGATCTCGGCCGACCAGCTGTTGTCGTTGTTCAGCACGGCGCTGGCCTTGGCCGACAGCGCTGCGCTGGCGATCTCGATCAGGTCGAACTGCACCGGCTGGCCGCTGCGGGTGCGGATCTGGGTGCGGCCGGTGGCGGCCATGCCGGCGGGTTTGAGCAGATGCGCATCGGCAATGGCTATGGTGGCATCCTTGAGATCGAACTCGCCACCGATCGCGGTCTCGCCGCCACGGCGCTCCTCGATCTCCATGCTGGCCTCGGCCGGACCGTCGATATAGGGCGCCAGCGGATAGCCCAGCGCCTTGCGCTGGGCCTCGTCGATGCGGCCTTTCAGGGTGTAGCGCGCGGTGACCGGCGCCCTGGCACTGAACTCCTCGCGCCAGCCGATCTGCAGCGGCACGCCATTCAGCGCCGCCTGGCCATTCGCTTCCAGGCCCTTGGTATCGACCTTCAGCTTCATCTGGCCCTGGCTCAGCGCATAGCGCCCAAGCAGGCCATCCATGCTGAGATCGGTCATGTCGGCTTCCGCATTCACCGCGATATCGTCGACCTTGAGGTTGTTGAACAGCGGGAAGCGCAGGCGGAAGCGCACCTCGCCGGTGCCGCCGACGCTGGCCGGCTTGATCCCGAGCTTGGAGGGAAAACCGAGCGGCTTCTGGTCGATCAGCCCGAGCAGATCGGCGCTGCTGCCGCGCGCCACACTGCTGATCTCGGCGATCTGGTCGCGCTCCTGCAGGCCGGTG
>NZ_CALRUC010000066.1:0-23156 GCF_943371255.1 Ferrovibrio terrae | reverse complement strand
GGGAACGGCACGCGGCCGAGGAAGGCCTTCTTGGCCAGCCAGATCATCACATTGGAGTCTTTGCCCAGCGACCACAGCATCGCCAGCGGCTTGATCCGGCTATAGGCCTCGCGAAGGATGTAGATGCTCTGCGCTTCGAGCTGGTCGAGATCGTCTTGCATGACTGAAACGTGGCTTTCTGATTACTCTTCGTCGCGAGGACTGGAGGAGGGGAGCGTGCTGACATGGATGCCGCATTCGGTCTTGTCGGCGCCCTGCCAGCGGCCGGCGCGGGCATCGTCACCGGCGGCGACCGGCTGGGTGCAGGGCGCGCAGCCAATCGAGGGATAGCCCTGCGCCACCAGCGGATGGCGCGGCAGGTCGTGGCGGATGAAATAGGCCTCGATCTCGGCCGGGCCCCAGTCGGCCAGCGGATTGAATTTCAGCCGCGCGCCGTCGGCTTCCACCAGCGGGATATGCTGGCGGGTGGCGGCCTGGAAGCGCTTGCGGCCGTTGATCCAGGCAGCAAAGGGCTTCAGCCCGCGCGCCAGCGGCTCGATCTTGCGGATACGGCAGCAGGCCTCGGCATCGCGGAACCACAGGGTGCCGGCATCGTCCTGGGCCGACAGCAGCTTCGGGTCGGGCGTCAGCACGCGCACATCACTCAGGGACAGCCGGTCGATCAGATCGTCACGATAGCGCAGCGTCTCGTCGAACAGCTTGCCGGTATCGAGGAACAGCACCGGTGTGGCCTTGTCCACTGCGGCCACCAGATGCAGCAGAACGGCAGCTTCGGCGCCGAAGGACGAGACCAGCGCGATCTGGCGCGGGAACAGGTCGCGGATGGCGATGCGCAGCACATCCTCGGCGTTGCGGCCCTGCAGCTGGGCGTTCAGCGACGCGGCATAGTCGGTGAGGTCGAGACTGGCGAAGGCAAGCGCGGTCATTCGGCGGCTTCCTTCTTCTGTGGCCCGCTTTGCTTCTGGGCGAGCCGCTGTTTCAGCGCGCTGACCCGGCCATCGGCGGCGGGCTGGTAGACATGGCTGAAGCTCTGCAGCGCTTTGGCAAAGACTGCGGCGGCGTCTTCGCGGGGAATCTCGAAGGCATCGAAGCCGCTGCGCTGCATATGCCAGAGCTGGTCGCGCAGCACGTTGCCGGTGGCCCGCAGCTCGCCCGTATAGCCAAAGCGCGCGCGCAGCAGATGGGCCTGGCTGTAGGCGCGGCCATCGCCGAATTTTGGAAAGCTGAGCACGATCAGGTCGAAGCGCTCGGCCTCGGGGCCGAAGTCGAGCACATCCACGGTATTGGGCAGGCTGATGCCGAGCGGACTGTTGCGGCCGCTGAGCTGGTCCTTCTCGGCCTGCCAGCGGGCATAGGAAACCAGTACCGCGCCGCTGGCCGGCAGGGCCGCGTCATCCGCCACCGGCTGGAAAGCATCTTCACCGACGATATGGCCGTTTTTAAGCAGCGGCATAGACGGCCTCCTTGAACGGGGTGAGGCCGACGCGGCGATAGGTGTCGAGGAAGCGTTCGTCGCTGCTGCTGCGCAGGCGTAAGTAAGCCTCCACCAGTGTGTCGATGGCATCCACCGTATCGGCGGCATTGAGCGACGGCCCGATCAGGTCGCCGATGGCGGCCCGGTCGTCGGCCGAGCCACCCAGGGTGAGCTGGTAGAATTCCTCGCCCGCCTTGTCGACGCCCAGGATGCCGATATGGCCGACATGGTGATGCCCGCAGGCATTGATGCAGCCGGAAATCTTGATCTTCAGCTCGCCGATGTCATGGGCGCGTTCCCAGTTCTTGAAGCGCAGTGCGATCTGCTGCGCCACCGGGATCGAGCGGGCATTGGCCAGTGCGCAGTAATCGAGGCCCGGGCAGGCGATGATGTCCGAGGCCAGGCCGACATTGGGCGTGGCGAGATCATAGGCCTTCAGCGCCTTGTACAGCGCCGGCAGGTCGGATTGCTTCACATGCGGCAGCACCAGATTCTGCTCATGGGTCACGCGGATTTCGCCAAACGAATAGCGCTCGGCCAGATCGGCCACCGCAGTCATCTGCTCGGCCTTGGCATCGCCCGGCGCCTCGCCCTCTTTTTTCAGCGAGATGGTGACGATGCTGTAGCCCGGCTGCTTGTGCTTGAAGGTGTTGCGCCGTGCCCACAGGCCGAACTCGAAATCGGTGCGGAAGGCATTGGCATATTCCGCCGCCACGCCGCCCAGCTTTTCGAAAGCCGGTGGGGCGAATTGAGCCGTTATCTGGTCGATGGCCGCCTGCGGCAGTTTCAGCGCGCCATCCTTGGTGGCGGCAAATTCCGCTTCCACCTTCTCGCGCATGGTGTCGATGCCGATCTCATGCACCAGGATCTTGATGCGCGCCTTGTAGATGTTGTCGCGGCGGCCGAACTGGTTGTAGACGCGCAGGATGGCTTCCAGATAGCTCAGCAGATCCTGCTTGGGCAGGAAATCGCGGATGGTCTTGCCGATGAAGGGCGTGCGGCCCAGTCCGCCGCCGACAATAACTTCGAAGCCGATCTCGCCGGTGGCATTTTTATGCATGCGCAGGCCGATATCATGCACGCGCACGGCGGCACGGTCGTTTGGCGAGCCGGTGACCGCGATCTTGAACTTGCGCGGCAGGAAGCTGAATTCGGGGTGGAAGGTCGACCACTGGCGGATGATCTCGCACCACACGCGCGGGTCTTCGATTTCGTCGAAGGCGGCGCCGGCGAACTGGTCGGTGGTGGTGTTGCGGATGCAGTTGCCGCTGGTCTGGATCGCATGCATCTGGATTTTCGCCAGATCGGCCAGCGCATCGGCGGTGTCTTCCAGCCTGATCCAGTTGTACTGCAGGTTCTGGCGGGTGGTGAAATGGCCCCAGCCGCGATCGTATTTGCAGCCGATCTGCGCCAGGCCGCGCAGCTGCTGCGACGATAGCGTGCCATAGGGAATGGCGATGCGCAGCATATAGGCGTGCAGCTGCAGATAGAGGCCGTTCTGCAGGCGCAGCGGCTTGAATTCGTCTTCGCTGATCTCGCCGCTCAGGCGGCGGGCGACCTGGTCGCGGAACTGCGCAACGCGCTCGTCCACCATGGTCTGATCGATCTCATCATACTGGTACATGGGGCGTCCTCGGTCAGGCTGCTGGCCTGGTTTCGGTCGTGGGTCCGTCGGCGCGAATCACTTCGCGATACTGGATCGGCCTTGGCGGCGTGCTGCCGGCATTCACCGGAATCAGGTATGGCGCGACGACGATGTTCATTTTCGCCTGCGCCTCGGCGATGGCGAGCAGGGCGGCGCCGGCTTCGGCATTGGCGACCACGGAGGCATCGGCAATGTGGCGGCTCCAGCCGGCAACCCTGGTCAGATAGACGACATCGCCGCTTTTCAGGTCGTTGGCGGTGACCACCTGCGGCTGGCTGTCGAGTTTGGGGGCTTTGGCCATCTCTGTATCCTCAGGCGCTGCGGCGCTGCTGTGTGGCGGTCGCCTGCGCATAGGCCGCGACCTTGCCGATGATGAGCAGGACAGGCCCGTCGCCATGCTGCGCGGCGAGCGCCGGCAGGCCATAGAGCTGGCCTGCGCTGACCTGCTGGTCGCTGCGCGTGCCGTTTTCGATCAGGGCCACCGGCAGGGTCGGTGCCACGCCGGCATCGAGCAGGCGGTCACGGATCGTGGCGGCCTGGCTCAGGCCCATATAGACGACGATGGTTTCGCCGGCCCTGGCGCGGTCGGCCCATGCGATCTGCGCTGTGCCGTCCTTCAGCTGGCCGCTGACCAGGCTGATGCCATGGCTGAGGTCGCGATGGGTGAGCGGAATGCCGGCGCTGGCAGCGCAGCCCAGTGCAGCAGTGATGCCGGGGATGACAGACACGGTGATGCCGCGCTGCTGCAGATAGTCCATCTCCTCGCCGCCGCGGCCGAAGATGAAGGGATCGCCGGCCTTGAGCCGCACCACGCGCTTGCCCAGGATGGCATGGGCGGCGAGCTGGGCGTTGATTTCGTCCTGGCCGACGCTGTGGCGGCCCTTGCGCTTGCCGACGGGCACGCGCTCGGCATCGCGGCGCACGCGATCCAGAATCTCGGGCGCCACCAGGGCGTCATAGAGCACGATATCGGCATCCATCAGCGCGCGTTGCGCCGCGATGGTCAGCAGGTCTGGATCGCCGGGCCCGGCGCCGACCAAGTGCACATGGCCGCTGACGCTGTCCTGCACGGCATTGAGTTCGGCCATCAGGGCACTGCGCGCACCGCTGCGGTCGCCGGCATAGACTTTCGCTGACACGGCACCATCGAAGACACGCTCCCAGAAGCGCTTGCGCGGGGCGGCGTCGCGGATCACGCGCGCCACCGTGCCGCGGAATTCGCCGGCCAGCGCGGCGAGATCACCCAGCCGTGCCGGCAGCAGGGCCTCGATTTGCGCGCGGATGCGGCCGAGCAGCAGAGGCGCGGTGCCGTTGGAGGAGATGCCAATCGTGATATCGCCGCGCTCGATGATCGCCGGCACGGTGAAATCGGAAAGGTCGGCGCGATCCACCACATTGACCAGCAGGCCGCGTGCCTGCGCCGCGGTTGCCACGATCTCGTCGGTGGCTTCGCCGGTGGCGGCAATCACCAGCCGCATGCCGTCCAGCAGCGCCGGCGTGAAGACAGCGGCACGATGGATGACATTGCCCTCGGCAACCAGCACGGAAAGTTCAGCATTGAGGTCGGAGGCCACGACCTGCACGCGGGCGCCGGCCTTGAGCAGCAGGCGAATCTTGCGGGCGGCGTTTTCGCCACCGCCCACCACCAGGACCGCGCGGTCCTGCAGGTTCAGAAATCCCGGAAAGCTCTGCATGGCACGCCCAGCCCTTTCGTGGCCAGCACCGTCGCTGTGTGGAATACTTTATTTAACGCCAAGAAATGAGAGTCAATATATTAACACGTAAATTTATGAGATATTATAATTTATAACAATAATAATATGTGAATTAAACTCGGCAAATCCCCCGTCATTACCTGCCTAGTAATTGTTAAGCCGCTGATCTGATTTGATAATCGCTCCAGTTTCACCCTGAACAGGAGCCCGACCATGATCTCACATGCCCGGATTGCCACCATTCTCCGCTGTGATGCGGCACTTTGTTTCGCTTGCGGCCTGCCCGGCCTGATCGCCCCGGCCTGGCTGGCCGGTTTCCTGTTGCCGCAGCAGGAAACCGTGCTGGGCATGCCCACCGCCACGGTGCTGTGGGAACTGGGCATCCTGCTGGTCGCCTATGCCGGCCTGCTGCTGCTGGCGGCCATCAAGCCGGGCCTGGACCGACCGGTGCTGCTGGTCAGCGCGGTGGCCGATGCCGGCTGGGTGCTCGGCACTGTCGCGCTGGTGGCGGCGTTTCCCGCCAGCTTCAGCAGCTGGGGCATCGTTGCGCTGGCCGTGGTGGCGCTGGATACCGCACTGATCGGCCTGTGGAAGCTGCGGGTGCTGCGGGGCGGCGCCACGCCGCTGGCGGCCTGAGCCCGACTCCGGAGCTGCGCGGGGCGGTAGACAGATCGCCCCGCGGTTTCACACACTGCACTTAAACATGCGGGAGACACGCCGATGAGCGAAGCGGCACTGCAAGGCGGGTCCGGTTTCGGCATGCCCGGCTTCGGCACATTGATGCGGCAGTGGCGCCGGCGCCGCGGCCTGAGCCAGCTGGAACTGGCCGAGACGGGCAGCGTGTCGCAGCGCCATGTCAGCTTTCTCGAATCGGGCCGCGCGCGGCCCAGCCGCCAGATGGTGCTGCATCTGGCCGAATTGCTGGACATGCCGCTGCGCGAACGTAACCGCCTACTGCATGCGGCCGGCTTCGCCGCCGCCTATCGCGAAAGCGGCCTGGCGGCGCCGCATCTGGCCGAGGCGCGCCATGCGCTGGATCTGCTGCTGAAACAGCATGAGCCGTTTCCCGCCGTCGTGGTCGATGCCGGCTGGACCGTGCAGCTGGCCAACCAGGCGGCCCAGCGCATGATCGGCTTCCTGCTTGGGCCCAGCCACGATCCGGCGCGCCCGGTCAATTTCATGACCTTGCCGCTGCATCCCAATGGCGCGCGGCCCTATATCCGCAACTGGCGCGACGTGGCCGGTGCCCTGCTGCACCGGCTGCAGCGCGAGGCAATGGACAGCCCGGCCGCCGCCGCCGTGCTGGCCGAGGTGCGCGGCTATCCCGATGTGGACGCGCTGTGGCGCACAGTCGACTGGGATACCGAGCCGCGCCCGCTGCTCACCTTCGCCATCGAAAAGGATGGCCTGGTGCTCGATCTGGTCACCATGATCGCCACCTTCGGCACGCCGCAGGATGTCACCCTGCAGGATCTGCGGATCGAGACCTTCCTGCCGGCCAATGCGGCCA
The DNA here is from genome assembly GCF_943371255.1 of Ferrovibrio terrae. GTDB lineage: Bacteria > Pseudomonadota > Alphaproteobacteria > Ferrovibrionales > Ferrovibrionaceae > Ferrovibrio > Ferrovibrio terrae_B. Next base: position 16,812 of record NZ_CALRUC010000066.1, on the reverse strand, counting down.
GCGAGGCACTGCTGCGGGGTCTGGCGGCAGGCTGAAACCTGCAGCAGTTTTGATACGGATCAAGGCGGCGCCGGGCGGCGGGCGCAAGGATACGGCATCCCGAGGAGATGCCCATGAAAGCCGCCGATATCATGACTGTTCCGGTCCACAGCGTTCGCGCCGAGGATACCGTTGCCCATGCGGTGCAGCAGATGCTGCAGCGCCGGATCAGCGGCCTGCCGGTGGTCGACCAGGCAGGTAACCTGGTCGGTCTGGTCACCGAGGGCGATTTCCTGCGGCGCAGCGAAACCGGCACCGACAAGCGCCGGCCGCACTGGCTGCAGTTTCTGCTCGGTCCCGGTCGCGGCGCGGAAGACTACACGCGCAGCCATGCCCGCATGGTGGGCGAGATCATGACCACCGATGTCGCTACGGTGACCGAGGATGCGCCGCTGGCTGATATTGTCCGCATCATGGAGAAGCGCCGCGTCAAGCGGGTGCCGGTGCTGCGCGATGGCAAGGTGATCGGCATCGTCAGCCGCGCCAACCTGATGCATGCGCTGGCCGGCGTGCTGGGCGAGCTGCGGCCGACCAGTGACAGCGATGCGCATATCCAACAGCAGATCATGACCGAGCTGCGCAAGCAGGACTGGACTCCGCTGGGCAGTACCAGCATCGTGGTGCGCAATGGCGTGGTGCATCTGTGGGGCACGATCTTCGATGAACGCGAGCGTGTCGCACTGAAGGTGCTGGCCGGCGCCATTGCCGGCGTCAAGGCGGTGGAAGACCATCTGGTGTGGGTCGAGCCGATCTCAGGCTTCTACCTCACCCCGCCGGCGGCCTGAGACTGCCGCTTTAGCGCCGGCCGGATATCGCAAATCCGGCCCGCTTGCGTCACAATCCTGCCGATCTGGCCGCCGCCGTTGCGGCCGCCTGCGGAGATGGATGATGGCGACGCTGACATTGGATAAATGGAATCTGTCGATCGGCGACGGCAAGGGGCTGTTCTGCATCCTCGGCCTCAATGTGCTGGAGGATCTCGACCTGGCGATGGCGACGGCCACCGAGCTGAAGGCGATCACCAGCGACCTCGGCCTGCCGTTTGTGTTCAAGGCCAGCTTCGACAAGGCCAATCGCTCCTCGATCAACAGCTTTCGCGGTCCCGGCCTGAAAGAGGGCCTGAAGATTCTGGCGGCCGTCAAAGACAAGCTGAAGGTGCCGATCGCCACCGACCTGCATGAACCCGATCAGGCCGAGCCGGTGGCGGCGGTGGCCGACCTGGTGCAGATCCCCGCCTTCCTGGTGCGGCAGACCGACCTGATCGTGGCCGCGGCGCGCGCGACGCAGAAGCATGGCGGTTTGCTCCACGTTAAAAAGGCACAGTTTCTCGCGCCTTGGGACTGCAAAAGCATCCTGCACAAGATTGAGCAGGCGGCCGGGCCGGGCATGACCATCCTGTGCGAGCGCGGCGCCGCCTTTGGCTACAACAACCTGATCGTCGACATGCTGGCGATCCCGGAGATGAAGAAATTCGGCGTGCCGGTCACCATCGACGCCACCCATGCGGTGCAGCTGCCGGGTGCCCGCGAAGTCGCCGGCGGTGGCGTTGCGGCCGGCGGCCGGCGTGAAGGTGTCGCGGTGATCGCGGCCGCGGCGATTGCCGCCGGTGCCGACGGCGTGTTCCTCGAATTCCATCCCGATCCCGACAATGCCAAGTGTGACGGGCCGAGCTGCCTGCCGCTTGGCGGGGCGCGGGCGGTGCTGACCAGGCTGAAGGCGCTTTACGCGGCGGCCCAGGTATAAAAAAGCCGTCCTGCACCTGGGTGCAGGACGGCTTTCTCAATTCAAGACAGGCCGGCGTTACGAGGCGTTGTTTGCCAGCGCGCCGGAAATCTGCTTGGCGTCAGCGATATGCTTGCGCACCAACGGCATCATCACCGTCGAGTTGTTCTTGATCGTCATCGCGTCGCCCGTGCGGGCATAGTCGGTATGCAGGCGCAGTTCGCGCTCATGCACATCGATCTGCGACAGGATGTAGTTCTTGTCGAAGCTGCTGAGCGAGGCTTTCTGCAGCTCATTCAGCTTGGCCGCCTGCTTGACCGTCAACAGGGGCGTGGTCGGTGTCAGGCCGGCCTGGATGGCCGCGTCGTTCAGCTTGGGCGACGACAGCGCGTGATCGTCCAACACGCGCTGGGCGTAGTCGCGCACCTGCTTGTTCTGTGCACGCTGAACAGCGATCTTGCTCGCCTCGACTTCGAACAGGTCTGCCGTCCGGGCAGACGCCAGATAGTCCGTGGTCCCGAGCGGCTTGGCGCTCGTTGCCCGGCTCTTCTGCGCCGTGGTGGACGGGTATTGCGTGGTCTGCGCCAGCACGGGTGCTGCGATGATCCCGACGGCGACCATGGCGGTGGCGCCAAGCAGGGCAAGCTTGCGGATATGGATCATGGGTGTACTCCAAGTCTGTTGGGGCGCCGGCAGTGACTGCGGCGTTTTATCCCGGGTTTGACTCAACCCTTCAGCAGCCCAGAGGTTCCGCTTTGGCAGGCCGAAACCCGCTGTGATATTTACGCTATCTTTCGTTATTGCCCCTTGTAATGGGACTCTGCCGGCCCGATGCGCCAGCGCGGCCGTGCCACCATCACCATGTCGCCACTGGCATCGCGCAGTTCCACCAGCCCATCGAGCGGCTGCGCGACAGACCAGTCGAGCGCCGCAATCCTGCATTCGGCGGTGATCGGGCCGCGCGCCTTCTTCAGATAGTCGCTGTCGAAGCCGGTGACGATCCAGCGCGTGCCTTGCGCCGGCTGGCGGCTCATCAGCGCCAGATTGGCGGTCAGTTCCGCCAGGTTGGTCAGCGCCACCGCATGCAGCGAGCGCAGATGGTTACGCACGCGGCGCCGGTCGCTCATGCGGGCGCGGGCATAGCCCGGCACCAGCTCCACCACCTGCGGCCCGATGGTGGCGGCATAAGGCACGGTCAGGCCGATCAACAGGCTGAACAGCCGGCGGCCGAAGGGCAGGCGGCCCAGGCCGGTCCACTGTTTCAGCACCGTGGCGTCAGCAGGCACCGCGTCAACCGGGATGGCGGCAGTCGTCATTTCAGTTTCCTTTTGCCGGGCGGGACGGCGATGGCCTCCCAGATCAGGTCGGAGAGTTTCTGCGCCGCGCTGGCGGGCCTGAGGCTGGCCGCACCGCTGCGCTGCATGCGCAGCCAGGTCTGCACCGGGCCGATCACCAGGCTGAGCAGCAGTTCGGGCGGCAGCGGCTTGAGGATGCCGGCGGTGATGGCAGGCTTGAGCAGCCGCAGCAGCGGCCGCAGGAAATCGGCAGTCCCCTGCTGCAGGCGGCTTTCGGCGTCGCTGACGGCGCGGTGGTGGCGATACTCGGCCAGGAAGCGCGCGGCGGCCGGATGGCGCATCGACCAGTCGATATGGGTGGTGATGAAAGCATCCAGCAGGGCGCGGGTATGGTCGTGCCGCGCCAGTGCGGCGGCCAGGTCGGTGCGATAGCGCCCGAGCAGGTCTTCATACAGCGCCGCGACCAGGCCTTCGCGATTGCCGAAATGGTGATACAGGCTGCCGACCGACACGGTGGCGGCATCGCGCACCTGCTCGATGGTGGTGGCATCGACGCCCTGCGCATCGAACAGCGCCAGGGCTGCGATCAGTGCGCGCTGGCGGCTGCCGCCGGTATCGCGGGCCGTTTCGGCAGCAGGTTTCGCGGTCTTGCGCAGGGCTTTGGCGGGCATGCGCCGGCTTATAGCCCGGATTAGAATAATATTCTAGAATAAAATTCTAGTTCCCGGTTTCCGCAGCCTCCGCGCAGCTGGCCATGAAGGCGCGCATGGCGGCGCCGGCATAGGCGTCGCGGCGCTGCACGAACACCGTATCCACCATGGCCTCGCGTTGCGGAATGGCCTCGATGCGCACCGATTTGCCGATGGCGCTGCGGGTGATCGCGGCCCTCGGCAGCAGGCTGATGCCGACATTGGCGGCGACGCAGCCGAGAATGCCCTCCACCGTGCCGAATTCCAGCCGCCGCACCGGCAGCCAGCCCTGGCTGGAGACATACTGTTCCAGCCGCTGGCGGTAGGAGCAGCCGCTGCGGAACACCACCACGGTCAGCGTGCGGTTGGCCTGCCGGTAGCTGGCGATATCGGGCCAGCTCTTTGCCATCGCCAGCACCAGTTCCTCGCGGAACACCGGCGTCGCCACCAGTTCGGGGTGCGCCACGGGTGCTGCGACAAACGCGCCGCTCAGGCTGTGATCCAGCACCTTTTCCAGCAGGGTGGCGGTCGGCCCGGTGGTGATGTCGAGTTCGACATCGGGATGCTGCGCATGGAATTTCGCCAGCACCGGCGGCAGGCGCACGGCGGCGGTGGTTTCCATGGCGCCGATCGGCAGCGGGCCGCGCGCGGTGCCGTCGTCGCAGGCCGCGCGCGTTGCATCGGCCACCAGGGCGGCGATCTGTTCGGCATAGGGCAACAGGCGCTGGCCGGCATTGGTGACGCTGACGCCACGGCTGTGGCGGTTGAACAACGGCGTACCGAGCCGCTCCTCCATCAGCTTGATGCGCATGGTCACGTTCGACTGCACGGTGTTGAGCTGCTGCGCGGCCTTGGAGATGCTGCCGCAGCGGGCCACGGCGGAGAAGAAGGCGAGATCGGACAGATCCATGGGATACCCTGGCAAAACCGGCTATCTATAAAAACGATGCCTGTTATTGGTAATAATCATTATTAAGAATATCACGTTGGAGCTAGGCTGCCAGCACTTTCTTGCTGCCGCCTCGGAGATCCGCCATGACCCTGTCCACCGCGCTGACCCGCCGCCTCAACATCCAGCATCCCGTGCTGCTCGCCCCGATGGACCTGGTGGCCGATGCCAGGCTCTGCGATGCGGTCAGTGCCGCCGGCGGTTTCGGCATGCTGGGCGGCGGCTATGGCGAGGAGGCCTGGCTGCGCCGCGAGATTGCCGTGCTGCAGGCCCGGCCGGTCCAGCGCCCGCATGGCATCGGCTTCATCACCTGGAGCCTGGCCAAGCAGCCGCAGCTGCTGGATCTCGCGCTCGAAAGCCGGCCGGCGGCGGTGATGCTGTCGTTCGGCGATCCGACCCCGTTCATCGACAGGATCAAGGCCGCCGGGGCGCTGGCGATCTGCCAGGTGCAGACCGTGGCGATGGCCCGGCAGGCGGCGGCCGAAGGCGCGGATATCATCGTCGCCCAGGGCGGTGAGGCCGGCGGTCATGGCGTGTCGCGCGGCACGCTGGGCCTGGTGCCGGCGGTGGTCGATGCGGTGCCGGCGATGTTGCCGGTGGTGGCGGCCGGCGGCATCGGCGACGGGCGCGGCCTGGCGGCGGCGCTCAGTCTGGGGGCGGCCGGCGTGCTGGTCGGCACGCGCTTTTACGCCACCCATGAGGCCGCGGGTTTTCCGCAGGCCAAGGCGCGCATCTGCGCCGCATCGGGCGACGACACCGCGCGCAGCATCGTGTTCGATATCTCGCGCGAGAATGTCTGGCCGGCGCCGTTCAATGGCCGCTGCCTGGTCAACGACCATGCGCGGCGCTGGATGGGACGCGAGGTCGAGCTGATGCGCAACGTGCGCGAGGAAGCCGTGCGCTATCGCGAGGCGCGCGCGGCCGGCGATTTCAGCATCGCCGCGGTCATCGCCGGCGAAGCGGCCGATACCATCACCGAAGTGGTTTCAGCACGCAACGTGGTGGAAACCATGGTGAGCGAAGCCGAGGACATCCTGGTCCGGTTGTCCGGCCAGCTCGCCGCCTGATCGATCCCGCGCCCACCGCCTTCCCCGGCCGCTTATAAAAAGAGACACGCATGCAGCTGTTTTTCAACGCCACCTCGCCCTACGCCCGCAAGGCCCGCGTCGCCGTGCTGGAAAAGGGGCTGGCCGGTCGCGTCACCTTCGTCGAGACCGATCCCTGGGCCAGCCCGGCCGAACTGGTGGCGCTCAATCCGCTGTCCAAGGTGCCGACTCTGGTGACCGATACCGGTGCGGTGGTAACGGAAAGCGACGGCATCATCCAGGTGCTCGACATGCTGGGCGGCCATCCCTACCTGCTGCCGCCCGACGGTCCGGCGCGCATGGAGCTGCTGGTGCGCAGCGGCCTGTGCCAGGGGCTGATCGATGCCAGCTTCATCGCCGTGATCGAACGCCGCCGTCCCGCCGCCGGTCAGTGGGATGACTGGGTGGCGCGCCAGCGCAGCGCCGTGATCCGCAGCCTGGCGCATATTGCCACCAGCTTTGTGCTGTCGCCCGCGCGGTTCGATCTGGGCGATATCGCCCTGGCCTGCGCGCTGGGCTATCTCGACTATCGCCATCCGGACCTGCCCTGGCGCCAGCAATATCCGGCCATGGCCGCCTGGCAGGATACCGCCGACCAGCGGCCCTCGATGATCGCCACCAGCCCGAACTGACCCGCCAGCCCTTGCCAGTGGCGCCCGGGGCTTTAGAGTCGCCGGGCTGCGGTGTCTGTTCTAGGGAGTCCAAAAGATGGCGAAAGAGTTGCATCATTTTATTGGTGGCAAGAAGGTTGCCGGCACCTCCGGCCGGTTCCTCGATGTCTACAATCCGACCACCGGCGAAGTGGCAAGCAAGGCGCCGCTGGCCACCAAGGCCGAGGTCGAGGGCGCTATCGCCGACAGCCAGAAGGCCTTCCTGGAATGGGGCACCACCTCGCCGCTGACGCGCGCGCGCGTCATGTTCAAGTTCAAGGAGCTGTGCGAGAAGAATGCCGACGAGATCGCACGCCTGATCTCGAATGAGCATGGCAAGGTGATTTCCGATGCCAAGGGCTCGCTGCAGCGTGGCCTGGAAGTGGTCGAATTCGCCTGCGGCATCCCGCATCTGCTGAAGGGCGAATATTCCGACAACGTGGCGCGCGGCATCGACGTCTATTCGATGCGCCAGCCGCTTGGCGTCGTCGCCGGCATCACGCCATTCAACTTCCCGGCCATGGTGCCGATGTGGATGTTCGGCGTCGCCATTGCAGCCGGCAACACCTTCATCCTCAAGCCCAGCGAGAAGGACCCGTCCTGCCCGCTGAAGCTGGCCGAACTGATGCTGGAAGCCGGCGCGCCTCCGGGCGTGCTGAACTGCGTGATCGGCGACAAGGAATCGGTCGACACGCTGCTCACCGATCCGCGCATCCAGGCGGTCAGTTTCGTCGGCTCGACGCCGATTGCGCAGTATGTCTATGCCACCGCTGCCGCGCACGGCAAGCGCGTGCAGGCGATGGGCGGCGCCAAGAACCACATGATCGTGATGCCCGATGCCGATATGGACCAGGCCGTGGACGCGCTGATCGGCGCGGCCTATGGCTCGGCCGGCGAACGCTGCATGGCGGTTTCGGTGGCCGTGCCGGTGGGTAAGGGCACCGCCGACCGGTTGGTGGAGGCGCTGGCCCCGCGCGTGCGGGCGCTCAAGATCGGCCCCAGCACCGACAAGGATTCCGAGATGGGTCCGGTGGTGACCAAGGAGCATCTCGCCAAGGTGAAGGGCTATGTCGATACCGGCGTCAAGGAAGGCGCCAAGCTGGTGGTCGACGGTCGCGGCCTGAAGCTGCAGGGCTACGAGGACGGCTATTTCATGGGCGGCTGCCTGTTCGACAACGTGACGCCGGACATGCGCATCTACAAGGAAGAGATTTTCGGCCCGGTGCTGGGCGTGGTGCGCGCCGAGACCTTCGAGGAAGCGGCCAAGCTGCCGACCGAGCATGAATTCGGCAATGGCGTGGCGATCTTCACCCGCGACGGCGACGCCGCCCGCGACTTTGCCGCCAAGGTGCAGGTCGGCATGGTCGGCATCAACGTGCCGATCCCGGTGCCGCTGGCCTTCCACACCTTCGGCGGCTGGAAGAAGTCGGCCTTTGGCGACACCAACCAGCATGGCCCGGAAGGCGTGAAGTTCTACACCAAGATCAAGACGGTGACGGCACGCTGGCCGACCGGCATCCGGTCTGGTGCCGAGTTCAACATCCCGACCATGAAGTAAGCCGGTTCAGCCCGGAACAAAGTCAGTATCCAGGGTGGGCGGCGGATGACTCTGCCGCCCGTTCTGTTTTAAAGAGACTGGCTGTTTTAAAGAGACCGTATGTCGATCCTCGAAACCTATCGCGCCAAACTCGGTGCCGGCGACCTGGCGGAAGACCCGGCCCAGGCGCTGGCGGCGGAGAAGCTGGAGCTGCTGAGCCGGCGGCTGGTGCAGTATCAGCCCGGCACCGAGGATACCTGGCTGCAGAAGCTGAGTTTCGGCCGCAAGCGCGAGCCCACCCCGCAGGGCCTCTACATCTACGGCGATGTCGGCCGCGGCAAATCCATGCTGATGGACTTGTTCTTCGACAAGGCGCCGGTGGAGAAGAAGCGCCGGGTGCATTTCCATGCCTTCATGCAGGAGGTGCATGCCGAGATCTATCGCTATCGCCAGCTGCCGGCCGATGATCCGGAAAAGAAGGCCGGGGGCGACGATCCGATCAAGCCGGCGGCAAAGAAGATCGCGAAGTCAGCCTGGCTGCTGTGTTTCGATGAAATGCAGGTCAGCGACGTGGCCGATGCGATGATTCTCGGCCGGCTGTTCGAGAAGCTGTTCGACCGCGGCGTGGTGGTGGTGGCGACCTCGAACCGGCATCCGGACGACCTGTACAAGAGCGGCATCAACCGCCAGCTGTTCCTGCCGTTCATCGCGCTGTTCAAGGACAAGCTGGATGTGCTGCATCTGGCGGCCAGCCGCGACTACCGCCTGCAGCGCATTGCCAAGTCGCCGGTCTGGTTCAGCCCCTTGAGCGCGAAATCGACGCTGGCGCTGGATCATGCCTGGAACCTGCTGACCGATGACGCCGAGGGCGAGCCGGGCGAGATCGAGCTGCTGGGGCGCCGGCTGATGGTGCCGAGCCAGGCGCGCGGCGTGGCGCGCTTCCGCTTTGACGAGCTGTGTGAACAGCCGCTCGGGCCGCCGGATTTCCTGGCGATCGCGCGCAATTTCCACACCGTGATGATCGACAATATCCCGACGCTCAGCCCGGCCAAGCGCAACGAGGCCAAGCGTTTCGTCACCCTGGTGGATACGCTGTATGAGGCCAAGGCCAAGCTGATGGCCACGGCCGCCGCGCCGCCGGAAACGCTGTATCCCGAAGGCGAGGGCGCGTTCGAGTTTCAGCGCTGCGTGTCACGCCTGAACGAAATGCAGAGCGAAGAGTATCGCGCGCTGCCGCATATCAGCGGCTAGCGGCCGGAACCACCGAACCAATTAACGTTAATTGGGCAGCAGCAGGTCGCGGGCGCGATCAAGCCGGGCGTTGGTGAAGCTGGTACCGACCAGAAGCGCGCCGGCGAAACGGCCGTCGGTCAGGTCGGCGCCGGTCAGGTCGGCGCCATTCAGGTTGGCCTCGCGCAGATCGGCCGCCACCAAGCTGGCACCACTCAGATTGGCGCCCACCAGGATGGCCCGCTTCAGCTTGGCGGCCCCCAGGTTGGTGCGGGCGGCACGCGCATGCGGCGCATCGTCCTTGATCGCAGCGAGATTGGCTTCGGTCAGGTCGGCGGCATCCAGCGTGCTGCGTGCCAGGCTGGCGCCGCGCAGGTTGGCCTTGACCAGGGTTGCTTCGCGCAGGTCGGCGAAGTTGAGCCGTGCCAGCGCCAGGTTGGCGTTGGTCAGGATCGCCTTGGTGAAGCAGGCGCGCTCCAGCAGCGCACCCATCAGGTTGATGCCGCGCAGGTCGCGGCCGGAGAAATTGAAATCGCTCAAGTCCGCGCGCAGGCCCTGGCGGCCTTCGGAGTGGACCCAGAGCTCATGCTGCTTCAGGATCTCGGCCAGATCGGCCTCGGCATGGCGCGAGGCGCTGGCGAAGATCGCCGCGGACAGTTCGGGCAAGCTGCGGCTGGCGGCATCGACGATGGCGCCGCGCAGATCGGCACCAGCGAAATTGGCACCGCCGAGCTGCGCGCCCGACAGGCTGGCGCCGGCCAGATTGGCACCGGAGAAATCGGACTGCTGCAGGTCGGCGCCTTCCAGCCGGGCCGAGGTCATCTGCGCCTTGCGCAGATCGGCGCCATGCAGGTTGCTGTCATCCAGATTCGCGTCGGCGAAGTCGGCATGCAGGGCGAAGGCCTTGGGCAGCTGGGCGCCGGACAGGTCGGCGCGCTGCGCCGAGGCCCCGGACAGGTCGATGGCGCGCTTGGTCGGGCCGCTGTCGGCGATGCGGCCTTCGGAGTCATAGACGGGCGCCAGCGCTTCGGCGCCGTTCGACTCCGACATATTGGCATCGTTCAGGCCGGCGGCGCGCAGGCAGGCGCCGCGCAGGTCGGCCCAGCGCATGTCGGCACCATCCAGCGTGGCATTGCGGAAATCCGAACCGCCGCATTTCGACATGGAAAGCCGGGCGCCGTCGAGGCGGGCGCGATGCAGGCGGGCGCCGGTCAGGTCGGCCAGCGTGAGATTGGCGCCGGTGAGATCGGCATCCGAAAGGTCGGTGAAAGCCAGAGCGGCAGGCTGGGCACCGGGTTTGCCGGCCAGATGGGCTTCATGCTCACGCAACACGTCGCGCAGCTTTTCAGCGCCGACTTTGGTAAGATGCAGGGGAGCCCCGCGGGTAAAATCGCCCATAACGCTCAGCGGCCTTGCCTAAACACATCACACAGAAGATTCGGCCGCGAGTGTAACGCGGACCGGCTTTACCGATCCAGCCGTTTGCCCCCTGTTTGGTCTTTAGTCTAGCAGATCAGCCGCGACGTTCCACCATCAGCTTTTTGATTTCACCGATGGCCTGCGCCGGGTTCAGCCCCTTGGGGCAGGTCTGGGCGCAGTTCATGATGGTGTGGCAGCGGTACAGCCTGAACGGGTCTTCCAGGTTGTCGAGTCGCTCGCCGGTCATCTCATCGCGGCTGTCGGCAATCCAGCGATAGGCCTGCAGCAGGATGGCCGGGCCGAGATAACGGTCGGAATTCCACCAGTAGCTCGGGCAGGAGGTGGAGCAGCAGGCGCACAGGATGCACTCATAGAGGCCATCCAGCTTCTTGCGGTCGTCAGCCGACTGCAGCCGTTCGCGGGCCGGTGCCGGACTCTGGGTCTGCATCCAGGGCTTGATCGAGGCATACTGGGCATAGAAGTTGGACAGATCGGGGACCAGATCCTTGATCACCGGCATGTGCGGCAGCGGATAGATCTTCACATCGCCGTCGATATCCTCGCAGGCCTTGGTGCAGGCCAGCGTGTTGCCGCCATCGATATTCATGGCACACGAGCCGCAGACGCCTTCGCGGCAGGAGCGGCGGAAGGTGAGCGAGGGGTCGATCTCGTTCTTGATCTTGATCAGGGCATCCAGAACCATCGGGCCACAGTCGTTCATGTCGACTTCGTAGGTATCGACCTGCGGGGTCTTGCCGTCATCCTGGTTCCAGCGATAGACGCGGAACTGCTTGACCTTGCGCTCTTCGCCCGGCTTGGCCGGCGGCAGCGCCCAGGTCTTGCCCTGGGAGATCTTCGAATTCTTCGGGAGCGCGAACTCAGCCATCGGGAGGTATCCTTGCTTCCTTAGTAAACGCGCTTCTTGGGCTCGATATACGAGACCTCGTTGGTCAGCGTGTAGGTGTGCACCGGGCGGTAGTCGATGGTGACGCCGCCCTTGTCGCCGAGCCAGGACAGGGTGTGCTTCATCCACTCCTTGTCGTCGCGATCGGCATAGTCCTCGCGGGCATGGGCGCCGCGGCTTTCCTTGCGGTTCTCGGCCGAATGCATGGTGACGACGGCCTGGCGCACCAGGTTGTCGAGCTCCAGCGTTTCGACCAGATCCGAATTCCACACCAGCGAACGGTCGGCCACGTCGATATCCGGCATCATCTTATAGACGTTGTCGATCAGGCCGACGCCTTCCTTCAGCACCTCGCCGGTGCGGTAGACGGCGCAGTTGTTCTGCATGGCGCGCTGCATCTTGTCGCGAATCTGCGCGGTCGGGCTGCCGCCCTTGGCATTGCGGAAGTGATCCAGGCGGGCCAGGGCGCTGTCGCCGGCATTCTTGATCTCGCGATGCTTGGCATTCTTGTCGACCACCTGGGCCGCACGAATGGCGGCAGCGCGGCCGAACACCACCAGATCGATCAGCGAGTTGGAGCCCAGACGGTTGGCGCCATGCACCGACACGCAGGCGGCTTCGCCCACTGCCATCAGGCCGGGCACCACGCTGTCGGGGTTGCCGTCCTTCAGGGTCAGCACTTCGCCATGATAGTTGGTCGGGATGCCGCCCATGTTGTAATGCACGGTCGGCAGCACCGGAATCGGCTGCTTGGTCACATCGACGCCGGCAAAGATCTTGGCGCTTTCCGAAATGCCGGGCAGGCGCTCATGCAGAATCTTCGGATCGAGATGATCCAGATGCAGGAAGATGTGGTCCTTGTTCTTGCCCACGCCGCGGCCTTCGCGGATTTCCATGGTCATGGCGCGGCTGACCACGTCACGCGAGGCGAGATCCTTGGCGGACGGCGCATAGCGTTCCATGAAACGTTCGCCGGCCGAATTGACGACATAGCCGCCTTCGCCGCGCGCGCCTTCGGTGATCAGGCAGCCCGAGCCGTAGATGCCGGTGGGATGGAACTGCACGAATTCCATGTCCTGCAGCGGCAGGCCGGCGCGCAGCACCATGCCGCCGCCGTCGCCGGTGCAGGTATGCGCCGAGGTGCAGCTGAAATAGGCACGGCCATAGCCGCCGGTCGCCAGCACCACCATATGGGCGCGGAAGCGGTGCATGCTGCCATCGGCCAGGTTCCAGGCCATCACGCCGCGGCAGGCGCCGTCCTCGTCCATGATCAGGTCGAGGGCGAAGTATTCGATGAAGAACTCGGTGTCGAATTTCAGCGACTGCTGGTACAGCGTGTGCAGCATCGCATGGCCGGTGCGGTCAGCGGCGGCGCAGGTGCGCTGGGCCGGCTCGGCGCCGAAATTCTTGGTCATGCCACCGAAGGCGCGCTGGTAGATCTTGCCTTCCGGGGTGCGGCTGAACGGCACGCCGAAATGTTCCAGCTCGACCACGGCCGGCACCGCTTCGCGGCACATGTATTCGATGGCGTCCTGGTCGCCGAGCCAGTCGGAGCCCTTGACGGTGTCATACATATGCCAGCGCCAGTTATCCTCGCCCATGTTGCCAAGGGCTGCCGAGATGCCGCCCTGCGCCGCCACCGTGTGGCTGCGGGTGGGGAACACCTTGGAGATGCAGGCGGTCTTCAGGCCGGCAGCCGCCAGGCCCATGGTGGCGCGTAAGCCCGCGCCGCCGGCGCCGACAACGACGACATCGTAATAGTGGTCGTGAACCTGATAGCTGGCGGGCATGGGTTTAGGCTCCGAAAAACAGCTTGAGCACCGACAGGGCGGCAATACCGCCGAGGATGAAGGTGGCGAAGGTGATGCCGAGCAGGCTCACCAACTTGAGGCCTTCGCTATGGACATAGTCCTCAATCACCACCTGTAAACCCAGCTTCATATGCCAGAAGACGGCGAGGATGCTGAGCAGGGCGACGAGGGCGAACAGTGGGTGTTTGAAGGCGACGGCGACGGCGGCATGATCGCCGCTCGCCAGCTTCAGCAGGCAGACCAGCATGACCAGCAGCAAGGGGATCATCGCCACGGCGGTGACGCGCTGCATCCACCAGTGCTGCACGCCTTCCTTGGCGGCACCGAGACCACGGACATTTTTCAGCGCGCTGCGCATCGGCTTGTTGGCGTTGCTCATGATGCGCTCCTCACTTCCAGGCGTAGGCAAGGATCCAGGCCAGCACGGTGAGCACCACCGAACCGCCGATCACCGCCCAGCCCGACTTGTTGGCCACCGGCAGGCTGTAGCCATGGCCGGCATCCCAGAACAGGTGCCGGATGCCGTTCAGCAGATGGTAGAACAGCGCCCAGGTGAAGCCGAGCAGCACCAGGCGGCCGAGCCATGAGCCGAGGCAGGCCTGCACCATCGCGTAATAATCGGGGCCGGCGGCAGCGGCGACCAGCCACCAGGTCAGCAGCACCGTACCGGCGGCCAGACCGCAGCCGGTGGCGCGGTGCAGGATCGACGTCGCCATGGTGACGTGCCAGCGATAGATCTGCAGATGGGGAGAGAGCGGTCGTTCGACGTTCGCCATTTTTGCGCCTTCGCCCCCTGGAACGGACCTGGGGCATTCGGGGTGGGGCGGTCCGCCGGCGGCGCGGGGGAAAAGCAGCCGAGTCGGCGTCCGAAACAGGCCGGATACTAGTCCCGGAGCCTGCTTAGTCAATGATTGAACCGTTCTGTTTTTAACGATCTAAACCCCCGGCTTGCAACGGATTTTCGGTCCGGGCAAGGCGGAAGTGAGTTGTTGCGAACGGCTCTCAGAAATATAAAACGAACGGTCGTTTTAATGACTGTGCCCGGTATCAGCGGCGGCGTTTTTCCCGTTTCGGCATCACCACCCAGTAATCCAGGTCGAGCACCACGCTGTCAGGATACTTGCCGGTGCTGTCCTTGTCGGGGAAACCGGCTGCGGGCTGATCCTTCACTGCGACCGTGCGGATGCGCAAGGCGCCGGCATCGGTGCGGCCGTCCAGCTCGGCTTTGTCCAGCACCTGCGACCAGGCATAGATCGTGTTGCCGGCGACGGTGGGGTTCACATGGCGGCCGCCATTGATGGCGACCACGAAGGCGGCATTGCCAAGGCCGTTGAAGCTGAGCGCGCGCGCCAGGCTGATGATATGGCCGCCATAGACCAGGCGGCGGCCGAGCTTGTCCTGGCCCTGGCGGTGCTGGTCGAAATGCACTTTCGCCGTGTTCTGGTACAGCCGGGTGGCGAGCATATGCTCGGACTCCTCGATGGTCATGCCATCGACATGGTCGATCTTCTCGCCGGGCTCGTAATCTTCCCAGCCATGGCGGCTGCCTGCCAGCGTCCAGTCATATTGCGCGAAGTTGAGCCCCATCGGCAGGCGCAGGCGGTCGGCCGGCAGATGATCGATCAGCTTGGGCACGCGCTCGTCGGTGATCACCGCGCTTTCGTCGCGCTTCTTCACCATCACCCAGCGCACATAATCCAGCACCAGTTCGTCGCTTTCCTTGTAGCCCTGGCTGCGCACATAGACCACGCCGGTCTTCTTGTTGGAATTTTCCTTCAGGCCGATCACGCGCGAAATGGTGTGCAGGGTGTCGCCGGCAAAGACCGGCGCCAGCCAGCGGCATTCGGCATAGCCCAGATTGGCCACCGCATTCAGCGAGATTTCCGGCACGGTCTTGCCGAACACGATATGGAAGGCCAGCAGGTCATCGACCGGTGCGGCGCGCAACCCCAAGCGGCGCGCGAAGCTGTCGGCCGACTGCACCGGAAAGCGCGGGCCATACAGCGCGGTGTACAGCGCCACATCGCCGGCGGTGACGGTGCGCGGAGTGGCGTGGCGGATTTCCTGGTCGAGTTTGAAATCCTCGAAGAAATTGCCCGGGTTGGTCTTGTCGCTCATGTCTGGTCCGTTCCTCAAGCCGCCTGCAGTTTGGCAATCGCATCCGCCAGCGCGGCCAGCTTTTTCGCCTGCTCGACATGCAGGTTCTCGATCAGCTTGCCATCCACCAGCACCACGCCCTTGCCTTCCTTTGCCGCCGCCTCGAAGGCGGCGATGATCTTGTGCGCATAGGCCATCTGCGCGTCCGTCGGTGCAAACACGCGGTTGGCCGTATCCAGTGTCTTGGGATGGATCAGGGTCTTGCCGTCAAACCCCAGTTCCAGTCCCTGACGGCAGGCCGCCTCGAAGCCGGCCTCGTCGTCGAGGTCGAGATAAACACCATCGAGTATTGCCAAACCGTAAGCGCGCGCCGCCAGCATGCAGAGGCCCAGCGCCGTGATGACCGGCAGCCGCAGCGGCGTGTGCTGGGCATTCAGGTCTTTCACCAGGTCAGACGTGCCCATCACCAGGGCGGCGAGGCGGGGCGAGGCGCCGGCGATCTCCTCGGCGCGGAGGATGCCCTTCGGCGTTTCCATCATGCACCAGATCGCGGTTTTGGCCTGGCCATGCTGCTGCAGCAGGGCCGCGGCCTCCTGCACCTGTGCGGCCGATTCCACTTTCGGCAGCAGGATGGCATCGGGTGCGGCCTTGGCGGCGGCAATCACGTCATCGCGCCCCCAGGGCGTGTCGAGGCCGTTGCTGCGGATGATCAGCTCGCGCATGCCATAGCCGCCACCGGCAACCGCGGCGCAGACCTGTTCGCGGGCCATCGCCTTCTGCTCCGGTGCCACCGCGTCTTCCAGGTCGAGGATCAGCGCATCGGCGGCCAGGCCCTTGGCCTTCTCCAGCGCCCGGGCATTGGAGCCGGGCATATACAGCACGCTGCGGCGGGGACGGGCGGTGGCGGCCATGCGAAAGACCTTTTGCAGAATTGTTGCGGTGCAATAAGTTTGAATTGCGCCACTATAAACGCCGACTTAGGCATGGCAAGGTTCCGTTACGTCCGCCTTTTGTCTGTATAGCAACGACTTCAGGATTTCGCCCATGCGCGTGCTCAGCATCCAGAGCCAGGTGATCTACGGCCATGTCGGTAACAATGCCGCCGTGTTTCCCCTGCAGCGCAACGGAATCGAGGTCTGGTCGGTGCCGACCGGCCTGCTGGCCTTCAATCCCTCCTATGGTCCGCCGGCCCATCGCTCCACCAGCCCGGAAGAGATGGATGCCTGGATCGCCGCGCTGCAGACGCGGCCGGAATGGAACCAGATCGATGCCGTGCTGCTTGGCTGGCTTGGCAATCCCCGCACCGCCGAGGCCGCCGGCCGCGCCGCGCTGGCGGTGAAGGCGGCCAATCCGAAGGCGATCTTCCTCTGCGACCCGGTGATGGG
>NZ_CALRUC010000065.1:0-23346 GCF_943371255.1 Ferrovibrio terrae | reverse complement strand
AGCGCGAGATAGGCGATCATGGCTTACCGCATCTGCCCGATCAGGGCGCGCACTTCGCGGCCCGATCCGGCGGCGAAATTCTCCAGCGCGCGATAGCCGCCGGCGGCATAGACGGCCACGGCCGACAGCAACTCGCGCAGGGTGGCGGCACTGGAGGCATCGAAGCTGGAATAGGCGCCACGGGTCAGCCGCGCCATCTCCTGGAAGCAGGCCTTGGCGCGTGGCTCGCCGCCCTCCTGGAAGGCGAAGATCGGCACGCCGAGCAGGCCCAGTTCGCCGGCCTTCATCGCGATGTCGTCCGGGCTCTCTTCCAGGCAATCGCCGATATAGACCAGAGCATTGACCTTGCGCTCGCGGCCCTCGGCCAATGTGTGCTTGAGCACGCGCTCGATCTGGGTATGGCCGCCGACGCACTCCACCTGGCGCATCAGCCGCAGCATGACATTGGCTTCCGACACCCAGGGCGAAGCCCGGCATTCGCCCAGGCCACGGAAAAACACCAGCTGGATGTCGAGGCCACCGAGCGCGGCCGTGGTGCGGAACATATCGGCCTGGATGCGCTGCGCCTCGTCCCAGGTGGACCGGCGGCTGGCGGTGGCGTCCATGGCAAAAACCAGCCGGCCGCGGCCGTCGGCTGCAGGCGCCGTGCGCGGGCTGAGTGCCACCTGGCGCAGGAACGCCTCCACCTCGTGGGTGGCGGATTTGGCCGGAATCCGGTTGTCTTTGTCCATAGCCCTCAGGATATAGGGTGTGGACCGGTAAAGCAAAATACCCCGGATGCAAAACGCCGCCGGGATGAGCCGGCGGCGTTTGCAGGTGTTGACCGGATAACCGGATCAGCCTTCCTCGGTGAAAGCCTCTTCGCGCTTCTTGCGGATCGAGGGCAGCAGCACGACCACCAAGCCGATCACCGCCATCGCCAGCATGGTGGCGCTGATCGGACGCTCGATGAAGACCATCGGATCGCCGCGCGACAGCACCATGGCGCGCCGCAGATATTCCTCCATCATCGGACCGAGGATGAAACCGAGCAGCAGTGGTGCCGGCTCGCAGTCCAGCTTGGACAGCACGTAACCCAGCAGGCCGAACAGCGCCATCATGTAGACGTCGAAGCCCGAGTTGTTCAGCGAGAACACGCCGATCGCGCAGAACACCAGGATGGCCGGATAGAGCAGATGATAGGGCACGGTGAGCATACGCACCCACAGGCCGATCATCGGCAGGTTCAGCACGACCAGGAAGAAGTTGCCGATCCACATGGAGACGATGATGCCCCAGAACAGCGTCGGCTGTTCGGTCATCACCTGCGGACCCGGCTGGATGCCCTGGATGATCATGGCGCCGATCATCAGCGCCATCACCGGATTGGACGGGATGCCCAGCGTCAGCATCGGAATGAACGAGGTCTGCGCGCCGGCATTGTTGGCCGATTCCGGTGCCGCAACACCCTCGATGGCGCCCTTGCCGAAATTCTTCGAGTTTTTCGAGACCTTCTTCTCCAGCGAATAGGCGGCAAACGAGGCCAGCATGGCGCCGCCGCCCGGCAGGATGCCGAGCGCGGAGCCCAGCGCGGTGCCGCGCAGCACCGGCGCCACGATCTGCTTCAGATCCTTCAGGGTCGGCCACAGGCCGGTGATCTTGCGGCTGAAGACGTCGCGGGTCTCTTCATTCTCCAGATTGCGGATGATCTCGCCCAGGCCGAACATGCCCATGGCGACGATGACGAAGTTGATGCCATCGGCGAGTTCCGGGATATCGAAGGTGAAGCGCGGCGTGCCAGACGTCACGTCGGTACCGACCAGGCCGAGCAACAGGCCAAGCAGGATCATCGCGATTGCCTTGGGCAGCGAGCCATGCGCCAGCACCACCGAGGCAACCAGGCCCATCACCATCAGCGAGAAATATTCCGCCGGGCCGAATTTCAGCGCGACCTCGGCCAGCGGCGGTGCGAACAGCGCCAGCAGGAAGGTTGCCACCGTGCCGGCGAAGAAGGAGCCGAGCGCCGCAGTGGATAACGCGAGGCCGGCCTTGCCCTGACGCGCCATCTGGTAGCCATCCAGCGCGGTGACCACCGAGGATGATTCACCTGGCAGGTTGATCAGGATCGCCGTGGTCGAACCGCCGTATTGCGCGCCGTAATAGATGCCGGCGAGCATGATCAGCGCCGAGACCGGCGGCAGGCCGAAGGTGACCGGCAGCAGCATGGCAATGGTGGCCGTGGGGCCGAGGCCCGGCAGCACGCCGATCAGGGTGCCGACGAAAACGCCGCCCAGGCAGTACAGCAGGTTGATCGGGGTAAGCGCGACTTCAAGGCCAATGTAAAGATTGGAAAGCAGTTCCATAACGCAAATCCCCTCAACCGCCGAGCCACGGCCCGCGCACCGGCATCGGCAGGCCAAGGGCGTAGACGAACACGACAACACAGAAAATCGCCATGCCGATGGCCAGCACCAGCGTGGGCTTCCAGTTGAAGCGCTGGCTGGCGATGGCACTGGCGGCAACCATCAGGGCGACCGCGACCGGCACACCGGCGGTGCGCACCAGGAAGCCAAAGATCAGGGTGGAAAGCGTGACCAGGACAAGGCCCTTGAGGGTGAAGCCCTTCGGCGGATCTTCGGTCATCGCCACGCCGCGCACGCCGATCAGGATGCCGATGGCGATCAGGATGCCTGACAGCACGATCGGGAAGAAGGCCGGCCCCATGCGACGGGCCGTACCGAAACCGTAATCGCGGGCCAACCAGATGAAACCGATGCCGAACAAGATGAACAGCAAGCCGGCAAAGAAATCTTTCGGGTTGCGTATAAAGGACATTGTTCCCCCTGCGCCGTGTCTTCGGCTGCCCCAGGGTCACCCTGACCTCCGGGGCAGTCTTTGTACAAGGGGCGCCCGACCTGCAAAAGGCCGGACGCCCCAACTTTTACGTCAAAGATATACTTCGTTTAGTCGGCGTATTCACCGGCTGCCTTGATGACCGGCGCCCACTTGGCGATCTCGGCCTTCAGATGTGCACCCAGAGCATCCGGCGTGGCGCGGTTCTGCGCGACAGGCTCGGTGCCCAGCTCGGCAAACCGCTTCACCACATTTTCGTCCTTGAGGGCGAACTTCAGGGCTTCCGACAGCTTGTCGATTGCCGCCTTCGGCGTGCCCTTCGGCGCATACACGCCGTGCCAGATCGAGACTTCGAAGCCCTTGATGCCGGCCTCGTCCATGGTCGGCAGATTCGGCAGCGACGGCACGCGGGTCTTGGTGGTCACCGCATAGGCCTTGATCTTCTCGCCCTTGATCTGACCGGTGGTGTTGGTGGTCTGGTCGCACATCAGGTCGATCTGGCCGCCGAGCAGGTCATTCATCGCCGGGCCGGTGCCCTTGTAGGCAACCGTGGTCATCTGGGTCTTGAGCGCGCTCATGAACATCAGGCCGCACAGATGCGAGGCCGCACCGATGCCGGCATTGCCATAGGACACCTTGTCCTTGTTCTGCTGCACATAGGCGACCAGTTCCTTGAAGTCCTTCGGCGGCAGATCCTTCTTCGCCACCATGGTCATCGGCACGTCGGTCACCAGACCAACCGGGGCGAAGTCGTTGATGGTGTCGTAGGGCAGCTTGCGATACAGCGTGGCGCTGGTGGCATGGCCGATATGATGCAGCAGGAGTGTGTAGCCATCCGGCGCGGCGCGGGCCACGCGGCCGGCACCCAGGGTACCGCCGGCGCCGCCAACGTTTTCAACGATGACCTGCTGCTTCAGCGCGGTGCTCATCGCCTGGCCGACCAGGCGGGCGACCGTGTCAGTCGGGCCGCCAGCGGCAAACGGCACCACGATGGTGACGGTCTTGTTCGGGAAATCCTGTGCCTGGGCGGTGGCGCCCGCGAGCATCAGGGTGGCACCGGCCAGCAGCGATAGCGTCGTCTTCATGATTTCTCCCCGTGAGAACAGCGTTCAGAGTAAGCCCCGAATTGACGCTGTATAAAGCACAGATCAGGGGCTTCCTCCAAGGGAAAGCAGGGCGTTTTTGACATCTTGTGAAATCGAAATTTCCCTTTGTGCGCTGCAGCATGCCGCTGTTTAAGGCAGATCAATCGTCCGTTATCAGATTGAGCCCGCGCAGCAGCGCACGCACCTCCTGCCGCGCCGCCGCCTGCGCCATGTTCAGTCCCGCCACGCCACCCGACAGGCTGGTGCGGTCCAGGTCCATCAGCGTCAGGCCGGAGAGGAAAAGTTCGCGGAAAATCACGCGTTCCGACAAGCCCGGCAGGAAGCGGAAGCCGATGCGCTTTTCAAGCGCCTCCAGCACATGGCCGACATTGCGCTTGTTGCGCGCATCCAGGTGCGACAGGCGGTTGCGGATCACCACCCAGTCCACGCTCTGGCGGTCGCGCGCCAACCGTTGCTTGCGCTGCTCCCAAACCATCACGGCATATCGGCTTGGCCTGATCACCTTCAGCGTGTCGGGGTCGACGCTGGCCAGCAAATCCACATCAATGAAGCTGTCATTTACCGGCGTCACCAGCAGATCGGCATGGGAATGGCCGACCCGGGCCAGGTTGGTGTCGCTGCCCGGGCAGTCGACCAGGATGAAATCATGCTGGCCCGAAAGTTCGGCCACGACAGACGCAAAGCGCGCCGCCTCCTCCGCGGCTGCTTCGGCTTTCAGCGGCAGATCGCTTTCGACGATGACGCGATGCACGGGCATAGCCAGCTTGAGCGCATGTTTATCAATGAAGGTCTGACGGTTTTCCAGATAGCGCGTCAACGTGCGCTGCTTGCCGTCCAGGTCGATGGCGGCAACCCGGCCGCCCTCGGTCAGCAGGGCAATCAGGATATGCATCGCCGTGGTCGACTTGCCCGAGCCGCCCTTCTCGTTGCCGACGACAATGATGCGCGGCCGGGGCTGTACGGTCATGCCGAATCACCTGATGGAGGAAACAGACTGCTAGGTATTACAGCAGGCCGAGGTCGCGCAACTCGGCCAGCAGTTTCGGCGGCAGCTCGGCAGCACCCTTGCCGGCATCGGCAACATCGGGCGGCGCGTCTTCCGCCTCCAGATAGCGCCAGCCCTGATGCGGCCGGCGCGGCAGCGGCAATACCGGAATCAGCTGGGTCTTCATCACGATGCCGCAATGGGGCCCCTTGTTTTCCAGCACGGCCTCTTCCAGCCGCACGATGGGGCAACGCACCGCAATCGCCCCCTTGACGATCCAGTAGAGCGAACCGCCATCCTGCACTTCCGCGGCCCGCTTGGGCATATGGCGGGTGTAATGCGTAAAGGTCTTGCCTTCTTTCCGGCGCACCTTCATGCGCTCGCGGAAATGCTCCAGGCTTTCGATACCGACTGCGATTTTGAGCAGATGAACCGGCATCTCACAGGCACTTGGATTTGAGCGCGCGCGCCACGCTGGAGGCCGGCGGGCGGCCAAGACGGTCGGAAATCCACCAGGCGGTCTGCACCAGCTTTTTCAGGTCGACGCCGGTTTCGATGCCCATGCCATCCAGCATGTAGACCACATCCTCGGTGGCGACATTCCCGGTGGCGCCCGGCGCATAGGGGCAGCCGCCAAGACCGGCGACAGAGGCATCATGCCGCGCGATGCCGCATTCCAGCGCCGCCAGCGTGTTGGCCAGCGCCTGCCCATAGGTATCGTGGAAATGGCCGCCGAGTTTCTCCACCGGCACCAGTTTGGCGCAGGCCTCGATCATCGCCTTCACCTTGCCGGGCGTGCCGACACCGATGGTATCGCCCAGCCCGATATCGTCGCAGCCGAGATCATACAGTTGCCTGGTCACCCTGGCCGTTTGTGCCGGCGCGATGTCGCCTTCAAACGGGCAGCCGACCACGACCGAAACAAAGCCCCGCACCTTCACGCCATCGCGTTTGGCAGCTTCCACCACCGGGCGAAACCGCTCGATGCTCTCGTCGATGCTGCAGTTGATGTTCTTCTTGGAAAAGCTCTCGCTGGCGGCGGCAAAAATGCCGATCGCCTCGGCGCCGGCGGCACGCGCACCTTCATAGCCCTTCATGTTGGGCGTCAGCACCTGATAGATCACGCCCGGACGGCGCTTCATCTGCGCCATCACCGCTTCGTGGTCGCCCATCTGCGGCACCCATTTCGGCGACACGAAGCTGGTCGCCTCGATATGGGTCAGGCCACAGTCGGCCAGACGGTCGATCAGTTCCACCTTCACTTCAGTGGGCACCACGCCCGGTTCGTTCTGCAGGCCGTCGCGCGGCCCGGCTTCCCACAGGGTAATTTTGCGCGGCAGGGCCATGCTTCAGTCCTCCGCCTCGATCTGCAGCAGCGCGGCCCCTTCGGGCACCTGTTCGCCGGCGCGGAAATTCACCTTGGCAACCACGCCTCGCGCCGGTGCGCTGATCGTATGCTCCATCTTCATGGCTTCCAGGATCATCAGCGCCTGGCCCTTCTCGACCTTGGCGCCCTCTTCCACCAGCACCTGCACGATCTTGCCCGGCATCGGCGCGGTGAGCTGGCCGCTGCTGCCCTCGTCCAGATCGCCGGCGGCGCGCGGATCGACAATGCTGAGGCGATGGGTTTCACCCGGCAGCAGCACGATCACATCGTCGTCCTGCCGCACGATGCCCGCGCGCAGGCGACGGCCATCGATCACCGCATCCAGGCTGCCATCGCCATCCAGGTTACCCTGCGCGGTCACATGACCTTCGGGCCCATGCACGCGCAGCACGCCATCGGCGAGATAGTCGATGCGGCAAAGGATATCGCTGTCGCGCTCCTTCATCGTCAACTCATCCCAGCCCTGATCGTTCATGCGCCAGCCATCCACGGCCGACCATGGCGACCACGGATCGCCACTCTGCGCTGCCTGACGTGTCACCGCCTCGCGGCGTTCCAGCGTCACGGCAAGGGCGGCCAGCGCCAGCACCACCGTCGAGGCCGGTGCGGGCTGCGGCAGCAGATCGGCGCGGAAGCGTTCGATGAAGCCGGTATCGAGATCGCCATCGATAAAGGCCTTGTGCCCCACCAGGGCCATCAGGAAGGCGGTATTGGTGGCGACGCCGGCAATCTGGTATTCCGCCAGCGCCTGCCGCAGGCGGCGCAGGGCCGCGCGGCGGTCGGTATCCCAGACAATCAGCTTGGCGATCATCGGATCGTAGAATGGCGTGACGGAATCGCCCTCGCGCACGCCGGTATCGACGCGCACATGGGCATTCTCGGCCGGCGCGCGCAGGCGATGCAGCCGGCCGACCGAGGGCAGGAAATTCTTCTGCGGGTCTTCGGCATAGATGCGCGCTTCCACGGCATGGCCGTCAATGGACAGCGCATCCTGTGCCAGCGGCAGCTTGGCCCCGGCGGCGACATCCAGCTGCCAGGCGACCAGATCCTGGCCGGTGATCATCTCGGTTACCGGATGCTCGACCTGCAGGCGGGTGTTCATTTCCATGAAATAGAAGCGGTCGGGCCGCAGGCCATCCGACACATCGGCGATGAATTCCACCGTGCCGGCACCGACGTAACCGATGGCCTTGGCGGCCGCCACGGCGGCATCGCCCATCGCCTTGCGCATGGCCGGCGGCATATCGGGTGCCGGCGCCTCTTCCAGCACCTTCTGGTGCCGGCGCTGCACCGAACAGTCGCGCTCGAACAGATGCACGGCATTGCCATGGCTGTCAGCGAAGACCTGGATTTCGATATGGCGCGGCTTGACCAGATACTTTTCCAGCAGAACCTTGTCGTCACCAAAGGCATTGGCGCCTTCGCGCTGCGCACCGGCCAGCGCCGCGGCGAAATCCTTGGCCGCATCGACGCGGCGCATGCCCTTGCCGCCACCGCCGGCCACAGCCTTGATCAGCACCGGATAGCCGATGCGCTCGGCTTCCCTGGCCAGCAGGTCGGGCGACTGGTCGTCGCCGTGATAGCCCGGCACCACCGGTACCTTCGCCTTCTCCATCAGCGCCTTGGCGGCGCCCTTCAGGCCCATCGCCTCGATGGCCTTGGGCGGCGGACCGATGAAGACCAGCCCGGCCTCGGCACAGGCTTTGGCGAAAGCGGCATTCTCCGACAGGAAGCCGTAGCCCGGATGGATCGCCTGCGCGCCGGTCAGCCGGGCCGCATTGATGATGCGTTCGGGCAGCAGATAGCTCTCGCGCACCGGCGCGGCACCGATATGCACGGCTTCATCTGCCATGGCGACATGGCGCGCATGAGCATCGGCATCGGAATAGACCGCTACCGTAGCGACGCCCATGCGTTTGGCCGTGCGGATGACCCGGCAGGCGATCTCGCCACGATTGGCAATCAGGATCTTGCGGAACACGATACGGCCGCCCTTCTTATGACTGCGCCCAGTTGGGCTTGCGCTTGTCGAAGAATGCCGCTAGCCCTTCCTGGCCTTCCGCGCTGGCGCGGCGGTCGGCGATATTCTGCGCGGTGAACTGCATCAGCTCTTCATCGACACTGCGGCCGGCGACACGGCCGACCAGAATCTTGCTGTCGCGGATCGCACCCGGCGCGCCCTGCAGTAGCATGCCGATCAACTCTGTGCCGCGGGTTTCCAGCGCGCCTTCGTCGGCCACCACCTCATGGATCAGGCCGATGCGGCAGGCTTCGTCAGCATTGAATCGCTCGGCGGTGAGGAAATAGCGTCGCGCCTGACGCGGGCCGATGGCGGCCACCACATAGGGCGAGATGGTTGCAGGCGTCAGGCCAAGCCGCACTTCGGTCAGCGCGAACTGCGCCGCCCTGGTGGCGACCACCATATCGGCGGCCGAAGCCAGGCCGGTACCGCCGGCCATGCAGTTGCCGTGCACCAGCGCCAGCACTGCCTGCGGCAGGTCGTTCAGCTTTTTCAGCATGCGCGCCATGGTCATGGTGCTGGCGCGGTTCTGCTCCGGCGTCGCCTGCCCGGACTTGCGCATCCAGTCGAGATCGCCGCCGGCGGAAAAACTCTTGCCCGCGCCTTTCAGCACCACGACGCGCACATCCTTGCGGGCGGCGAGATCGTCCCAGATTTTCGTCAAGCCGAGAATCACGTCGTCGTTGAAGGCGTTATGCACCTGCGGCCGGTTCAGCGTTACAGATGCAACGCCACGGCTGTCGATATCGAGCAGGATGATCTGGTCGCTCATGGCATTACATCCGGAACACGCCGAACTTGGTCGGCTCGATGGGGGCGTTATGGGCGGTGCTGAGGCCGAGCGCCAGCACGGTGCGGGTATCGACCGGGTCGATGATGCCATCGTCCCACAGCCGGGCCGAGGCATAGTATGGATGGCCCTGGCGGTCATATTGCGCGCGGATCGGGTTCTTGAAGGCCTCTTCCTCGTCCTTCGACCAGTTGCCGCCACCGGCCTCGATGCCGTCGCGCTTCACCGTGGCCAGCACGCTGGCGGCCTGTTCGCCGCCCATCACCGAGATGCGGGCATTGGGCCACATGAACAGCAGGCGGGGCGAATAGGCCCGGCCGCACATGCCATAATTGCCGGCGCCGTAGGAACCGCCGATGATGACGGTGAATTTCGGCACGCGCGCGGTGGAGACCGCTGTGACCAGCTTGGCGCCATCCTTGGCGATGCCGCCGGACTCATACTTTTTTCCGACCATGAAGCCGGTGATGTTCTGCAGGAAGACCAGCGGGATATTGCGCTGGCAGCACAGCTCGATGAAATGCGCACCCTTCAGCGAGCTTTCCGAGAACAGGATGCCGTTGTTGGCAATGATCCCTACCGGATAGCCATGGATGCGAGCAAAACCGCAGACCAGCGTGCTGCCGTAGAGTTTTTTGAACTCGTCCAGCTCCGAATCATCGACGATGCGCGCGATGATCTCGCGCACATCGAAGGGAATGCGGCCGTCCTTCGGGATCACACCATAAAGTTCGGCCGGATCGAAGCGCGGCGGCAGCGGTGCGCGCACATCGCCCGATACCTGCTTCACCGTATTGAGATTGCCGACGATGCGTCGGGCGATGCCGAGCGCATGGGCATCGTTCATCGCGTAATGGTCGCTGACGCCCGAGGTGCGCGCATGCACATCGGCGCCGCCCAGTTCCTCGGCCGAGACCACCTCGCCGGTGGCTGCCTTCACCAGTGGCGGGCCGGCCAGGAAGATGGTGCCCTGGTTGCGCACGATGATCGACTCATCCGACATCGCCGGCACATAGGCGCCGCCAGCGGTGCACGACCCCATCACCACGGCGATCTGCGGGATGCCGGCGGCCGACATATTGGCCTGATTGTAGAAGATGCGGCCGAAATGCTCGCGGTCGGGAAAAACCTCATCCCAGGTCGGCAGGTTGGCACCGCCGGAATCGACCAGATACAGGCAGGGCAGCCGGTTCTGCAGCGCGATCTCCTGCGCGCGCAGATGCTTCTTCACCGTCATCGGGAAATAGGTGCCGCCCTTCACGGTGGCATCGTTGCACACGATGACACATTCGCGGCCCATCACCCGGCCGATGCCGGTGATCACCCCTGCCGCAGCGATATCACCGCCATACATGTCATAGGCGGCGAACTGGCTCAGCTCCAGGAAGGGCGAGCCGGGATCGAGCAGTGTGCGTACGCGGTCGCGCGGCAGCAGCTTGCCGCGCGACAGATGCTTCTCGCGCGCCTTGTCGCCGCCGCCCTGCTTGATCTGCTTGACCCTGGCTTTCAGGTCATCGACCAGGCTTTGCATCTGCGCGGCATTGTCGCGGAAGGCGGCCGAACGGGTATCGAGTTGGCTGGTGAGCGCGCTCATGGCAAGGCGTCTGCTTCTCGTTCTCGGGCTGTGATTACAAACGACCATGCCAGCGCCTCCGGAAGGCTGCAAGGGGTGCCGCGGGAAAAGGGTGCGACGCAAACCACAACCTGTTAATTTCACCCATCTATCGGCGGTATCGACAAAAACTATGGAGGAAACATGGCCGGCAAAGGCTTCGATCTGAACGGCAAGGTTGCGCTGGTGACCGGCGGCAATGGCGGCATCGGTTTGGGGATGGCCGAGGGGCTGGCGCAGGCCGGCTGCGACCTGGTGATCTGGGGCGGCAACCCGGACAAGAATGCCGCCGCCGAGGCGAAACTGAAGGCCCATGGCCATCGCGTGCTGGTGCAGAAGGTGGATGTGTCAGACGAGGCGCAGGTCGAGGCCGGCTTCACTGCTGCACTGAAAACCATGGGCCGCATCGACGGCTGTTTCGCCAATGCCGGCGTCAGCCAGAAGCGCGCCGCCTTCCACGAACTCAGCACGGCGGAATGGCGCCGCGTGCTGTCGGTCAACCTTGATGGCGCCTTCTTCACGCTGCGCGCCGCCGCCCGCCACATGGTCGAGCGCGCCAAGGACGGCGACAAAGCCGGCGGCCGCCTGATCGGCATGGCCAGTACGGCCGGCGTGCATGGTGCGGCACGCGCCCAATCCTACGCTGCCAGCAAGGGCGCGATGCTGTCGATGATCCGGGCGCTGGCGGTGGAAATGGCGCGCTACGGCGTCACCGCCAATTCCATCCTGCCGGGCTGGATCGAGACCGAGATGACGGCGGCCGGCGTGGCCGATCCGAAATTCAGCGGCAATGTGCTGCCGCGTATTCCGGTGCGGCGCTGGGGCCAGGGTTCGGATTTCGCCGGCATCGCCACCTACCTGATGAGCGATACCAGCAGCTATCACACCGGCGACAGCTTCGTGATCGACGGCGCCTATACCATCTTCTGACGGGCCGCCTTCTGACGGTCGCGTGCTGCCTGCACGCCCAGCCACTGCATGCGGATGACGCCGGCGAGGATCAGAATCCCGCCGGCGATCTGCTGCAGGGTGATGGTGCTGCCGAAGAACAGCGCCGCCACCGCCACCGAGAAGACCGGCGCCAGGCTGGTGTAAAGCGTCGCCACCGGCACGCCGACATGGCTGACGCCGTAATTCCAGAACAGGATCGCCAGCCCTGCCCCGCCGATGCCGACCCAGGCCAGCATCCAAAGCGCCGCACTGGGCGGCATCTCGGTCGGCAGGCGTGCCGGCGTGATCGTCGCCAGCACGATGAACAGGCCGCAAATGAGAAGGCCGCCGGCCAGCGAGGTCAGGCAGGTGATGCGCATGTTGCTCCAGCCCAGTGGCGCGAGCCATGCCTGCACCTTCAGCGAATAGAAACTCCAGCTCGCCATGGCTCCCACCAGCATGGCCTCGCCCAGATAGCTGAACTCGCCGGGGCCGCCGGCCTTCGGCCGCACCGCATCCAGCGCCACCAGCGCCGCGCCGATGGCGGCACTGATCGCGGCCGGCCAGAAACCGCGCGCCAGCGGCATCCGCAGCATCAGCTTGGTCATCACCGCCGCCACCAGCGGACCGCAGCTCATGGCAATCGCCGCCCGCACCGGTTCCGACAGCATGATGCCGACGGTGTAGAAGATCGAGAAGCAGGCCATGACGGCCCCCAGCTTCGCCACCACCAGCCAGGGCACCGGTGCGCGAAACGGCGACGCGCGGTCGAAGACCAGTGCCATAGCGATCAGCAGCGGCGCCGGAATCAGGTAGCGGATCGCCGACATGAAGAACGGGTCGATATGCTTTGTCGCCAGCACATGCGTCATCGGAATCATCGCACCCCACAGCAAGGCTGTGGCGATGAGGCCGGTGACGGCGAGCGCGCCGCCGGCAGGCTTGTCTGCCATGCTCAGGGCTTACTTCTTGTGCGCCAGGGTCAGCCAGCGATCGATATGGTCGATGCGGTCAGAGCCCCAGAACATCTCGTCGTCGACAATGAAGGTCGGCGTGCCGAAGGCCTTGAGTTCAATCGCCTCGGCGGTGGCATCCAGCACCGCCTGGCGCGCATTGGCATCTTCGGCCGCCCTGGCGATCTCGGCCTCGGGCACACCGGCCACATGCACCACGGTCTTGAGATGCTCGGGCCGGGCGATATCCTTGCCCTCGCCCCAGTATTGCTTGAACGCCGCCTTGGCAAAGGCCACCGCCTTGGTCGGATTCTGCTCCTTCAGGCGATAGAACAGCAGGCGCGGCAGCTTGGCATCGGTCGGGAACGGATTGGGCGTGGTGACGATGGGCAGGCCGGCGAGTTTGGCCGAGCGCGTCCAGTCATGCTCCATGTAATCCATCTTCACCTTGGGAAACGGCGTGCGGTCCGGGATCGCCTTCCACAGATGGCCGATCGAAACCGGCCGCCAGTCGACGCTGCGGTTGTGCTTGCGCGCCACCGCCTCGATCAGGTTGGCGCCGATATAGGCGTAGGGCGAGGTGAAATCCCAGTAGAAGATGATCTGCTTGGCCATGGCGAGGTTTCCTCTATTTTCTTTGTTATGGATTACCAGCCGCCGCGCGACAGCCAGCGGTCGATCTGGTCGAGACGGTCGGCGCCCCAGAAGGGTTCGCCGTCGACAAAGGTATAGGGCGAGCCGAACACACCGCGATGCTGGATCGCATCTTCGGTCACCTCGCGTAAGCGCGCCTTGATCTCCGGGCTTTCGATACCGGCGAGAAAGGCCTTGCGGTCGATGCCCAGATCCGCCGCGATATCGGCCAGCACCTCGGACGATGAGATATCCCGACCATCGATGAAATAGGCCTTATAGACCGCCTTGGCAAACGGCACGGCCTGGTCGGGCGCGGTCTGCTTCAGCCAATAGGTGCCGCGGCAGGCGCCCTGGGTGGGCAGCGGAAAGGTGGCCGGCATGTTGAAGGCAATGCCATGTTCGCGCGCACTGCGTTTGAAATCGTGGGTCGAGTATTTGCCCTTCATCGGATACTGCGTCAGCGGCTGGGTGCCCTCGGCCTTGAACACGGCGCCGAGCAGCATCGGGCGCCAGTCCACGCTGCGGCCATGCTTGGCGGCAACGGCATCGATGCGCTGGGCGGCGATGTAGCCGTAGGGCGAGGAAAAGTCGAAATAGAATTCCAGCGGCGCAGCCATCCGGAGCCTCCCTTGCGTTTTTTATAGTCTAATCGAAGCCGAAGGCGCGGCGGAAGCCACGCAGGATCGGATGCTCTTCCGGTTCCAGTTCGATGCCGACCGAGGTGATGCGGTCGTTGCGGATCTCGCGCACCACCAGCTCCACCGGCCCCCAGCGCAGGCGGTCGCCCACCACCGGGCGATGCCGCAGGCGCCGGCGCACATAGCCGCCGACCGGGTCGTTGCGGTCCTTGTCATCGACCGGAAGACCATAGAGCAGGGCCACCTCGCCCAGCAGCGTATCGCCCGACAGCACGAATTCGCCGAACACTTCCTCGCCGCGCTCGCGCCGTTTGCGCTGCTTCTTGGACTGCTCACGCGCGGTGAACAGGCGATCAAGCGAGAAGAACTGCTCGGCCGGGGCCAGCACCAGCAGATAGTCGCCGGGCTCCAGATGATCCAGCCTGGCACGGTCCATCACGGTGCCGTCGCGGATCACGGTGATGATACGGCAGCGTCGCGGCAGCGGGATTTCATTGAACCGGTAACCCAGGGCCGGCGCATCGGCTTCCAGCTTGTAGCTCGCCACATCGCGATCCGAAGTGGAACCCAGATCGAGATCGGTGCGGCTGACCGCTTCCGGCTTCGGCGGCAGCTCCAGGCCGAAGAAGCGCGCCACCGGAGCAATCGTCCAGCCCTGCAAGGTCAGCGAGGCCAGCACACAGACGAAGGCCGCCGTCACATAGAGTTCGGAATTGGGCAGGTTGGCCAGCACCGGAATGGTGGCAAGGAAGATCGGTACCGCGCCGCGCAGACCGACCCAGGAGATGAAGCCGATCTCGCGCATCGTATAGCGGAAGGGCAGCAGGCAGATCATCACCGCCAGCGGCCGCGCCAGCAGCATCAGCACGGCGGCGACAACCCCGCTGCCCACCGCATAGGGCGTCATCTCGTCCGGCGTCATCAGCAGGCCGAGCAGCAGGAACATGACGATCTGGCTGAGCCAGCTCAGGCCGTCATAGAAGCGCAGGATCACCTGGGCCCCGCGATGGCGCCGGTTGCCCAGCACCAGCCCGGCGACATAGACCGCGACGTAACCCGATGCCTGCACGAAATGCGCACCGGAGAAAATCAGCAGCGCCGCGGCCATCGCCACAATCGGATACAGGCCGCCCGCCACCGACACACGGTTGAACAAGGCCACCAGCAGGAAACCGCCGATGAGACCGACCACGAGGCCGCCAACCATCTGGGCGACGAATTCGATGGCGAGCTTCAGCGTGTCCGGCGGCTGGCCATGGCGCAGCAGTTCCACCGTCATCATGGTGAGGAAGATTGCCATCGGATCGTTGATGCCGGATTCGACCTCCAGCGTGCCGCTGACGCGCTTCTGCAGCGCCAGGCCCTTCATGTTGAGCAGGAAGAACACCGCCGCCGCATCGGTCGAGCCGACAATGGCCCCGACCAGGAAAGACTCCATCGGCTTCAGGCCCAGCGCATAATGCGCCGCCACGCCCACCAGCACTGCCGTACCGACCACGCCGATGGTGGCCAGCACAAAGGCCGGCGCCGCCACCAGCCGCACGGTGGCAAAATGGGTGCGCAGGCCGCCATCGAACAGGATGATGCCCAGCGCCGCCGAACCGACCGCATAGGTGAGCTGGTAGTCGCGGAAGACAATGCCGCCGGGTCCGCCCTCGCCGGCCAGCAGGCCAAGACCGAGGAAGACCAACAGGAAGGGCACGCCAAAACGGCTCGACGCCGATCCGGCGAAGATACTCACCAGAACCAGGAGAGATGCGATAAAAAGGATCTCGTTCGCCTGGTTCAAATGACCTCTTCTCTGTGTGGCGGACTAGCCGCCGGCTGCATTTCCGGCAATGGCCCGACTGATCACCAGCCGCTGCACATCGCTCGTGCCTTCATAGATCTGACAGACCCGGACATCCCGGTAGATGCGTTCCACCGGGAAATCGGCCAAATAGCCGTAACCGCCGTGAATCTGGATGGCATCCGAGCATACCCGCTCGGCCATTTCCGAGGCAAACAGTTTGGCCATGCTGGCCTCCTTGAGGCAAGGCTGCCCGGCATCTTTCAACCGCGCGGCGTTCAACAGCAGTTGATGCGCCGCCTCGATGCGGGTGGCCATATCGGCAAGCCGGAAGGCCACCGCCTGGTGGTTGATGATGGCGGTGCCAAAGGCCTCGCGCTGGCCTGCATACAGACGTGCAGCGTCAAAAGCCGCCCGCGCCATGCCGGTGGCCTGCGCGGCGATGCCGATGCGGCCGGATTCCAGATTTGCGAGTGCAATGCGATAGCCCTCACCCTCGGCGCCCAGCAGGGCATCCGCGGGCACCCGCACATCCTCCAGCACGATCTGGCAGGTATCGGAGCATTTCTGGCCCAGCTTGCGCTCGATGCTGGCAACGCGATAACCCGGCGTGTCGGTGGGCACCAGGAAACAGGAAATGCCGCGCTTGCCCTGCGCGGGGTCGCTGACCGCGAAGACCAGTGCCAGTCTGGCGATCGAGCCCGAGGTGATGAACTGCTTCACGCCGCTGATCACCCATGAATCGCCGTCGCGGCGGGCGCGGGTTTTCAGGGCCGAGGCATCGGAACCGGCCTGCGGCTCGGTCAGGCAGAAGGCACCGATCCATTCACCGCGCGCCAGCGGTTTCAGATACTGCTCCTTCTGATGCAGCGTGCCGTAACGCAGCAGGGCCGCACAGACAGGGGAGTTGTTGACCGACATGATCGTGCTGACCGCGCCATCGCCGGCGGCGATCTCTTCCAGCGCCAGCACATAGGCGACGAAATCGGCTTCCGCCCCGCCCCATTGCTCGGGCACGCCCATGCCCATCAGGCCCAGATCGCCCATCTGCCGCAGCAGTTCCAGCGGCGGCTGGGCCGTGGTGTCGCGCGCCGCGGCGCCCGGTGCCAGCTTTTCCTGCGCGAAGTCTCGCGCCATGTCGCGGATCATCTGCTGCTCGTCGGTCAGCATCGAGCGTCTCCGGTCTAGGCTTGTTTGCGGGCGGTGACTTCGATCTCCAGCTTCATCCTGGGATCGATCAGCTGGCAGAGCAGTGCGGTGGCCGCCGGCAGCGCTCTGGCGAAATGCCGGCCGCAGATCGGCGCGATCTGTTCGAAGATGCTCGCGTCGGTCAGGTAGTAATGCACCCGCACCACGTCATCCAGGCTGCTGCCGGCCTGGGCCAGCGCTGCCGCAATGTTTTTAAAAATCTGCTCGCATTGCGTCACCGGGTCGTCGCTGATCGTCATGGTGCCGTAATCGAAGCCGGTGGTACCCGAGACATGGATCCACTCGCCATCCACCACGGCGCGGGAATAGCCCATGGTCTTTTCAAAAGTCGATCCCGACGAAATCCGGCGGCGTGCAGTCATGGGCTATTCCTTGCGCGGGGTGAGTTTGACGCCGGCCGCATAGGCCCGCACCTGCTCGGCAGTCATGGGCTGGCCTGCGGTGGCGCAATAGACGCCATCGAGCCGCAGGCTGCCTTCGGCCAGCGGCTCATCCTTGGCCAGTTTGGCCTGGCTGCTGGTGACCTGCGGCTGGGCATAGAAACCGAGCGCCACGCATTGCCGCGTGCCGAGATCGAAACGACGACTCAGCACCGGACCATTCGGCGTCGCCACCTTCACATCTTTCGGTTCGCTCGCCTGCGGCTTGGGTGCTTCCAGCCCCTTGAGCACCGCCGTGGCGAACTTGATCAGATCGACCGGGCCGCTCAGGTAATGGTCGTCCTCGCTCAGGTCGCGCAGCACCGCAATGGCAAAGCTGCCACCCGGCTTCTGCGCCTTCCACAGATAGCGTTCCAGCCGATAGCCCAGCGGCGAGGTGAAAGACTCCGCCATCTGCGGCGCTGCCGTCAGTCCCTCGGCCTGCCAGCGTATACGCTGGTCGGCGGCACGGATGGCTTCCCACCGCGTATCCGGCTCATGCGCCACAGCCGGCAAAGCCGGCAGCAGCAGAAGGCAGGTGACAGCGAGGTGACGCAGCAGACTCACTTGGTCTCCTCGAAGATTTCGCGGCCGATCAGCATGCGCCGGATTTCCGAGGTGCCTGCGCCGATTTCATACAACTTGGCATCGCGCAGCAGGCGGCCGGTCGGATAGTCGTTGATATAGCCGTTGCCGCCCAGAATCTGGATCGCATCCAGCGCCAGCTTGGTGGCTTTCTCGGCCGCGAACAGGATGGCGCCGGCGGCATCCTTGCGCGTGGTCTGGCCACGGTCGCAGGCTTTCGCCACAGTATATACATAGGCGCGCGCCGCATTCATCTCGGTATACATGTCGGCCACCTTGCCCTGGATCAGCTGGAAGGTGCCGATCGACTGGCCGAACTGCTTGCGCTCATGGATATAGGGAACCACGACGTCCATCGCCGCCTGCATGATGCCCAGCGGACCGGCCGCGAGAACTGCGCGCTCGTAATCCAGGCCGCTCATCAGCACATTGACGCCCTTGCCGACCTGGTTGAGCACATTCTCTTCCGGCACTTCGCAATCCTGGAACACCAGTTCGCCGGTATCGGAGCCGCGCATGCCCAGCTTGTCGAGCTTCTGCGCCGTGGAGAAACCCTTGAAACCCTTCTCGACCAGGAAGGCGGTGATGCCGCGCGCGCCGGCAGCCGGGTCGGTCTTGGCATAGACCACCAGCACGTCGGCGGTCGGACCATTGGTGATCCACATCTTGTTGCCATTGAGGATGTAGCGGTCGCCCTTCTTTTCGGCGCGCAGCTTCATCGACACCACATCGGAGCCGGCATTCGGCTCGCTCATCGCCAGCGCACCCAGATGCTGGCCGTTGATCAGCTTGGGCAGATATTTCTGCTTCTGTGCCTCGCTGCCGTTGCGGCGGATCTGGTTGACGCAGAGATTGGAATGCGCGCCATACGATAGCCCCACAGAGGCCGAACCGCGGCTGACTTCCTCGACGGCGATGCAATGCTCCAGATAGCCCAGCCCGCTGCCGCCGTATTCCTCTTCCACGGTGATGCCATGCAGGCCCAGATCGCCCAGCTTGGTCCACAGGTCGCGCGGGAATTCATTGGTCTTGTCGATGGCATCGGCGCGCGGCGCCAGTTCGTTGTCGACAAAGCCGCGCACGGACTGGCGCAACATGTCGGCGGTCTCGCCGAGCCCGAAATCGAGCGTAGGATAGCTGTTGGAGATCATGATTTTACCCTTCTCGGACGGCTCTTCTGAATCGGGTGGCGGCAGTCTAGCGGATCGGGCGTCAGGATGCAGCCGTGCGGGGTGCGTCAGGACGCCCCAGCATGCACATCATGGTGGCCAGCCCCGTGGCGCAGTGCAGCATCTTTCCCGCTTTTTCGGCAAAGACATCGAAACCCACGATAGTGAGCGTCTTGCCATGGCGGGTCACCTGGGCGCGGGCCAGCATGCGGTCGCCATCGGCCGGCGCCATCAGGTTCATCTTGTATTCCACCGTCAGCACGGTGGCATCGGCGGGAAACAGGCTGTAGGCGGCATAGCCGGCGGCGGAATCGGCGATCATGCCGACAATGCCGCCATGCACGAAGCCATGCTGCTGGGTCAGGTCATGCTTGCGCGGCATCTCGATTTCGCAAAAACCCGGCTTCACCATGGTGATCGTGGCGCCGATCAGATGCATGGCCGGCTGGCGGTTGAAACTATCGCGGACCCGCGCCTCAAAGTCTGAGTCGGCAGGTTTGAACTCAGGCCGCATGTTCATGCCGCGGCCTCCTTGGGCGCGACGGGCTCAATGCCGAAGGTCTCAACAATGCGGGCAACGAAACTGGCCGGGAATGGCCGCGAGCGCCGCTGCACCGTGTCGATGCACACGCCGGTCAGCCGCGCCGCCATGGCCTGGCGATCATCGCCGACACGGATCAGGCGATGGCGGAAAACGATCTTGCGCTCGCCGATGCTTTCCACCGTGCTCTCCATTTTCACCATGTCGCCACCGCGCAGCTCGGCCTGGTAATCCACCTCGGCCTTCACGGCGGCGACGCCGGCCTGCTCGGCCATCATCTGCTCGCGCGGCCAGCCATGCATGGCGGCAACGGCGAAAGCGGCATCGCCAAGCCAGCCCATGTAGAAGCTGACATTCACATGCCCCAGATGATCGCATTGCCAAGCCTGGGTCATCAGCCGCAGGGTCTCGACATAGTGCTCTGCCATGGCGCCCTCCTCTTTTTAGCGGTTTCCTCTGCCTGTCCTGATAGCCCGGATTCTTGAATAGAGAAAATCAATTGTCTTTATATTCAAGATAGGGTTTCTCTATGGGTCATGAATCTGACCCTGATCCGTTATTTCATGGCCGTGGCCGAAACCGGCAGCTTCACCCGCGGTGCCGAGCGCGCCAACGTCACCCAGCCGACGCTGTCGGCCGGCATCAAGCGCCTGGAGGAATCCCTCGGCAGCAGCCTGTTCGAGCGTGGCCGCGCCTCGCAGCTCACGCCTGCCGGTGCCCGCTTTCTGCCGCGCGCGCGCCTGTTGCTGCAGGAATGGACCGCGGCGCGGCGCGAGCTGCGCCAGGAAGGCCGGCCGGCAAAGCTGCGCCTGCGGCTCGGTTATATCCCCGGCCTGCCACAACAGCGCCTCACTGCCCTGCTCGGCAGCTTCATCACGGCGCATCCCGATATCGCGCTGGAAATTCTCGAAGCGCCGGCCACGACGCTGACCCGCCGGCTCGATATGGGCCGCATCGATGCGGCGATCCTGCCGCTGGGTGATGACGGCGATGAGCACAGCCTGAGCCTGTTCCGCCAGCGCTACCTGCTGGCGGTGCCGCAAGGCCATGCGCTGGCGCGGCGCAGCACGGCGCGGATTTCAGACCTGCAGGACCAGCCCTTCGTGATCCGGCCACAGGCCGAGATCATGCCAGCGGCGGAAAAGCTGTTCGACGGATTGAACGTGCGGCCGCGCATCATCGGCCGGGCCGAGAGCGATGCGGCTTTGCTGGCGCTGGTGGAAGCCGGCATCGGCGTGGCGATCCTGCCGCACTGGCTCGGCACCGATCATGTGGCGACGTTGACCCTGCCCGAACTGCGCGATACGCATCGCATCGGCCTGCGCTGGCGCGAGGATGACAGCGCCGCGTTACAGCAGCTGCGCGATTTCGCCGCCGGTCACGACTGGGATGCGGCGGCCGGGCGTACCGTTCTCGGGCATTAATCGCCGGAGGCGCTGCGCCCCATCAGGCCTTCGGCATGATCCTGGGCATCGACCACGGCAACCGCGCTCATATTGACCAGGCCGCGCACGGTGACATTGCGCGACACGATATGTGCCGATTTCGCCATGCCCATCAGGATCGGGCCGACATAGAAGCCCTGCTCCATCTGGCGCACCAGGTTGGCAGAGATATTGGCGGCATCCAGGTTGGGCATCACCAGCAGGTTGGCACTGCCCTTCAGGGTGTTGTCGGGCATCAGCTTCTCGCGGATCGCTTCCGAGACGGCGGCATCGGCCTTCATCTCGCCCTCGATCTCCACGCCCGGCATCAGCTGGTGCAGGCGCTGGGTCGCCTCGCGCATCTTGCGCGCCGAAGGCGACGAGGAGGTGCCGAAATTGGAATGCGACAGCAGCGCGATTTTCGGCACCAGGCCGAAGCGGCGCACCTCGTCGGCGGCCAATTGGGTGATCGCCACGATCTCGTCGGCATTGGGGTCGAGATTCACATTGCTGTCGGTGATGAACAGCATGCCATGCGGCAGCACCAGCAGCTGCATGGCGGCCGGCAGCGACGCACCGGAGCGCAGGCCGATCACATCGACGATATGCGGCAGATGCTGGTCATACTGGCCCACCGAGCCACAGATCAGCGCATCGGCCTCGCCGCGCTGCACCGCCATGGCGGCAATCACCGTGGTGTTGGTGCGGATGATGGTGCGGGCATCGTCGGGCGCCACGCCCTTGCGCTTCATCAGCGCCAGATAACCGGTCCAGTATTCGTTGTAGCGGTCGTCGCGCTCGGGATCGATCAGCGTGACATTCTCGCCGATCTTGAGGCGCAGGCCGAGCTTCTCGATGCGGCGCTCGACCACGGCGCGGCGGCCGATCAGGGTCGGCAGCGCCACCTTGTCGTCCAGCACGATCTGGGCGGCACGCAGCACGCGCTCGTCCTCGCCCTCGGCATAGATCAGGCGCAGCGGCTTGCGCTTGGCGCGCTCGAAGGTCGGCCGCATGACAAAGCCGGTGCGGTAGACAAAGCGCTCCAGGCCTTCGCGATAGGCCTGCATGTCGGTGATCGGACGCGTCGCCACGCCGCTGTCCATCGCCGCCTGCGCCACCGCTGGCGCGATCTGCAGGATCAGGCGCGGATCGAAGGGCTTGGGGATGAAGTATTCCGGGCCGAAGCTGAGTGCCTCGTCATTGCCATAGGCCCGCGCCACCACATCGGAGATTTCCGCCATCGCCAGATCGGCGATCGCGCGCACGGCCGCCAGCTCCATCGCCGTGTTGATCGTGGTGGCGCCGACATCCAGCGCGCCACGGAACAGGAACGGGAAGCACAGCACGTTATTGACCTGGTTCGGATAGTCCGACCGCCCGGTCGCCATGATCGCATCGGGCCGCGCCGCCTTGGCCACTTCCGGCAGGATTTCCGGCGTCGGATTGGCCAGCGCCAGAATCAGCGGCTTCGGCCCCATCTTGGCGACCATCTCGCCCTTCAGCACATTGGCGGCTGAAAGCCCGAGGAACACATCGGTGCCGACGATGGCATCGCCGAGCGTGCGGTGGTTGGTCTGCCGCGCATAGCGCGCCTTGAATTCATCCATCTGCTCGGTGCGGCCCTCGTAGACCACGCCGACGATATCGGTGACGACGATATTCTCTTTGCGCACGCCCAGTTCGACCAGCAGGTCGAGGCAGGCCAGCGCGGCGGCACCGGCACCGGACGCCACCAGCTTCACCTCGTCCATTTTCTTGCCGACCACGCGCAGGCCGTTCAGCACCGCGGCGGCCACGGTGATCGCCGTGCCATGCTGGTCGTCGTGGAAGACCGGGATCTTCATCTTCTGGCGCAGCGCGCGCTCGACCACGAAGCATTCCGGCGACTTGATGTCTTCCAGATTGATGCCGCCGAAGGTCGGCTCCAGCGCCGCGATGATGGCAATCAGCTTGTCCGGGTCGGTTTCGTTGATCTCGATATCGAAGACATCGATGCCGGCGAACTTCTTGAACAGCACCGCCTTGCCTTCCATCACCGGCTTGGACGCCAGCGGGCCGATATTGCCCAGGCCGAGCACGGCGGTGCCGTTGGAGATCACGCCGATCAGGTTGCCGCGCGCGGTCAGCTCGGCGGCCTGGGCCGGATCTTCGACAATGGCATTGCAGGCGGCGGCGACGCCGGGGCTGTAGGCCAGCGCCAGGTCGCGCTGGGTGCCGAGCGGCTTGGTCGGGGTGATTTCCAGCTTACCCGGCTTCGGCAGCCGGTGGTATTCCAGGGCCGCGCGGTCGAGATCGGATTTCATCAATATACTCGCAGGATC
>NZ_CALRUC010000064.1:0-23595 GCF_943371255.1 Ferrovibrio terrae | reverse complement strand
CTGCCGGTCTGTGTTGCCATTGCGCTGTGGCGCGTGCCGGAACCGCCGCTGGCACAGGGCGCGGCGCCGTCCTTCACTGTCGCCGGCCTGCGGGCGGTGTGGCGCAACGGGCCGTTCCGCCGCCTGCTGCTGGCCTGGCTGCTGAATGGCGTCGCCAATGGCCTGCCGGCGACGCTGGTGCTGCTCTATGTCACCCATGTGCTGCAGGCGCCGGCGCTGGCCGGTGCGGTGCTGCTGCTGTATTTCGGCGCCGGCATCGCGGCGGTGCCGCTGTGGCTGAAACTTGCCACGCGACATGGCAAGCATCGGGTCTGGATCGGCGCCATGCTGTGGAACTGTGCGGTGTTTGCCTTTGTGCCGCTGCTCGGCGCCGGCGATGCGGTGGCCTTCTGCATCATTTCGCTGCTCACCGGCATCTGCCTCGGTGCCGATCTGGCGCTGCCGCCGGCCATGCAGGCCGATGTGATCGACCTGGATACCGCGCGCACGCGGCAGCAGCGCGCCGGCTTTTTCTTCGCGCTCTGGGGCATGGCGACCAAGCTGGCGCTGGCCGCCGCTGTGGGCATCGCCTTCCCGCTGCTCGATCTTGCCGGTTTCGCCCCGGGCGCCACCGGCAATGCCGGCCCGGCGCTGTTTGTGCTGGCGGCGCTCTATGCCTGGGCGCCGGTGGGCTTCAAGCTGGCCGCTATCGCGGTGATGTGGCGCTATCCGATCACCGCCGAGCGCCAGCGGCGCTTGCGCGCACGCATCGCCCGCCGCATATAATGCGGCCCGCGTTACTGCAATCTTGAAAAGAGTTTATCATGGCTTCCGCTCCGGTCCGGCTCGGCATCATCGGTTACGGCATCATGGGCGAGCGCCTGCTGCGCGCCGCGCTCAACCATGATCCGGCCGTGCTTACCGTCGCCGGCGTGTGGGATCCGTCCGTCGCGGCGATGGCGCGGCTCAAGGCCGATCTGCCGCAGGTGGTGCAGATTGGTTCGGCTGCCGCGGTGATCGAGGCCTGCGACTGTCTCTACATCGCCTCGCCGCCGGCCTCGCATCTGGCCTATGCGCGCGAAGCCTTTGGCAAAGGCCGCGCGGTGTTCTGCGAAAAGCCGCTGGCCGTCGATGTGGCCGATGCGGAAAAGTTTGTCGCCGAGGCGGCCAAGAGCGGCGGGCGTGGCGGCGTCAATTTCCCGTTCGCGTCTTCCTTTGCGGTCGACCAGCTGCGCGCCTGGATGGCCGAGGGCGTGACGGGGGATGTGCAGCGCATCGATGTCGAGATCGGTTTCATGCAGTGGCCGCGGCCCTGGCAGATGGATGCGGTCAGCTGGCTCGATGCCCGCGCGCAGGGCGGTTTCACCCGCGAGGTCGGCTCGCATTTCCTGTTTCTGGCACGCCGCCTGTTCGGTCCGCTCAGCCTGCAGGGCCACAGCATCGCCTACCCGGAAGCCGAACAGTCCGAACGCAGCATCGCCGTCACGCTGAACGCCGGCAGCCTGCCGGTGAGCATCAGCGGCACGGTGGGCGAAACCGACAAGCCCGACCACAATCTGTTCCGCATCATCGGCCCCAAGGGCAGCATCCGCCTGCGCGACTGGTCGATTGCCGAACGCCAGGACAAGGACGGCAGCTGGCATGAAGCGCCCGATGCGCTGCCGAACGAAAAGATGCGACCGCTGGTGCTGCAGCGCCAGCTCAACAAGGTGGCGGCGCTGACCCATGGCCAGGCCCAGGATCTCGCCACCCTGGCCGAGGCCGCCGAGGTGCAACGCGTGGTCGAGACCATCCTGCGCGGCTGATCCTGCCAGCCATCGCCTGAATCTCCTGAGATTCTGCCATAACCGGGCGCAGCATTGCGCCGGCTGTGACATCCCTCCGGCGCAGTACTGCGCCGGCTGTGACATCGTGGTCACAACTTTCTCCCGGTTTTCTAGCAGCGCGGCGGTGAACTGAATCGCGCACAGGGCGTTTCATTCCCGACTGCACGGCCGGTGCCGTCGACGAGCGTTCCTCCCCCCGCGCGATCGGGACGGCACCGGCCAAAACAAATAGAGGAGGCCGTCATGCTTTACTGGGCCCTGATCTTTTTTGTTCTGGCGCTGATCGCCGGTCTGTTCGGTTTCGGCGGCATTGCCGCTGCCTCGGCCAGCATCGCGCAGATCCTGTTCTTCATCTTCCTGGTGATCTTCGTGGTCAGCCTGATCGCGCATCTGATCACCGGTCGCCGCCCGCCCGCCATCTAGTCGGCACGCCGGACTTCAACTCTTCTTTTCCCTGCAGGTCCTTCCCCCCAACTCGGCGGATGCCTCGGCATCCGCCAAATTTTTTGCACGGCACCCATTTGTCACACCCCCCG
Organism: Ferrovibrio terrae; assembly: GCF_943371255.1. Classification (GTDB taxonomy): domain Bacteria; phylum Pseudomonadota; class Alphaproteobacteria; order Ferrovibrionales; family Ferrovibrionaceae; genus Ferrovibrio; species Ferrovibrio terrae_B. The sequence goes on along the minus strand of NZ_CALRUC010000064.1, from coordinate 21,254 downwards.
CGGGGAACACTCCGCCGCCTGTGGTGTTGGGAAAGGGTCACCATGCGTTGAAGGAGCATAGATATGGCAGAGAATCACACCACGCCGCCGCAGATGCCGCCGTCCAAGGCCGGCAGCCAGCCCGATGAAACCCGGTCGGCTGAAACAGCGGCAGGTGAGACCACATCCGCCCCGCCGCGCGCCGCGCGCGGCTTTGCCGCCATGGACCCGGCGCGGCAGCGCGAGATTGCCCGCAAGGGTGGTCGCGCGGTGCCCGATGAAAAACGCAGCTTCTCGCAGAACCGCGAACTGGCGGCGACAGCCGGGCGCAAGGGTGGCCAGGAAAGCGGCGGCAACTTTGCCAATGATCGCGCCCGCGCCGCCGCGGCCGGTCGCAAGGGCGGCCAGCACTAGCGCCCGCCTGCAGATTGTGTGGACGGATCGCGGCAACCCCGCGGTCCGTCCTTTTTTTGCGACAGCGCCGGTTATCCTCCGCGCGGAATGACGCTTTGAAAAGCCGGGCCGCTGGTTCACTATCGGGGAAAATCCCGGGAAGGAAACCAGCATGTCCCCGCTCCACACATCGGCCGCGCCTCAGTTTGCCTCCACAGCCGATACCGAAGACAAGGTCGTCAGCTTCAGCCAGCTTGGCGAGGGGCTTTATGCCTTCACCGCCCAGGGCGATCCCAATACCGGTGTGATTGTCGGCGATGACGGCGTGATGGTGATCGACACCCAGGCGACGCCGAAGATGGCCGGCCAGGTGATCGAGTATATCCGCAAGGTCACCGACAAGCCGATCAAGTATGTGCTGCTGACGCATTACCACGCCGTGCGCGTGCTCGGCGCCTCGGCCTACCAGCCGCAGCAGATCCTGGCGTCAGACGCCACGCGCAGCCTCATCGTCGAGCGCGGCAAGGAAGACTGGGATTCTGAATATGGCCGCTTCCCGCGCCTGTTCCGCGCGGCTGAAAGCATTCCGGGCCTCACCTGGCCGACCATGACCTTCCCGCAGAAATTCACGCTGTACATGGGCAAGCGCCGCGTCGAGATCATGCATCTGGGTCGCGGCCACACGGCGGGCGACACGGTGGCTTGGGTGCCCGATGCCGGCGTGCTGTTCTCCGGCGACCTGGTCGAATACCACTCGGCCTGCTATTGCGGCGATGCGCATTTCAAGGACTGGCCGAAGACGCTCGACCGGATCGCCGAGTTCAATTCGAAGGCGCTGGTGCCCGGCCGCGGCGATGCGCTGGGCAACCCGAAGGAAGTGAGCGACGGCCTGCAGCTGACCCGCGACTTCCTCACCACGCTGTATGGTTCTGTTTCAGAGAGCGCCGCGAAAGGTCTGCCGCTGAAGGATGCCTTTGACCGCTGCAACGACGCGATGCGGCCCCGGTTTGGCAACTTCGCTATTTTCGACCACTGCCAGCCCTTCAACGTGGCGCGCGCCTATGACGAGGCGCTCGGCCTCGATCACCCGCGCATCTGGACGGCAGAGCGTGACCAGCAGATGTGGGCGAGTTTGAACGGGTGATCAGCGCCGCTGTTGGTACCAGCTGCCGTCCACCAGGCTGAAATACGCCGATGGCGAGATGAAGGATCCAAAGCTGCCGGCGGCGGAAACACCGAAGCGGACATAGTATTCCTTACCGGCTTCGAACATGGCACTGAGCGAGGCGGCGTCTTCAAACATCGGTCGCCGCAGGCTGAGGCGGCGCAGACCGGCCGGCACGCGCCGGATGATGACACCACCGCGTTCGACGGTGCCGATCGGCTGGCCGTCCAGGTAAAAGGCCGGCATATCCATCGCGCTGTACTGGTCCTGCGAGCGATACAGGAAAAGCAGGGCGGAATTGCTCTCGTTCAGTGCCGGATCAACCGCCTCGGGCACCACAGATGCGCATGCTGTGACGAGCAGGGCCAGCGCCGCCATCAGCGCCGGTCTGAACCCCGGTTTGAACCACCGTGTCATGCGTCGATCCCCCATGCTTGGCGAAAAGCCTAGTCCGCTGCCCGCAGGCTTTACAAGGCTGGTGGCTTGCCGTTCCGGCCTGCCTGCGCTAGATGCCGGACATGACCCAGCCCGAGATCAGCCTCTCCGTCCTCGACCAGTCCACCGTTTCCGCCGGCACCCCGGAAGACCAGGCGATCCGCGATACGGTTTCGCTGGCCCAGCATGCCGAGGCGCTGGGCTACCGCCGCTTCTGGATCGCCGAACACCATAATCATGCTTCCATCGCCGGCTCATCGCCCGAGGTACTGCTGGCCGCCTTGGCGATGAAAACCGAACGTATCCGCTTGGGCTCCGCCGGCGTGATGCTGCCGCATTATTCCGCGCTGCATGTGGCCGAGCAGTTCCGCGTGCTGGATGCGCTGGCGCCAGGGCGCATCGATCTGGGTGTCGGCCGCGCGCCGGGCTCCGATGGCCGCACGGCCTATGCGCTCAACCCGCATAACGACGGCGCCGACGATTTCCCCGCCCAGGTCCGCGACCTGCTGCACTGGAGCCATGGCCTCGAGCTGCCCGAGGGCCATCGCTTCCGCAGCGTGACGGCGCATCCGATGTCAGACGCCACCGCGCCGGATCTGTGGATGCTGGGCAGTTCGGATTACGGCGCGCAGCTGGCGGCCCATTTCGGCCTGCCGTATTCATTCGCGCATTTCATCACCGACGGGCGCGGCGCCGGCCAGGCGCTGGAGCTATATCGCCGCGGCTTCAAGCCATCGCCGTTTCTCCAGGCGCCGCAGGCCAATCTCTGCGTCTGGGCGCTGGCGGCCGAGACCGAGGACGAGGCGCGCCACTGGTTCCGCAGCCGGGCGCGCTGGCGCATCGACCGCAACCGCGGCCGGCTCGGGCCGCTGCTGGCGCCCGACGATCTGCCGCCGTTCAGCCCTGAAGAAGAAATCGAGATGGAAAATCTCTGGGTCAGTTCTTATGCCGGCTCGGCCAAACAGGTGGCGGATAAACTGCGCCGGCTGGCGCAGGAGCAGCAGCTGGACGAGATCGTCATCCTGACCTGGACGCACAGCCGCGACGTGAAGCGCCGCAGTTACGAATTGCTGGCGCGCGAATTCGATCTCGCCACTATGGCGGCAGAACCCCGGCGTACGGCCCGCGCCGGCACCTGACTCAATCGCTTAGTCGTTCAGGCGCTCAGCTGCGCTGCTGCCGCATCGCCAGCGTGAAGGCGACGCGCGCCTCGCGCCGGACGACGCGCTCGGCATCGGGCGCCATATAACGCGCGGCGGGCTTGGCGCGGATGAAGGCAACATCGTAATTGCCATTGGTGCCATCATACAGTGAAACTACATAATCATCATTCTCGGCAATCATGGCGGCAGCGTCGACAGTCCAGTCAAGGCTCTGGATATTGGTCTGCATGGGGAGCACTCCTTTTACCCTGATCCGACAGTTCCATTTGCGACACAGTCTGTGGCCGCAATAGGGCAGGACAGGTTTAGGCTGCTTATATAACGTGGTGTTTACAGCGCCGTTCCGTTCGCCATCACAGTTTTGCGGATTCTGATCGATATGGCGCAAAACCGCGACGAATGGCCTCACTGCCAGCAGGGATTGGCGCGGGCCAGCGTGCTCTGCTCCGGCGGCAGGGCCGGCGGCGGCAGGTTCGGCAGGCTCGCGCCGCGCAGCGGCTGCGCCGACAGGCTTGCCAGCGGGCCATGGATGCGCAGCGGAATATCCAGCGCCAGCAGGCCGGTGGTTTTCGGGTCCGAGCGCAGCGTCATTTCCAGCTGTTGCGGTGCCAGCTCAATCTGCCCGGCGCCGCGAATGGTGCCGCCATCGCTGCGCAGCACCAGCGGCGCCAGCAGCAGCGTGCCGTCCTTCAGCGTGGCGGCGCCCAGCAGGCAGCGCAGCGCGGTATCGTCATCGCGGCTGCGGAAGATGGCGCTCAGGTCGGCCGAGGCGGCTTCCACCAGCTTGCGCGCGATGCGGCCCTGCTGCATCGCCAGCACGGCATGGCCGCGCCCGGTTTTCACCGCATCGCCCAGCGTGACGCCAGTGGAAGTCAGGCTGGCGCGGCCATCCACGCTGCCGGTCAGCAGGGCCGCATCGCTGCCCAGTCCAAGCAGCTGCAGCAGGGCGCCGGCATCCACCTGCTCCAGCCGCAAGGTGGTCTGCAGGGTGGCATCCGTCTGTCCGCTACCGGCAGCCAGATGGCCGCTGAGGTTGAGATGCCCGTCACCCAGCGCCGCTGTGGCGCCATGCAGGCGGATATGGCCGGCCGCGACTTCAACGGCGGCAGCCACGCGCTGCAAGCGCCGGCCGTGATGCAGCAATGTCTGGGCGCTGACCTGGATATCGAGATGCGCGGTATCGGCTGCACTGGCCGGGCGCAGCGTGATGCTGCGCCAGTCGCGGCCGTTATCCTTGGGCAGCACCGTGGGCAGATCCAGCCGCGCGAAATCGAGGCGGATCTGCAGCGCATCGGCTTCGCCACGGCCGCCTTCATCCAGCGCGAGGCGGCCATCGAAACGGTTGCCGCCGATATCGCCGCTCATGTTTTCCAGCCGCCAGGCATCGCCGCCGCGACTGAAGCCGCCGCTCAGTTTCACCGGCGCGGTGATGCCGCCCGGCGTATCGAAGATGGCAATCACATCATCCAGCCGGCGCGCCTCCAGTCCCAGGCGGCCTTCGACATCGTCGAAATCCAGCGGGTTGCCGATCACACCCTTGAAATCCAGCCTGGCGCCGGGGGTGACGATGCTGAAGGCGGCATCGAAGGGCCGGGTCGCATCGCGGAAGGCATTGAAGGATGCGGTGGTGGCGGTCAGCTGCGCGTCGGTGTCGTTATAGCCGCCATCGAAGATGATGCTGGCCGGCGCATCCTCGTCACTGGCCTGGATGGCGAGGTCGTCCAGCGGCAGACGCAGCCATTTGCCTGAAGACGTGCGGATGCGCAGCTCGCCCTGGCTGAGGCGGAAATCCAGCAGACTGGGAAACTGCCGGCGGTTTTTCGGCACCAGCACCAGCCGGCCGGTCGCATTGGCGCTGTTGCTGCTGCTGTCGGCATCGTCGCTGCCGAACTCCCAGTTGCCGCGGCCCCGGGCGTCGCGCTCCAGTGCGATGCGCGGCCGCTCCACGCGCAGCTGCCGGTAGATCAGCCTGCCCTGCAGCAGCGCGGCGCGGTCGATGCTGGCGTCCAGCCGTTCGATCGCCACCATGGCGGTGTCGCTACCGCCCGGCATGTTGGCGATGCTGAGATCCTGCAGCGCGATCTGCACCGGCTCCTGCCAGGTGATGCTGAAGGCGCCCAGCGTCACGCGCCGGTCGAGCAGATGGCTGGCGAGATATTCCACTGCCGGGCGCGGCCAGCTCAGCAGCAGCGCCACGCCCAGCACCGCCAGCAGCAGCAGGGCAACACCGGTGATGGCAGCGATCTTGGCAACGCGGATCATCCGGCGCGGGCGTCCTGTGCATGGCTATCGGGCGTGGCAATATGCTCGCGTCGCGGCTCCAGCGCAATCTGGCGCGGCGCGAGCATGGGGTCCATGTGTCGAACGCGCGGGCATGGAAAACATCCCGCAGATCCTGCAGCCAAGCATCGCTGCCGGCGGTGCCGTCGGCGCGTTCAGGCTTTCGGCGCCGGCCGGCTGAATTTGTCAAACGCGCGCTGCACGCGGTCGGGCCGGTGCGGCGGCAGCGGCGGGGGCTCCAGGCCGCGCGGCTTGCCGTCGCGCCAGGCCTGCTCCACCACCGCCGGGGCATGATGCGTATCGAAATGGGCACGCGCCAGCGCCGACTGCCGCGCCAGTTCGGGCCGCGACTGTGCCGCCCGCAATGCCGCCGCCAGGCTGTCATGGTCATGCCAGAACAGCGCGTCTGGATACATCATGTCGGCCACGCCGCTGCCGAACCGCGACAGGTAATTGCGGTGGCACAGCACCGGCGTGCCCGATGCCATCGCCTCGACACCGGCCTTGCTGCCGCCGCCGGGGAAGGAGGTGAGATAGAGATCGACATCCAGCTCGCCCAGCGCCCGGCTCAGGCTCGGCACATTGGCGATATGGCGGAAGCGCGCAGCTGCAATGCCGGCGCGCTGCAGGTTGGCGGCGATCAGGCTGAGGAAATCCGGCGGCAGCGGGCCGATATGCAGATGCTCGCCGTCGCTGCGCGCCAGGATGAAGGGCACCATCTCGGCATAGCGATAGGCATAATCCTGGTCGGTGAACTTGTTGGCGCTGGCGCAGACCGCGGTGCGCAGCGGGCGGTCTTTCAGGAAGCCCTGCGGGTCGCGCGCGCCGGGATCGGGGATGGTGAGCGGGATATACAGCGGGTTCAGCCCCGGCGTGGCACGGCACAGCACATGATGGCAGGCCGGCGTCTCGTCGATATGGCCGGTCACCGCGATGCTGGCGCCCAGGCTGAAGCCGCCATCGGCATGATGGTTGAAATACACCACGCCCGGTTTCAGCAGCGCAATCGCCGCCGGGCCGATCGGATCGTAGGGGTGGTTGAAAATGAAGCTGGCGGCTGGCTTCAGCGCGGCCAGCTGTTCGAACAGCCAGCGCGCGATGGCGTCGTTGCGGCCGCCGGGCGAACGCAGGATGGTATAGTCGATGCCGGCCAGCTGCGCGTCCAGGATCGGCTGCAGTACGGCCGGCGGCACGCGGATGTTCATCTCAGTCAGCAGGATGACATGGCGGCGCTTGGGCTGGCGGCGAATGTAATCCAGCAGCACGCGGCTGTGGCCGCCGAATTCATGGATCGCGGTGGCGACATAGACAATCGGGCCATCGGGATCAGACCCCATTGGCGTCAGGCCAAGCCGTGCGGCCAGCGCCGCGCCGGCCTGCAGGCAGAGTGCATCCAGCCGCGCATCGTTGCCCGGCTCGTAGTCGCCGCGCGAGGTTTCCTTGACCAGGCGATAGGCCGCTTCATGCAGCACGGTCAGCGCATAGTCGATATCGCCTTCCGCCAGTGCTGCCTCGACATCCTGCCGCAGCGCCAGCACGGTGGGATAGAACGGCGCGTTGCCATGCTGCTGCGCCAGGAAGCGACTGCGCCGGCTGGTGCTGCGCAGCTGGGCTATGCCGGGGTTGCCCGGATTGGCCGCCGACAGCGCATCGAGAATCTGGATCGCCGGATCATATTGCTGGGCAGCGAGGTGCAGCTGGGCCAGCGGCATCAGAAGCCGGGCATCCTGGCCGCTCTGCGCATAGGCCTGCTGGGCATAGGCCAGAGCCGCCGCCGCGCCCTCGCGCTGCAGCGTCTGTTTGATCTCGGCCAGCACGGCCTCGAGTGTTACCCCTGTCATGCTTCCCTTCGCCGGCCGCAGCTTCGGCCCGGCTGTCTGAATAAGACGGGAAGTCTAAATAAAATATGACGTTAGCGACAGCGACCCGCTGCCCTTGCTGCTTTATAATTTATTAAACGCTGATCGGTCAGATTGGGCCGCCGGCCAGAACGGCCGGGCATGCAGGAAGGACGCAAGACGATGACGACGCCGGAGCCGGTTCATGCCCATGCGGTGCTGCGGCGCGACAGTGCCGACACCGAGGTCGAGCGCCATGTCGAGGAAATCCGCCGCATCGGCCTTACCATCATCCGCAATGCCTTCACCCGCGCGCAGATGGAAGATGCCCGCGCCCGCCTGCATGAGATCTATGCCCGGCAGGTCGCCGAGGTCGGCGGCGAGGACAATCTGTTCCTGATCAAAGACGCCAATATCGTGCGCACCCCGGTCGCCTATGACGATGCCTTCCTGGCGATCTGCAAGCATCCGCTGGCGCTGGCGGTGGCGCGCGCCTGCTTAGGAAACGCTATCACGCTGTCGGCCCAGGTCGGCATCCTCAACAAGCCCGGCATCACCAATTACGTCAATCACTGGCATCGCGAACTGCAATACCAGCATCTCACCTCCTCGCGCCCGCTGGCGGTGCAGACGCTGGTGGCGGTGGATGACTTCACCTTCGACAACGGCGCCACTTTCTTTTTGCCCGGCACGCATCTGTTCGAGAATTTCCCGTCCGACGATTTCGTGCGCAAATGGGAGGTGCAGTTCGAGGCACCGGCCGGCAGCATCTTCATGTTCGATTCGATGACCTATCATCGCGGCGCGCCCAACCGCACCGACAAGCCGCGGGTGGCGATCAACAACCTCTACACCCTGCCGATCATCGCCCAGCAGATCGATATCGCCAGCATGCTGGGCGGCCGCCATGCCGAGACGGCGGAAGACCGCCAGCTGTTCGGCTACCAGTGGAATCCGCCGCGCAGCGTGCAGGCCTGGCGCCAGCAGAAGATCGACGCCGCGCAGAAGCCGGGCTGAGGCACCTTGAGCCTGGCCGACATCCTCGCTCCCGCGCGCCTGCAACAGGCCGCCCTTACGCGTCGCCGCCTGCGCGACAGCGTGCAGCAGCAGGGCTGCCTGCTGTTTGGCGCCGGCAACAACGGCCGCCAGCTGGCGCGCCGGCTTGCCGACATGCCCGATGCGCCGGCGCTGCATGGATTTATCTCCGATGTCGCCGCCGACCAGGGGCGCGACATCGCCGGCCTGCCGGTGTGGTCGCGCAGCGATGCGTTGGCCAAATTCGGCGCACAGGTTCCTGTCGTCAACTGCGTCTATCGCGCCGATGTCACCATCGGCACGGTGATGCGCGGCCTCAACGACAGCGGCTTTGCCCGCGTGCTGTCGCTGCCCGATCTCTACACCGCCTTCGATACGCTGCCGCCGATCTATGGCTATGGCACGCCGCAGCTGCTGCGCGACAGCACGCCGCAGATCGCCCGCGTCGAGGCCTTGCTGGCCGATGATCTTTCTCGCACGATTTTCCGCGAGCTGGTGAACCAGCGTGTCACGCTGGATTTCACCGCGCCCCGCATGGTCGACCGCGCGATCTATTTCCCCGCCGGCCTGGTCACGCGGCCGCGACTCTGCGCCGATGATGCCACACTGGTCTTTGTCGATTGCGGTGCCTATACCGGTGATACGCTGGAGGCCTTTGCCGCCTGGCATCCCGACAGCCATGCCCATGCCGTGGCGTTCGAGCCCGATCCGGCGTCGTTTGCCAAACTGCAGGCGGCTGCCACGCGCGTGCAGGCCGCCACCGGCATGCAGGTCAGCTGCGTTCAGGCGGCGGCCGGTGCCGCGCCCGGCCGCATCGGCTTCCTGCCGCTCGGCAACGAGGCCTCGCATACCGTGTCGGTCGCCGAGGCCGAGGCCGCCGGCGGCGATACCGTGGCGCTCGACAGCGTCGATCATGCCTTGAGTGAGCGTGGCCTCATGGCCACATACGTGAAATACGATGTCGAGGGCTTCGAGCGCGAGGCGATTGCCGGCACGCACACCGCCATCACCCGCGATGCGACAGCACTCGCCGTCAGCGTCTATCACCGGCCCGATGATCTGTGGGATATTCCGCTGCTGCTGCATGGGCTGCAGCCGCGCTATGACTTCTTCCTGCGCGAACATGGCCCCGACGGGGTCGATACCGTGCTTTACGCGCTGCGGCGCTGATCCATCAATCAGGAACAATCATGCAGGGTGAAGGCTTTCTGGCGATCTGGAGCGATGTCGAATCCGCACAGGAGACCGACTATCTGCACTGGCTGACCCGCGAACACACCACCGAACGGCTCGGTGTCGACGGTTTCCTCGGCGTGCGCGTGTTCCGCGCCATCAGCGACAGCATCAACCGCTTCCTGATCGTCTACGACCTGGAATCGTCGGCGGCGCTGTCCGGCCCGTCTTATCTGGCGCGGCTGAATGCGCCCACCGCCTGGTCGCAGCGCATCATGCCGATCCTGCAGAATTTCGTGCGCGGCGGCGGCCGGCGCGTGCTGTCGCAGGGCATCGGCCGCGGCAGCTATATCGCAGCCCTGCCGTCTGCGGGCGACCTGCCGGATGCCGCCGCCATCCTGGCCGGCCTGCTGGCGCAGGACCGTATCGCGCAGGCGCATCTGCTGGAGACCGACCAGGAAAAAACCGCGATCCAGACCAGCGAGAAAAGCCTGCGCCCGAAAGACAGGTCGTTTGACAGCCTGCTGCTGGTCGAAGGCCTCGACCAGCGGGCGCTGCGCCGCGCGCTCGCCGCCTATCCGGCGCTGCTGCCGGCCGGGCTGACGGCCGATCACGTGCCGCTTTATGCGCAGATCTTTGCGCTCGACCGCCGCGCCGCTATGGTCGGGGCGGGTTAGGGCGGAGCGGGACATGGCGGCCGACAAGGTTCTGGTCCAGGCGGTGCAGGCGCATCAGGCCGGCCAGCTGGACGAAGCGGAAAAGCTCTATCGCAAGGTGCTGCTGCGCCAGCCGCGCAATCCGCTCGCGGCGCAGAATATGGGCGTGCTGCTTTATGGCCGCGGCGAGCTCGACGAAGCCGCCAAGCTGCTGCGGCGCGCCATCAGCATCGATCCGAAAAGCTCCGAGGCCCATAACAATCTGGGCAATGTGCTGCGCAATCAGGGCAAGATCGACGAGGCCATCACCGCCTTCCGCCAGGCGATCAGGCTGCAGCCCAATGAATCCGCCTACAACAACCTGGGCAATATCCTGCGGAGCCGCGGCGAGACGGCCGAGGCCATCGCCTGCTACGAAGCCGCGATCCGCATCCGCCCGGAGTACCTGCATTCGCACTACCATCTCGGCATCGCCTATCGCGAACTGGGCCGGCTGGACGAGGCGATGGCCAGTCATGAGCGGGCCGTCGCGCTCAATCCGCGCTTCTACCAGGGCATGACCCATATCGGCGTCTGCCTGTTCGAACTCGGCCGCTATGCCGAGTCCGTCGCCTGGCATCGCCGGGCGCTGGAGGTGGCGCCCCATATCGCCGAGGCCCACAACAATCTCGGCAATGCGCTCAAGTCGATGGACGACATGGCCGGCGCCGAGGCAGCCTATCGCATGGCGCTGCAGGTCAAGCCCGATTTCACCAGCGCGCGGCTCAATCTCGGCACGCTGCTGGTCCTGCTCGATCGCCGCGACGAAGCCATCGCGCAGTTCGAGGCGGTGGCCGCGCAGCTACCCGATCATCCGGTGGTCTGGGCCAAGCTGTCCTATGAAAAGCGCGTGATCTGCGACTGGCGCGATTTCGACGAAAGCGTGGATGGCAAGGTGCGCCGCTTCGTGCGCCAGGGCCCGACGGAAATCACGCCCTTTGCGCTGCTCACGCTGGCATCGACGCCGGAGGAGCAGCTGCTCTGTGCTGCCGCCTATGCCGCCCGCATCAGCAAGAGTGCCGTGGCGCTGCCGCCGCGCGCGCCGCAGCGCCGCGATAAAATCCGGCTCGGTTATCTCTCGGCGGATTTTCACCCGCATGCCACCGCCTATCTGATGGCCGAACTGTTCGAGCGCCACGACCGCAGCCGCTTCGAGACCTTCGCCTATTCCATCGGGCCTGACTCCGATACCGAGATCCGCCGCCGCCTGGTCGCCGGCTTCGACCATTTCACCGATCTCAAGCCGCTCGCCCATGATGCGGCGGCGCAGGAGATCTACAACGACCAGATCGATATCTTGGTCGATCTCAAGGGCTATACCCAGAATGCGCGGGCCGAGATTCTGGCACGCCGCCCGGCGCCGCTGCAGGTCAATTACATCGGCTATCCCGGCACCATGGGCGCCGGCTTCATCGACTATGTGATCGCCGACCGCTTCATCATTCCGCCAGAACAGCATCGCTTTTTCACCGAGAAGGTGGTGGCGCTGCCGCATTGCTACCAGCCCAACGATACCCAGCGCGCCATCGGCAGCTGGGCGCCGTCGCGCACTGAATGCGGCCTGCCCGAGCAGGGCTTTGTCTTCTGCAGCTTCAACGGCAGCTACAAGCTGACGCCGCGCATCTTCGATCTCTGGATGCGCCTGCTCGCCCAGGTGCCGGACAGCGTGCTGTGGCTGCTGGAGGGCGCGCCGGGCTCGACGCAGAATCTGCGCCGCGAGGTGCAGGCGCACGGCATCGATCCTGCGCGTCTGGTCTTCGCGCCGCCGCTGGCGCTGCCCGATCACTTGGCCCGGCAGGCGCTCGCCGATCTGTTCCTCGATACGCTGCCGGTCAATGCGCATACCACGGCGTCCGATGCGCTCTGGGCCGGCCTGCCGGTGCTCACCTGTGCGGGCGATACCTTCATCAGCCGCGTGGCCGGCAGCCTGCTCACCGCCATCGGCCTGCCCGAGCTGATCACCACCAGCCTGGCTGATTACGAAGCGCTGGCGCTCAGCCTGGCGCGCGATCCGGCACGCATTGCCGCGTTCAAGCAGCATCTGCAGGCGCAGCGCCTCACCGCGCCGCTGTTCGATATCGCGCGGCTGACGCGCAATCTTGAATCGGCCTATGCACAGATGTGGGAAACCCACCTGGCCGGCCAGCCGCCGGCCGCGTTCGATGTGGTGGAGCGGTGATCGCGGTCAGTCGGCCTTGGGTGTCCAGTTCAGCGCGGTGACCAGGGTCTGCACCAGACCGATGGCGCCGGAGATCGGCTGGAAGGCCGAAGCCGCACCGGCATCAACATAGATCTGGACATGCGAGTTGCTGGCCAGCGGGCTGGTGGGGCCGTCGGTGACGACGAGCACCTTGCGGCCGCTGACATAGGCATCCAGCACGACATCAACCACCGGCCTTGAATAGGGCGGGAAGGCGATGGCGACCAGGATGTCGTCGGGGCCGATGGTGGCGATCTGGGGACCGGCCATGCCACCGGCAAAATCCAGCAGGCTGCTGGCGCGTTCGGAACGCGTCAGGGCGTAAGCGAGATAGGCGGCGATCGGACGCGAGCGGCGCAGGCCGGCGATATAGACATGCCGGGCCTGGCGCAGCATGTCGACGGCCTTGACCAGGCTGTCGGTATCGCAATGCGTCAGCAGATCGTTCAGCGCGGCCACATGCGCCGCGACGCAGGTCTGCAGCAGGTCGCGCACATTCAGCGGTCCCGGACGCGCGGTCTCTTCGGAATAGACGCGCTCGCGCACCGTCGGCTCGCCCTCGATCAGGCGTTGCCGGAACACGCGCTGCAGATCGGAGAAACCGGAATAGCCCAGTTCCTTGGCGAAGCGGATCAGGGTCGAGGGCTGAATTTCCAGATCGGCGGCGATCTTCGCGGTGGTGTTCAGCGCGAATCCATTCGGCTCTTCCAAAGACGCCCGGGCGATCCGCTGCAGATGCGGGCTGAGCGTGGCGAAGCGGTCGCGGATGCGCTGGCGCAGGCCGTCGAAGGTCTCGGCTCCGGGTGATGCTACCAGGTCATCGACTGAAATCGGGGAGGCGTTAGAAGCAGGCTGATCGCTCATGTCCTAGCCTTTACAGCATTTTAGCCCGGGATTCCATCATTGAACGGAATATTCAATTCCATAGAAAAAATATTCATTGACGTAAATAGAATTTTTGTTCAGTTTCCCTGAACCGGCGTTCGATGGTTCAGGGGACGCCACAGATCAGGCCCGTAAAGAGCGCCAACCAGGGAGAAAACAACATGGCTCAGTCCAAGATTAGCCGTCGTCGGCTACTGACCACGGCAGCGGCCGCCACGGGCGGTATGGCCTTTATGGGGCCGTGGATGCACACGCGCGTCTATGCGCAGGCCACGGCCAAGCCGATCAGGATCGGCATTACCTCTGATGCCAGCGGCCAGTATGCCAATTCCGGCGCCGAAGATCGGCGCGGCATGATGATGGCGATCGCCGAGGCCAACGCCAAGGGTGGCGTGCTCGGCCGCAAGATCGAAACCTTCCATCTGGATACCGAGACCACGCCGGCCACCGGCAGCCGCGTCGCCGAGCGCATGATCACCCGCGAGAATTGCGGCTTCCTGGTCGGCGCCATCCATTCCGGTGTCGCCAATGCGATCAGCCAGGTGGCGCAGAAATACGGCGTCATCTACCTCAACACCAATTCGAGCGCGCCGTCGGAAGCCGGACAGAACTGCCATCGCGTTAAGTTCGTCTTCGATGCCAACGGCTCCAACTTCGCCAAGGCCGCCGTGCAGGCCTCGATCGAGAAGTTCGGCAAGAAGTGGGTGCTGCTGACCAACGATTATGTCTGGGGACACTCGACTGCCGCGGCCACCAAGGCGCTGCTCAAGCAGTTCGGCGGAGAAATGATCGAGGAAATCCTGGTGCCGCAGGGCACCCGCGATTTCTCCTCGCAGCTGCTGAAAATCCAGCAGCTCAAGCCGGGCGCCGTCGCCGCGGCGATTGGCGGCGACGACCAGAAGGCGATGCGCCAGCAGATCGCGCAGCTTGGCATGGGTGACAAGACCGCCTGGATCAATAACCAGCAGGACTGGCCGGATGTCTACGGCCTGCCGCTCGACAACCTGTTCGGCGTGTTCGGCACCACCTGGTATTACAATCTCGATCTGCCCGGCGTGGCCGACTTCGTGAAGCGCTACAAGACCATGTTCCCGGATACCGCGATCAAGGTGCCCGGCAACGTGTTCTACAACGGCTACTGGGCGGTGCGCGAACTGCTCGGTGCCATCGAGCGTGCCGGCTCCACCAACAACATCAAGGTCATCAAGGCGCTGGAGGGCCACAAGATGCCGGCGCGCGACCGCATGCAGCACCATGACGCCTGGATCGATCCGGTGACGCACCAGGTGCAGCAGTCCATCTATCTGGCCACCGCCAATGTCGGCACCAAGGATCCGGACGACATGTTCAAGATCCTCGGCAACACCTCGCCGCAAGAGGCGCTGGATCCGGATGCGAGCGGCGCCTGCAAGCTGGAATCCTACGAGTCCACACCGACATTCGATGCGTAACCCTGAAACTGCGGGCGGCCAGCGCGCCGCCCGCTCTTTTTTGCCACCGTCGCAACACCGATTCACATGACCAGTCTTGTTCCGCATGTCGTCAACGGGCTTACGCTTGGCCTGCTGTTTGCCCTGATTGCCCTGGGCTTCACCCTGATTGTGGGCGTGATGGAGGTGATCAACCTCGCGCATGGCTCGCTCTTCACGCTTGGCGCCTACCTGGCCCTCTCGACCATTGGCGCCGGCTGGTTTTCCGGCACGCCGTTCGGCATCTGGTGGCTCGACCTGCCGATGGCCAGCCGGTACTTCATCGGTCTGGCACTGGGCCCGGTGCTGGCCGGTGCCGCGGGCATGCTGCTCGAACTCTGTCTGCGCCCGACCTATGGCAAGGCACCGCTGTATGGCCTGCTGCTCACCTTCGGGGCCGCCATTGTCGTCGAAGAGGCGATCCGGCTGATCTGGGGCACCGGCGAGCAGAACATGCCGGTGCCGCAGATGATCAGCGGCGCCTTCCTGATGGGCGGGCTGATTTTCTCGACCTACAAATTCTACGCCGCCGGCTTTGCCATTGTCGCCATCCTGATGGTCTGGCTCTTTCTGGAGCGCACGCCCTATGGCGCAATCATCAAGGCCGGCGCGCATGACAGCGAGATGGTCCGGGCGCTGGGCTACGACCTGGCTCGCCTGCGCCTGATCGTTTTCGGCTTCGGTTCGGCGCTCGCCGGCATCGCCGGCATGGTGATGGCGCCGATCTGGGGCCTGCGCCCGCATCTGGGCATCGATGTCGTCATCCCGGCCTTCCTCATCATCGTGATCGGCGGTGTCGGCAGCTTCTGGGGTGCTGTCGCCGCCGCCCTTCTTGTGGGAATGGCGACCGGCATCACCGGTGCCTATGCGCCTGCCTGGTCGCTGATGTCGATGTATATCCTGTTGATCGCGATCGTCGGATTCCGTGCGCGCGGCCTGCTGGGACGCCGCAGTGCGCTGGAGAACTGAATCGATGATCACGCTTTCCGATATTCCGGCCCGCGGCGGCACGCCCTTCACGCTGCCAATGGCCCTCTTTGTCGCCATCCTGGCGACCGCACCCTTCTGGCTGCAATGGGTGGGGCTCTATCAGTATCTCGGCGTCGAGATCGCCATCTGGATTCTGTTCGCCATGGGCTTCAACCTGCTGTTTGGCTATACCGGCCTGCATTCCTTCGGCCATGGCGCCTATCTCGGCATCGGCGCCTATGGCTTTGGCCTGTTCCAGCATGGCGTGGCAGTCAGCCTGTGGGGCGGTCTGCTGGCGGCCATCCTCGCGGCGACCGTGGCCGGCGCCATCGTTGGTGCATTCCTGTCGCACCGCCGCGGCATCTACTACGCGCTGCTCACCATCGGCTTCGGCCAGGTCTTCTGGTTCACCGCCATGAAGCTGCACTGGCTGACCGGCGGCGAGGATGGCCTGCTGAATATTCCGCGGCCCGATCTCGTCATCGGTCCGTGGCGTGTCAACCTCAATGACAATGCGGCCTTCTACTGGTTCGTGGCCGGCATCACGGCCGTGGCGGTGGTGCTGATGTGGCGCGTCGTCAATGCGCCGGTCGGACGCATCCTGCAGGCGATCCGGCAGAATGAAACGCGTGCCCGCTTCGTGGGCTATGATGTCTGGCGCTGGAAATGGCTGGCCTTCACCGTGTCGGCGGCGTTCGCCGGACTGGCCGGCGGGCTCTTCGCCATGGCGCAGCAGAGTGCCTATCCCGATGTGATGAGCCTGCATCAATCCGGCGTCATCGTGATGATGGTGCTGGTGGGCGGCGGGCTGGTCAGCTTCTGGGGGCCGGTGCTGGGCGTGATCCTCTATTTCATCGCCCGCGATGTGCTGGGCGGCCTGACTGAGGCCTGGCTGCTCTGGTACGGCCTGATCTTCGTCGTCATGGTCATGGTGCGGCCCGAAGGCCTGGCCGGCCTGATCCACACCATGGCTCGCCGTGCGCCGCCCGCTGTTGCGCCTGCTGCCAAACCGGAGACGGTGTGATGGCACTGTTTCAGGCCCAGGGTATCCAGAAGCGGTTCGGCGCCCGCGTGGTGCTGGAGAATATCTCGCTGTCGATTGAAGCCGGCACCGTGCACGGCATCATGGGGCCCAATGGCGCCGGCAAGACCACCTGCTTCCATGTGCTGACCGGGCATCATGCGCCCGATGCCGGCCATATTCATTTCGACGGGCGGAATATCACCGGGCTCAAGCCGCATATCATTGCGCGTCTGGGAGTCTCGCGATCCTTCCAGCTGATGAACCTGTTCGACGACGCGGTGGTCATCGAGAATGTGATGCTGGCGCTGCCGGCATTCCGCGCGATTGGCAGCAGCCCGTTTCGCGCCACCTTCGGCGATGCCCGGCTCACCAAGGCCGCGCTGGCGGTTCTGGATCAGGTCGGCCTTGCCGACCGCGCCTGGAACAAGGCGAAGGATCTGAGCTACGGCGAGCGCCGCGCCCTGGAAATCGCCGTCGCGCTCGCTGCCGCGCCGCGCATCCTGTTTCTGGATGAGCCCACGGCCGGTCTGGGCGCCAAGGGCACGCAGGCGCTGGCGCAACTGATCCGCCAGCTGCGCCGGCATTACACCATCTGCCTGATCGAGCATGATATGCGGTTCCTGTTCGAGCTGGCAGACCGGATTTCGGTCATCCATTGGGGCCAGGTCATTGCCGAGGGCACGCCGGCCGCGCTCAAGGCCAATAAATGGGTCGCCCGTTCAGCTCTGGGAGCAGTGGCCTGATGCTCAGCGTATCCGGGATTGAAACCTTCTATGGCGAGACGCAGGCGCTGTTCGGCGTTTCGCTGGAGATCGGACCGGGTGAGGTCGTTGCCCTGCTCGGCCCCAATGGTGCGGGCAAGACCACGACGATCCGGTCCATCCTCGGCCTGTCGCCGCCGCGGCGCGGCCAGATCCGCTTCGATGATCATGACATCACCCATATGCCGACCCATCGCATCTCGCGTTTAGGGATTTCCTGGGTGCCCGATGACCGCCGCGTCTTTCCGACGCTGACCGGTGCCCGCAACCTGCGCCTGGGCACGCGCCGCACCCGGTTTCGGTCCTGGTGCCAGGACGAGATGTTCGGAATCTTCTCGGCGCTGGAACACCTGATGCGCCGGGAATGCGAGAACATGTCGGGCGGCGAGATGCAGATGGTCGCCATCTCGCGCGCGCTGCTGGCTTCGCCCGGACTGGTGCTGTTTGACGAGCCCAGCCAGGGCCTGGCGCCGAACATCGTCCAGGGCGTGATGCGGACCATCAAGCGGCTCAGGGACGAAGGCATCTCTGTGCTGGTGGTCGAACAGAATGCCCTGGCGGCGCTGGAGGTGTCGGACCGCACCTATGTGATGGATCGCGGCCGCGTCGAATACGAAGGCCGCGCCCAGGATCTGCTGGACAATCCGGTGCTGCGCCAGCGCCTGATCGGAGTGTGAGCATGACCGCGATGCTGGACGTCAAGTCGCTCGAGAAAATCTACCGCCGCAGCCGTTTCGACCGCACGCCGACTTTCCGGCTGACGGCCGATTTCACGATCGAACGCCCGTCCATCGTCGGGATGATGGGACCGAACGGCTCGGGCAAGACCACCTTGTTCGAACTGGTGACGGGATCGAATGCACCCACCGCGGGCGAGGTCCGGGTGATGGGCCGCAACATTCATCGCGTCCGCACCGACCAGCGCGACCGGCTGGCCATCCACTACCACCAGTCCTATCAGGTCCGTCATTTCCGCTCCTGGATGCCGAATGCGGTGCTGGAAGCTGCCGGCTCAGACTACCCGATGGTGCATCTGTTCGATGAGCCGCAGTTCAACACGCAGGATGGCTATATCGGCTTCATGCTCGATTTTTTCCGCCGCCTGCGGTCGGAAGGCCGGCTGGTCTTTCTCTGCGTTCACCCGAACGAGAAATTCCATCTCGAAATCCTGCAGGAAATCTGCGAGCAGTTCATCTTCGTGCAGAAGGGCGCGGTAACGCCCCTTCCGGATTACGATGCGCTGCTGGCCTTTGAGCCGGCGCGCGCCTATCTGGGCGGCCTGCTGGCGGACCGTGCCGCGTGAGTGCGTTCCGGTCAAATGCCTATGGCGTCCCGGTTGCTCCAGACGCCATTCGTGCGGATTTCCCGGGCTTCACCTTTGACACCTATATCGATCCGCCCGGGCAGGTCTGGGCGGATTTCGTGCACGGCAGCGATGAATTCGTGGTCGTCGCCGTCGGGCAGGTCGAGATCGAGGTCGGGAGCGAGCGCAGCCTCTGCAAGCCCGGTGACCTGGTGCGGATTCCCGCCGGTGTTCGCCATAGTCTTCGCACCACAAACGATTCAGGCAGTGTCTGGCATTATGGATACGGAAAGTTCGAAAACAGCCATGGCTGAACGCAAGCTGCGCGTCGCGCTCATCGGCTGCGGCCTGATCAGCCTGTATCACCTGCGCGCCTGGACGGCGGCGGGTGCCGAGATCGTGGCGGTCTGCGACACCGACCGCGCCAAGGCGGAAACGCGCGCGCGGGAGTTCGGTGTTTCACGTGTCTACGGCAATGCCATCGACATGTTCACCCATGGTGGCTTCGATGTCGTGGATATCGCGGCATCGGTTGGCGCCCATGCCCCGATGGCGCGGCTGGCCGCCGATTCCGGTGTCCATATCATGGTGCAGAAGCCGATGTGTGCCACGGTGGCCGAAGCGCGCGGCGTGGTCGCAGACGTGGGTGACCGCGTGCGGTTCATGGTGCATGAGAATTACCGGTTCCGGCCGCATTACATGACGGTCCGGCGCTGGGTCGATGAAGGCCGCATCGGCAGGATCCGGCATGTGGCGATTTCCTGCCGCGGCTCGGGGCTTTGCGACCGCGAGGGGGCGGTGCCGTTCCTGATCGAGCGGCAGCCATACCTGAAGTGGTTTCCGCGCAATCTCGTGTTTGAAACCATGATCCACCATCTCGATATTCTGCTCTGCCTGGTCGGGCCGCTGCGGGTGGTCGCCGCGCGGCTGGGGCGTCTGGCCGAGGGTCTGCCCGGCGAGGATACGGCCGCCATCCTGATGGAAGGCGAGAACGGCCTGATCGCCACGGCCGATGGCAGCCTCTGCGCGCCCGGCTATCCGCAGCTGCATGGCGACCGGCTCGAGGTTATCGGCACGCAAGGCACCATTGTGATGGAGCTGAACCGCATCTTCATCGTCGGCCGTGAAGCGGAGACCGTCGAGGAGGTCGACCTGACCGGCCGGTACCAGGAATGCTTCGACACGGCCATCCGGTCCTTCATCACCGGCCTCAGGGATGGCACGCCGTTTGAAACCGACCGGCTCGACAATCTGAAGACGCTGGAACTGATGGAAAGTGTTTACCGTGCCGCCGGCGTGGAGGTCGACCAATGAATGTTCAAACCGAAAGTCTCACGCCGGTGATCGACCTGGCACAGGTGGACAGCCTCTTCAGCATTCGGGGCCTGCGCGTCTTCATTCCGGGCGGCTATGGCGCCATCGGTGAAGCCATCGCCGTTGCCATGGCCAGGCTGGGCGCCGAGATTTGTGTCGCCGGGCCCAGCCTGGACAAGGCCGAGGCCCTGGCCGAACGCGTTGTCGCCACCGGCGGCAAGGCCCATGGCCTTGCGCTGGATGCCCGCGAGGAGCAATCCATCTTCGCCGCCACCGCAGAGGCGATCAAACGGATGGGCGGTGTTGACGTCCTGGTCAACTGCGTCGGCATCCAGCGCGAGCAGACCATCCTCGAGGTCACGCCGGAGACCTTCGACGAGGTCTATGCGACCAACCTGCGGTCGGCGATGTTTCTGGCGCAGGCGGCGGCGCGCGACCAGATCGCGCGCGGCCAGGGCGGTCGCCAGATCCATCTCTTGTCGGTCCGCTCGCAGCTGGCCCTGCGCGGGCGCGGCTATTCCGCTTACTGCGCCACCAAGGGCGCCCTGGTCATGCTGGTGAAACAGCATGCGATGGAACTGGCGCCGCACAACATCACGGTCAACGGCGTGGCGCCGACCTTCATCCAGTCGGACCGCATCCGGCCGCATCTCGACCGGCCGGCGTTCAAGAATTTCATCCTGGAACGCAATCCGCTCGGCCGCATTGGCGAGCCCATCGAAGTCGTTGGCCAGATCATCACCTTTGCCGCCGCGGCCGGCAGCTACATGACCGGCCAGGTCGTCTACATCGACGGCGGCGTCACCGCATCGCAGTAAGAACATACTCCAAGAGGATTCAAAGCATGACCGTGGACCAGCCTCGCGCGCTGATTGGTGGCGCCTTCCGCAACAAGACCGATAATGAATCGCTGCCGGTGGTCGATCCCTGCACCGAAGAGGTGCTCTGGCTGCAGCCGGCCTGCGGTCCGGCCGAAGTGGCCGAGGCGCTGGGTCATGCCCGCGCCGCCCTGCCGACATGGTCAGCGGTGCATGGCTGGGAGCGCGGCAAGATCCTGCGCCGCATCGCCCGCGAGATGGAAGCGCGCAAGGGCGCCATCGCCCGCGCCCTGTCGATGGAAATCGGCCGGCCGATTTCGCAGTCTGAAGGCGAGGTCAACGCGGCCATCGAACA
>NZ_CALRUC010000063.1:0-25398 GCF_943371255.1 Ferrovibrio terrae | reverse complement strand
ATCTGGTCATACGCCGTGAACGACGCGCCGCCGCTCTCCGCCAGCACCTTCGTGATCGCAGCCGTCAGTGACGTCTTGCCATGATCGACGTGGCCGATCGTACCAATGTTGCAATGCGGTTTCGTACGCTCAAACTTTGCCTTGGCCATTTTACTATCTCCGCTAGATCGGATGTGTGTTCAGTGATGCGCGTTCGTGTTCTTCGGATCAGCCGGCGAGCTTCGCCAGCACCTCGTCGGACACGTTCTGCGGCACCTGGGCGTAGTGATCGAAAGTCATGGTGTACTGCGCGCGGCCCTGGGTCATCGAGCGCAGGTTGTTGACGTAGCCGAACATGTTGGCCAGCGGCACCATGGCATTGATGACCTGCGCGTTGCCGCGCGGTTCGGTGCCGGTCAGCTGACCGCGGCGGGACGACAGGTCGCCCATCACGTCGCCGACGAAATCTTCCGGCGCCACGACTTCGACACGCATGATCGGCTCGAGCAGCTTGGCACCGGCCTTCGGGGCGACTTCGCGGAAGGCCGCACGGGCGGCGATTTCGAAGGCGAGCGCCGAGGAGTCGACGTCATGGTAGGCGCCGTCATACAGGGTCGCCTTGAAGTCGATGACCGGGAAGCCGGCCAGCACGCCCGAAGCGGCGATCTGGCGGATGCCCTTTTCGACGGCCGGGACGTATTCCTTCGGCACGTTGCCGCCGACCACGTCATTGACGAACTGCACGCCCTCGCCCGGCTCCAGCGGCTCGAAGCGCAGCTTGACGCGGGCAAACTGGCCCGAACCGCCCGACTGCTTCTTATGCGTGTAGTCGATCTCGGCCTTCTTGGTCAGGGCCTCACGATAGGCAACCTGCGGGGCGCCGACATTGGCTTCGACCTTGAACTCGCGACGCATGCGGTCGACGAGGATTTCGAGGTGGAGTTCGCCCATGCCCTTGATCACGGTCTGGCCGCTCTCATGGTCGACCGAAACGCGGAAGGACGGATCCTCGGCAGCGAGACGATTGAGCGCGAGGCCCATCTTCTCCTGGTCGTTCTTGGTCTTCGGCTCAACCGCGACCTCGATGACCGGCTCGGGGAATTCCATGCGCTCCAGGATGATCGGATGGTTCGGATCGCAGAGCGTGTCGCCCGTGGTGGTGTTCTTCAGGCCGGCCAGCGCGACGATGTCGCCGGCGCGGGCTTCCTTGATTTCCTCGCGGGTGTTCGCATGCATCTGCAGCATGCGGCCGATACGCTCGCGGTTATCCTTCACGGTGTTCAGCACGCCCGAACCCGCTTCCAGAACGCCCGAATAGATGCGCACGAAAGTGAGCGAACCGACGAAGGGATCGTTCATGATCTTGAAGGCGAGACCCGAGAAGGGCTCGTCGTCCGAGGTCTTGCGGACCAGCTTGTCGTCGCTGCCCGGCTTCAGGCCTTCCACGCCAGCGACATCGACCGGCGACGGCAGATAGTCGATGACGGCGTCGAGCAGCGGCTGCACGCCCTTGTTCTTGAAGGCCGAGCCGCAGAGCACGGGCACGAACTTGCCGGCAATGGTGCCCTTGCGGATGCAGGCGGTCAGCGTCTTCTCGTCGGGCTCCTTGCCCTCGAGATAGGCTTCCAGCGCCGCGTCATCCATTTCCATGGCGGCTTCGATCATCTTCTGGCGCCATTCGGCAGCCTGTTCCTTCAGATCGGCCGGAATCTCGTCATAGAAGAACTCGGCGCCCAGGCTCTCATCCTTCCAGATGATGGCGCGGTTGCGCACCAGGTCGACGATGCCCTTGAAATCGGCTTCGGCGCCGATCGGCAGCGTCAGCACCAGCGGCACGGCGCCGAGGCGATCAATGATCATGTCGACGCAACGGAAGAAGTTCGCGCCCATGCGGTCGAGCTTGTTGACGAAGCACATGCGCGGCACGCCGTACTTGTCGGCCTGGCGCCACACGGTCTCCGACTGCGGCTCAACGCCGGCAACACCGTCGAACAGGCAGACCGCACCGTCGAGCACACGCAGCGAACGCTCGACTTCAATGGTGAAGTCGACGTGGCCGGGGGTGTCGATGATGTTGATGCGGTGGTCGTTCCAGAAGCAGGTGGTGGCAGCCGACGTAATCGTGATGCCGCGCTCCTGCTCCTGCTCCATCCAGTCCATGGTGGCAGCGCCGTCATGCACTTCGCCGATCTTGTGCGAACGGCCGGTATAATAAAGCACGCGCTCCGTGGTCGTGGTCTTGCCGGCATCGATGTGGGCCATGATGCCGATATTGCGGTAGCGCTCGTAGGGAGTAGTGCGAGGCATGACGATCTCCGAAAACTCTTAAGCCGCTTCTTACCAGCGGTAGTGGGAGAAGGCCTTGTTGGCCTCCGCCATGCGATGGGTGTCTTCGCGCTTCTTGACCGAACCGCCACGGTTGTTGGCGGCATCGAGCAGCTCGCCCGACAGGCGGTCGATCATGGTGTTCTCGCCGCGGCCGCGGGCCGCCGAGATCAGCCACCGAATGGCCAGCGCCTGACCACGGTCGTGACGCACTTCCACCGGCACCTGATAGGTGGCACCGCCGACGCGGCGCGACCGGACTTCGATGGCCGGCTTCACGTTGTTCAGGGCATCGTGGAACATCTTGACCGGGTCGTTGCCGGTCTTGGACTTGATGCGATCGAGGGCGCCGTAGATGATCGCTTCCGCGACCGACTTCTTGCCTTCGTACATCAGCATGTTCATGAACTTGGTCAGAACGAGATCACCGAACTTCGGATCCGGCAGAATCTCGCGCTTCTCAGCTGCGTGGCGACGCGACATCGTGTCTCTCCTGAATTACTTCGGACGCTTCGCGCCGTACTTCGAACGGCGCTGCTTGCGATCCTTGACGCCCTGCGTGTCGAGCACGCCGCGGATGATGTGGTAGCGCACGCCAGGAAGATCCTTGACGCGGCCGCCGCGGATCATCACCACGGAGTGTTCCTGCAGGTTATGGCCTTCACCAGGAATATAGCTGGTGACTTCGAAACCGTTGGTCAGACGCACGCGAGCGACCTTACGAAGCGCCGAGTTCGGCTTCTTCGGGGTCGTCGTGTAGACGCGCGTGCAGACGCCGCGACGCTGCGGGCATTCCTGCAGCGCGGGAACCTTGTCACGGACCGGCTTCGGCGAGCGCGGCTTGCGGATCAGCTGGTTGATAGTCGGCATACGAGTTGAAACTCCGCCAAGTTTTGGTTCAACACATAAAAAAACACCAAGGCGAACCACCGACGGCTTTTCAGCCCGGCAATCCGCCTCATTTACTCCGCTCCAGACCCATCCTTGCGGCCCATCGGCCGCGGAGAGGGGTCATTATGTCCAGTCGCGTTAGCCTAGCCTCAACGTGAGCGCTACGGAGACCCTGGCTGTTCATCGATCTGTGTTTAGGAAAACTCCCTACCACCAGGTCGAATCGCGGGGCGGACATTACTCAGCGGCCCCTACCCGGTCAAGCGCGTTTTCCCGCTTTTCACCGATCTTTTTCGCAATGCGCAAAAGACTTCGAAAAGCCCGGGATTCGCGAGTGTGATGAAGGCGTTATTGACTTCATCACACTCGCGAAATGAGAACTAATAAGGAACATTTTGGACCACCTCGAAGGCCAGCCGCGGGTTGCGCGGGAAAAGCAGGCTCGAATCGCATGGCCGGGCTGGACAGCAAGCTCCACCTGCCCTGCCCGGGCCTGCCAGGATGAGGTGAAATAGGCGTCCCGCAGGGTTCCGCAACGGAAGGTGCGGCCTACCCGGCCACCCCAGGGTCGCCGAACTTTTTTGCGTTCAGGTTATTGGGGGACAGGCAGGCCATGTGTTCGGCGACGTTCTGGTCATCGCCGATGATCGCCTTGGCCAGGCAGCCGTCGGCTCGTCCGGAACAGGGCATCGAGGGCTGCGGCATCAGGCATCGTCAAACATTCCTGGGCTGGCGGCAGCAAGTCTCCAAGCCCGTACAGACGGCGAAATGCGACGTTACAGCGGCGCGACGCGGAATGGCTGCAGGAATTTTATTCATCCAAGGTCGGATATTTTGCTAGCCGGGAAACACTTTTCTCTGGCGCAGACGCCGCCCTATAGTGTTGTTACAACAATCACATATGCAGTCCCAACCTGGGGGTACCCGAATGACCACCGGCAGCAAGCCCGTTACGCTTACCGATCCCAATACCGGAAAGACCATCTCTCTCCCCATGCTGGACGGCTCGGTCGGTCCTTCGGTGATCGATATCCGCAAGCTCTACGCCGAGACTGGTCACTTCACCTATGACCCGGGCTTCACCTCGACGGCCAGCACCGAGAGCAAGATCACCTATATCGACGGCGACGAAGGCGTGCTGCTGTATCGCGGTTACGACATTGCCGAACTGGCCGAGCATTCGACCTTCCTCGAGACCTGCTACCTGCTGCTGAATGGCGAACTGCCGAATGGCGATCAGCGCAAGTCGTTCGAGAATTCGATCACCAATCACACGATGCTGCATGAACAGATCCACTTCCTGTTCCGCGGTTTCCGGCGCGATGCGCATCCGATGGCCGTGATGTGCGGCGTTGTCGGCGCGCTGTCGGCCTTCTATCATGATGCCACAGATTACGATGATCCGAAGCAGCGCATGATCGCGCAGCATCGTCTGATCGCGAAGATGCCGACCATTGCGGCGATGGCCTACAAGTATTCGATCGGCCAGCCCTTCATGTATCCGCGCAATGATCTTGGCTATGCCGAGAACTTCCTGCAGATGACCTTTGGCGTGCCGGCCGAGCCTTACAAGATGAGCCCCATCTTGGCGCGCGCCATGGATCGCATCTTCATCCTGCATGCCGATCACGAGCAGAATGCCTCGACCTCGACCGTGCGTCTTGCCGGTTCGTCGGGCGCCAACCCGTTCGCCTGTATCGCTGCCGGTATTGCCTGCCTGTGGGGCCCCGCTCATGGCGGCGCCAATGAGGCCGTGCTGAAGATGCTGGAAGAGATCGGTTCGGTCGACAAGGTCGGCGAAGCAGTGAAGAAGGCCAAGGACAAGAACTCGGGCTTCCGCCTGATGGGCTTCGGCCATCGCGTCTATAAGAACTACGATCCGCGCGCCAAGGTAATGCGCCAGACCTGCTACGAGGTGCTGGACGAGCTGGGTGTGAAGGATGAGCCGCTGTTGAAGATGGCGATGGAGCTGGAGCGCATCGCACTGGAAGACGATTACTTCGTCTCCAAGAAGCTGTACCCGAATGTCGACTTCTATTCGGGCATCATCCTGCGCGCCATGGGCTTCCCGACCGCGATGTTCACGGCGCTGTTTGCCCTGGCCCGCACGGTCGGCTGGATTTCCCAGTGGAACGAGATGATCGAGGATCCGGCCCAGAAGATCGGCCGCCCCCGTCAGCTTTACACCGGCGCCACCAAGCGCCCGTATATTCCGCTCGACAAACGCAAGTAATCCGCGTTTTATTGACGGACTGACGGTACCGACGGGAGGCGGGCCGCATGGGCAAACGAGCAGAGCAGCATGGCGGGCAACCGCCTTCGGGAACCCGGCCAACCGGTTACGGTTGGTTGCGCCCCGGCTATCTGGACATGCCCTCGGCCTCCAATGACAACCGGATTGCGACCCGTTCGCTGCTGCGACGGCCGCAATTCTGGACCTGGCTGGGCCTCATCGGCCTGGCCCTGACCTGGATCGTCACCCGCCTCTGACCTTCCGCCCAGCAGACCCTCTATCCCGGGCCGCCCCATAAAGGCGGCCCTTTCCTTTTTTGCATGGCTGACGTTTTCGTATTTGCCGGAGCGCTCGAAAAACGCGCGCAATACCAATACCATCACTACCACCGCCGCGTCGGCCAACGGGATTTACCATGCACCTGAGCGTGCGCCTCAAACTGGCTGCTGCCTTCGCCATCGCCGTGCTCACCGCGGCGGGCCTCGGGCTGGCCGCCTTCTGGGCCGTCCAGTCGGTCGGCGACCTGGTGGTGCGGCTGTATGACCAGCCCTTGATGACCATCAACTATGCCCGCCTGGCCCAGACCAGTTTCGTCACCCAGGAACTGACGACCCGCGAAATTGCGGCAGAGGGCGATGTCGCTGAACGCAGCACCCATGCCGCGGATATCCGCAGCCGCAACGAAGAATTCGTCTCCGACCTAGCGATCGCCGAGGAGCGCGGCCTGAACCCGGGCATCCGCAAATATGGCGAACGCATCCGCTTCCTCAACGAGACCTGGCTGCAGACCGCATTGCAGACATTGGATCAGCCACCTGAAAGCCGTGAACGCCGCGAACTGGCCCAGACCCGCGAAACCATCGCGGCAGAGATTTCGGAAAACCTGGAAATCCTGACCCAGATCGCGGCTGAAGACGGCTTCGTGTTCCGCAGCCAGGCGGAAGTCACGATTCAGGATACCAAGGACCGCACCATGATGATGATCGCCGCCCTGGCGTTCGTCATCACCGTGGTGTCGCTGCTGCTGATCCGCAACATCGTGGCGCCGCTCAACACCATGACGAAAACCATGTTCCGTCTGGCCGAAGGCGATGTCGGCGTCAGTGTGCCGAAAACGGCACGGCGTGACGAGATCGGCCAGATGGCAGTGTCACTGCGCGTGTTCCGCCAGGCGATGGAAGATCTGCAGGTCGCCCGCGAACGCGCCGAGGCAGCGACCAAGGCGAAGTCCGAATTCCTGGCGATGATGAGCCACGAAATCCGCACCCCGATGAACGGCGTGCTCGGCCTGACCCGCCTGCTGATCAAGACGCCGCTGAATGGCGAGCAACGCAATCTTGCCGGCACCGTACTCGATTCCGCCGAAGCGCTGCTGGTCATCCTCAATGACATCCTGGATTTCTCGAAGCTGGAAGCCGGCCGCGTCGATGTCGAAAACATCGATTACGACCTTAATCGCGTGATCTCTGCGTCCCTGACCCTGATGCGCAACCGCGCCGAGGAAAAAGGCCTGCTGCTGGGCGCCGATGTCGATCGCCACCTGCCCCACTACCTCATCGGCGACCCGAACCGCCTGCGCCAGATCGTCCTCAACCTGATCGGCAATGCCATCAAGTTCACCGAAAGCGGCCGGGTCGATGTGATCGTGCGGGCCGAGCATGACGCGCAGGATGAGACGCCTTCGGTCCGCTTCGAGATTCGTGACACCGGCGTCGGCATATCCAAGGACAGCATCGGCAAGCTGTTCGGCAGTTTCGTGCAGGCGGATTCCTCGATCACGCGCCGCTTCGGCGGCACCGGCCTTGGCCTTGCCATCTGCAAGCGTCTTGTCGAGGCCATGAACGGCACCATCGGCGTCGAAAGCGAGATCGGCAAGGGCAGCACCTTCTGGTTCCGCCTGCCACTGGTCGCCGGCACCCAGCCGCTGGCGGTGCACAAGGGGGCTGGCGAAACCCCGCTGCCGTCCCTGCGCATCCTGGTGGCCGAGGATAATCCGGTGAACCGCAAGGTCGCCGCCGGCATCCTGATGGAGCAGAAGCATCAGGTCGCCTTTGCCGTGAACGGCAAACTGGCCCTGGAGGCTGCCTCGCAGGCCGAACCACCCTTCGATGTCATCCTGATGGATGTTCATATGCCGGAGATGGACGGTATTTCGGCCGCGCGTGAGATTCGCAAGCTGCCGGAACCGCATCGCGATACCCGGATCATCGCCGTGACGGCTTCGCTGAGCACCGATGGCGTGCAACGCTGCCTGGCCGCCGGCATGAACGATTATGTCGGCAAACCTATTGTGCCCGAAGCCCTGGATCAGGCCATCCGCCGCGTCATGGGATTTGCCAACAGCGGCCCGTCCGTGATCGCCGAACCAACCCCTTATGGCGGCACCGAAGACGCCTTCGACCGCCAGCCCCTGGACGATCTGGCCCAGGATTTGGGTGCTGACATGGCACTCGATCTGGTCGAGACCTTCCTGGAACTGGCTGCCGACATGATCGTCGGCCTGAATGCCTTTGCCGAGGATCGGGATTGCCATCGTATGGCTGAACTGGCCCACAGCCTGAAAAGCTCGTCCGCGAGCCTTGGCTTGAGCGATGTCAACCGGCTGGCCGTGCAGCTTGAGCAGGCCGGCCTCGCAGGGGACGCCGGGGAAACAAACCGCTACACTGATGAACTGAAACTGTCCTTGGAATCGGGCATTGCCTGGTTGCGTGGCCGGGGTGTCGAACTGAAGCAGGGCATGTCGTCCGCGGAACTGAAGAATGCTGGATAACAAACTGCCAGGACTGGAACGGCTGCGCGTGCTGCTGGTGGAGGACGACATGTTCGCCCAGCGCCTCGCCGCATCCGTACTGCGGCAGCTTGGCGTTGCCAATCTGACCATCGTCAAGGATGGTCAGGCCGCCATTGACCTGCTGAGCGGCAGCCAGGTGCAGTTCGACCTGATCGTATCCGACTGGAACATGCCCAAGGTCACCGGCCTCGACCTGCTCAAGCATGTGCGCAAGACCTGGGTGAACATGCCCTTCCTGATGCTGACGGGGAATGCGAATGAGGAATTCGTCATCGCCGCCCGCCAGAACAAGGTCGATGCCTATGTCATCAAGCCCTTTTCGGCCGGGCAGCTGCAACAGAAGCTGGCGGTCATGTTCAACATCAAGTTACCGGGAACCTGAAGGCCGGGTTATCGCTCCCTGCCCTTGACCCCGGTCCGTTCCGGTCTATCAGTTCATCTGACCCGCCATTAAGAGCGCGTCTCAGCCGCTTGCCAGGAGGAACCATGCGTATCGCCACTGCCGCCGTTTTCGGTGCCGCCATTCTTGGTGCCGGCAGCCTGTTCGCCACCCCGGCCCATGCCCTCGACCTCGCTGGCCTCAACAACCGCAACGAACTGTTGCTGTTCACCGACAAAACGCCGGGCAAGGTCAAGTCCGTTGCCATCACCGGCGTCGACGGCAAGCTGCTTGGCATCGATGTGCGCCCGGCTGACCGCAAGCTCTATGCGCTGGCCAGCGACAGCACGATCTATACCATCGACACCATGACCGGCGCCGCAACCCGCAAGGCAAAGCTCTCGGTGGTGATCGACTCGATCGACCATGTGATTGTCGACTTCAACCCGCAGGCCGACCGCATGCGCGTGATCGGCTCCTCAGGGCAGAGCCTGCGTGTCAATGTCGATACCGGCCAGGCCATCGTCGACGGCAAGCTGGCCTACCGCCCGGCCGACCGCAATGCCGGCAAGCCGATGGGCGTCTATGCCGGTGCCTATATCAATTCCTTTGTCGGCGCGACCCAGACCCAGCTGTTCGATATCGACAGCCTGAACGGCACCTATATCGTGCAGGATCCGCCGAATGACGGCGTGCTGCGCACAGTGGGCCCGACCGGCCTGAAGCCGGGTACCATCGTCGAGTCCATCGACATCTATACCGATGCCAAGGATGGCTATCATGGCTTCGCGGTGTCCGGGGGCATGCTGTATCGTTTCGATGTCGGCACCGGCAAGATGGGTAAAGGCAGCGCCATCGGCAACGGCAAAACAGCCGTGATCGATATCGCCGTCCTCACCCCGCGCCAGTAACCAGCCATGCGCGCCTATGTCATCGGGGCCGCCTTGCTTGGCATAATGATGGGCGGCGCGGTCGGTCTGTATGCCACCCTGGCGGAAGCCCAGGGCGGCATCGTGATCGTGCAGCAGGGCATTGCCTTCAAGCCGGCCACGGTCCGGGTCAAGGTCGGCGGACAGGTGTTGTTCCGCAACGAAGACCCCTTCGGCCATAACGTTTATTCGCCCAGCAAGGGCGGCATTTTCGACATCGGCCTGCAGGCGCCGGACTCGGAAACCGCCGTCTCCTTCAAGGAGGCCGGCGAATACATCGTGCAATGCCGCATCCATCCCAAGATGCGTGCGGTGGTCACGGTGACGCCATAAGAGAAAAAGCCCGGCCGGAAAACTGTTTCCGGGCCGGGCTTTTCCTTATTTGCGCTCGATCAGCTCGATCTTGTAGCCATCAGGGTCTTCGATGAAGGCGATGACGCTGCCGCCATGCTTCATCGGGCCCGGCGGGCGCGGAATCTTCACGCCGGCTTCTTCCAGTGCCTTGCAGACGCCATAGATATCCGGCACGCCCAGGGCGAGATGGCCAAAGCCGCTGCCGATCGTATACGGCTCCTTCTGGCCCCAGTTATGGGTCAGTTCGATCACCGTATTGGTTTTCTCATCACCGTAACCGACAAAGGCCAGCGTGAATTCACCGGTGGGAAAATCGGTCTTGCGCAGCAGGGTCATGCCCAGCTTGCCGACATAGAAATCGAGCGACTTCTCCAGGTCGAACACGCGCAGCATGGTGTGCAGCATCTGGAAACTGCCAGCCTGGACAGCAGGCTTTGCGATCGGGGCGGTTTCATTCATCGGGCAATCCTCCGGGCTTGAGGTGTCTTGATATGGGTCATCAGGTCGGCGCAGGCAACCGTCTGGCGGCCACGGCCAGCACGGCGCGGGCCGCGCGGTGGGCTGGCGGTACCGGATCCTCGGCACCCAACTGGGCCGCCACGGCGGCGCAGCCATCAATCTGGCGCTGGCGGGCTGCCGGGTCGGTCAGCAGGGCCAGCAGCGCCGGTGCAATCTTTTCCGCCGTGCAGTTTTCCTGCAGGAATTCCGGCATGATCTCGCGCTGCTGCAGAATATTCACCAGGCCGACATATGGAATCGTGATGAAGCGCCGCATGATCGCCGCGCTGATCGGATTGATCCGATAAGCCAGCACCGTGGGCGTGCCGGCCAGGCCCAGCTCCAGGGTCGCCGTGCCCGATGCCGCAAGCGCGGCTTCGGCCGCCAGCATCGCGGCATAGCGTTCGGGTGCCGTGTCGAGCACCGTCGCCGGGAAGGGCAGCGTGCCGGCTGCGGCACGAATAATATCCGCCACTGTTTCCACGGTGGGGATCAGCAGATGCAGGTGCTGGCCCTGCGTCTTGAGCCGCGCCAGCGCCTCGGTGAAGACCGGCAGCAGCTTTTTGACTTCACCCTTGCGGCTGCCCGGCATCAGTGCCAGCAGGCGGGTATCGGCCGCGATGCCATGGCGCTGGCGGAAGCCGCGCCCGGCCTGGTCAGCTGCAGCTTCGGCCCGGCGCGCTGTCGCCAGCGTCTCGACCGCCGGATGACCGACGAATGTGGTCGGCAAGCCGACCGCTTCGAAATAGGGCGGCTCGAACGGCAGCAGGGCGAGCAGGTGATTGCACAGGCGCGCCAGTCGCCGGGCCCGACCCGGCCGCCAGGCCCAGACCGTCGGCGCCACGTAATGCACGATGGGAAAGCTGCGACCCGGCACGCGCTGCATCACGCGCCGCGTATAGCCCGGGCTGTCGATGGTGACGACCACATCGGGCGATTCCGCCAGAATGAACTTTGCCGCCTGATCGATACGACCGAGCAGAAAGCGGGCCTTGGGCAGCAATTCGACAACACCCATGACCGCCATGTCGGCAATCGGGAACAGGCTGTGCAGTCCCTCCGCCTCCATCAAGGCGCCGCCCGTGCCGATGAATTCAACGCGGCCGTCGGTCTCGTTGCGCAATGCCCGCATCAGACTGGCGCCGAGCACATCGCCCGAGGGTTCACCGGCCAGCAGCGCGACCCGCAGCTTGCGGTCATCTGCCCGAGGATTATCCACCATGGGGCAATCCGATCAGGAAGAGGCCGAGGCGATCCGCTGCCCGCGCCGCTGCCGCGCCATCCACCATCAGGGCGGCCCCCGCCTCCACTGCCACCCCGGCGAGACCGGCCGCTGCGGCCTGCTCCACCGTGGTGACACCAATGGTCGGCAGGTCGACACGACGATCCTGCTGCGGCTTCACGCATTTCACCAATACGCCGCCGCGGGCCTCAGGCTGTCCTGCCATGCGCTGCAGCAGCGCATCGGTGCCGGCATCATCTTCCAGGCCAACGACACTGCCCTGGGCTGCCACCGCTGCCTGCCCCTTGTCCGCAGCGCCATGGTGGCGGGCGGCCTGCAGGGCGACGCCGAGATCGGCCTGTTGCGCCGGCGTCGGCGCGATGGCGCCATACTGCCGCTCACGCACCAGCAGGTCGCGCACCAGGGCATCGGCCCCGACGATGCGAAATCCCTCGCGCTCGAAGGTCTCAACCACCACACGCAGGATGGCATCATCGCCGACCAGCGCCGCCTTGATCAGCCTCGGCAGCAGCAATGCACCGGTCCAGTCGGGTTTGAGCGCGGAAAAGTCGGGTTTGGCGACACGGCCGCAGAGGCAGACCTCCTCGGCACCCGCCGCCTTCAGGGCCTTGAGCAGGCCGCCGACCTGCGGCAGGTCGAACCAGGCATGGTCGGTATCGGCAATGGTGGCGGGGTCGCAGAAGCCGTTCAGGGCGGCGATGAACACCGGGCGCCCTTCGGCGCGACAGGCATCGCGGATCAGGGCCGGGATCTGGCCGCCGCCGGCGATCAGGCCGAGTTTAGGCAGCCGCACTACCATCCACTTGTGGCTGGCAGACGCCGCGCTTGGAGGCATTGCGGACGAAGTCGACCAGCTCCTCGACCACGGCAACGCCGGCGAACCTGGTCGCAACATCGTCGAGCCGCTTGCTCAGGGTATCGCCCTTGGCGAATACGGCATCATAGGCTTCGCGCAGTTTTGAAATATCCTCGCGCTCGAAACCGCGGCGCTTGAGGCCGATCAGATTCAGGCCGGTCAGATGGGCACGGTTGCCGATCACCATGCCATAGGGGATCACATCCTGCTCGACACCCGACATGCCGCCGATCATCGCATGCGGGCCGATGCGGCAGAACTGATGGATCGCCGCCAAGCCGCCGACGAAAGCGAAGTCACCGACCTCGATATGGCCGGCCAGCGTGGCATTGTTGGCCATCACGACATTGCTGCCGACCTGGCAGTCATGCGCGACATGAGCACCGGTCATGAACAGGCAGTTGTCACCAACCTTGGTCAGCATGCCGCCACCCTCGGTACCCGGATTCATGGTCACGCCTTCGCGGATCACGTTGTTCTTGCCGATCACCAGGCGCGACGGTTCGCCCTTAAACTTCAGATCCTGCGGCGCATGACCGACCGAGGCGAAAGGAAAGATCTTCGTTGCGGCGCCAACGCTGGTGATGCCGGCGACAACGGCATGGCTGAGCAGTTCGACGCCGTCGCCAAGCTCGACCTGCGCCCCCACGATGCTGTAAGGCCCGATGCGAACATCGGCACCGATCTTGGCGCCGTCTTCGACGATCGCGGTCGGATGAATCTGCGCCATAGGGTGCTTACTTCCTGTCCAGGATCATCGCCGAGAAAATCGCCTCGGCAGCAAGCTTGCCATCAACCATGGCCTTGCCCTCAAATTTCCAAACCGGGCCGCGCTGCTTGATGGCCGTGACATGGATATGCATCTGGTCACCCGGCGTCACCGGCTTGCGGAAGCGGGCTTCATCGATGGTCATGAAATAGACCAGCTTGCCTTCAGACTCCTTGCCCAGGCTGTGCACGACAACGACAGCCGCGGTCTGCGCCATCGCTTCGACAATCATCACGCCGGGCATCACCGGCTGGGTCGGGAAATGGCCGGTGAATTGCGGTTCGTTGATAGTAACGTTCTTGATGCCGATGGCGCTCTTGCCGACATGGAGATCGACGACGCGATCGATCAGCAGCATCGGATAGCGATGCGGGATCATTTCCATGATCCGCAGGATATCGATGGATTCGACGCTGGCGGTCGATTGCGCTTCACTCATTATCCGCACCCTTCTTCTGCGCCAGGCGCCGAAGTATGGCCACCTGACGGAAATATTCCTTAACCCTGGTCGCCGGAATGCCGAAATGGCTTTCGCCAGCCGGAATATCCGTCATGACACCCGACTTGGCGCCAATGCGCGCACCGGTGCCAACCTTGAGATGCCCGGCAACGCCACTCTGCGCCGCCAGAACGACGAAATCACCGAACTGCGTCGAACCCGCAACGCCGGACTGTGCCACGATGATGCAGCCACGACCGAGGATCACGTTGTGCCCGATCTGCACCAGATTATCAATCCAACAGCCCGGCCCGATCACCGTATCAGGGCCCGCGCCGCGGTCGATGGTGCTGTTCGCGCCGATCTCGCAGTCGCTGCCGATCTGCACGCGGCCCAACTGGGGCACTTTGACATGACCCGTCGGGTCCGGAGCAAAACCGAAACCGTCCTGCCCAATACGAACGCCGGGATGCAGCAGAACGCGATCGCCGATCAGGCAATGCGTCAGCGTCACATGCGGTCCGATCCGGCAATCCTCGCCAAGCGTGACGCTGCGGCCAACCACACTGCCAGTTCCAATCGACGTGCCGGCGCCGATCACTGCACCCGCTTCGATCACAGCATATGGGGCGATGGCAACGCCGGCGCCAAGCTGAGCTGACGGATCGACAACGGCTGTCGGATGGATGCCCGGCGCCGCAGCGGGCGCCGGGTAGAAAATCTGCGCGGCACGGGCGTAAGCCAGATACGGCTTGGGCGACAGCAGCAGGGCAACACCAGCCGGAGCCAGACCGGCATGCTTTTCATGCAAGATGCAGGCGCCAGCCCGCGTCGTGGCAAAAGCCTCGGCGTATTTCGGGTTGTCTAGAAAAGTCAGTTGACCCGGACCGGCCTGATCGAGGGTCGCGACATCATCGACAGACCGCCCGGCCATATCGCCAGCGGCTAGGCGGGCGCCACAGCGCTCCGCCATCTCACCCAGTGTGAATGGCCCGGCCCGCTCGAAAAAGCGCGGATCCGCCATCCGTCATTTCCCGGTGGGGAGATTCACTTTGACGGTCGGCAGGCGCTGGTCGAGGCGCTTCAGCACTTCCGGGGTGATATCGATGCTGTCGCCGATGAAAATCTGCACCTGGGCACGATCGAGCACCATGTTGAAGCCGCGTTCGGTCGCCAGCCCCTTGAGGATCTCGATGACCTGCACGGTGACCTGCTCGCGCACGCCGTTCAGCATTTTTTCCAGCGACTGCGAACGCTCCTGGATACGCTTCTGCAGTTCGACCACCTTGCCCTGGAAGGCCTGGCGCTTCTGCTCGAAAACCTCCGGCGAGAGGACCGAGCGCTGTCGCGCGATTTCCTGCTCTTCCGCGCGCAGCTTCTCTTCTTCCTTGGCAATCTCGGACTGGAAGCTGAAGCGATACTGTTCAAGCTGCTGGCGGGCATTCTTCAGCGCGGCGGCGTCACGATTGATGCGCTGGCTGTCGATGACAGCAATGATCGATGCAGGCACCTTGCCACCACCGGCCGCCTGCGCCAGAGCCAGACCCGGCAGCGCGGCTATTGCCAGCGCAACCAGAGCAACGGCGGATTTGATGAGCGAATTCATAACTTTCAAACCTTGCTAGAAACGAGAGCCGAAATTGATACGAACGATTTCCTCTTCATCATACTTTTCCTTGATGAGCGGGAAGCCGAAATCGACGCGGATCAGGCCCAGCGGCGATTTCCACTGAATGCCGGTGCCGGCCGAGGCGCGCATGCTGTTCTGGTCGACCACTTCGCGGCCTGCGTCCGGAGTGTCCCACAGGCTGCCGACCACGGAGAACAGGCGGCCCTTGATGCCGAATTCGTTCGGCAGGCCGATCGGGAACATCAGGTCAGCTTCACCGGTGTAGTATTTTTGGCCGCCCAGTGAATCATTTGTGGTGGTGTCGCGCGGGCCAATGCCGCCAACCGCGAAGCCACGGAAGCTGTCGCCGCCCACGAAGAAGCGGTTCGGCAGACGGACATCGTCGTTGATGCCATTGATCATGCCAAGCTCGGTGCTGAGGGTCAGCACGGTCTCATCCGTGATGGGGAAATACTTCGCCGCATTACCGACATTCTTTACGTAGAACTCGGTGCCGCCGAGACCGGCAACTTCCTGCGACAGTCTCAGATAATAGCCCGTGGTTGGATCGACCTTGTCATCACGACGATCATAGGTCAGCGCATGCCCGACCGCCGAGGTAATGTAACGACCCTCCTGCGCGCGGATGAAGCGCGATGCCGAGGTTTCGATATTGTCGATCTCGTCCTGGCGGATGCGGTAATAAAGCAGCTGCGACAGGTTTTCAGTGATCGGGAATGACAGACGCGTGGTTCCCGACGTCGTGGTCTGATCCAGGCTGCTGCGTCGCGTATAATCAGTGCGCCGCCGCACCAAGTCGACACCGGCGGCAAGTTCGCGATCCAGGAAATACGGCTCGGTGAATGACAGATCGGCCTGCTGACGCGTCGTCGACAGGCTGAAGCCGACCTTCAGATCCTGGCCACGGCCGAGCAGATTGCGCTCGCGGATCGAGACATCGCCGAGCACGCTTTCCGTGGTCGAATAGCCGACACCGAAGGACAGTTCGCCGGTCGATTTCTCGGTGACTTCAGCTGTCAGCACCACCTTGTCGGGCGCACTGCCGCGACTTTCGGCGATCTCGACCTTGTCGAAGAAATTCAGGCCCCGCAGCCGGGTGCGGGTGCGGCGCAGCTTGGCCGAATTGAAAGCATCGCCCTCAGCCAGCCGGAATTCACGGCGCACCACCTTGTCGAGCGTGCGGACGTTGCCGACGATGTCGATACGCTCGACGAAAACACGCGGACTTTCGCCGATACGATAGGTGATGTCGACGACGCGCTTTTCGCGATCCTTGTTCACATCAGGACGCACATCGACAAAGGCATAGCCGAAGCGGCCAAGCTCGCTGGTGATCGACTGTACCGTCTTTTCCACCAGATCGGCATTGTAGGTCTCGCCGGTGGGCGTAACCACGAATTCCTTCATCTGGGCGCCATCGATACCCTTCAGCTCGCTGACAACATCCATCTTGCCGAATTTGTAGCGCTCGCCCTCTTCCACCGTGAAGGTGATGATGAACTTCTCACGGTTTGGCAGCAATTCGGCCACGGCATTGGTGACCGCGAAATCAGCATAGCCCTTGCTGAGATAGAACTTGCGCAGCTTCTCGCGATCGAAAGTGACGCGATCCGGATCGTAGCTGTCGTCGGAACTGAGGAAGCGCCACCAGGCGCTTTCCTTGGTCTGGATTTCCTCGCGCAGCTTTGAATCCGAGAACTGCCGATTGCCGATGAAGCGGATGCGGCTGACGCCGGTCAGCGGGCCTTCATTGATCTCGAAAACAAGATCAACGCGGTTCTGCGGCAGCTGGATCACCTTCGGCTCGATGGTGGCGGCGAAGCGGCCGGTGCGGCGATAGATCTGCTGGATGCGCTGCGTATCGGTCTGCACCTTGGAGCGCGTGTAAACCTGGCGCGGCTTGAGCTGCAATTCGCTGCGCAGCTGGTCGGCCTGAACGCGGCGATTGCCCTCGAACAGAATCCGGTTGATCACCGGATTCTCGGTGACGCGCACGATCAGGCTGCTGCCCTGCAGGCGCAGGTTGACGTCGGCGAACAGGCCGGTGGCAAACAGTGCCTTCAGCGACTTGTCGGCCTCGGCACTGGAATAGAGAGCCCCGGGCTGCAGGGTCAGGTAGTTCTGGATGGTCGAAAGCTCGATACGCTGATTGCCCTCGATCACGATGTCGCGGATCGTGCCGCCCTGCTGGGCCAGCGCATCGGCCGGCGCCTGAACGGCGAACAGGCCGGCGGCCAGGACAGCAACCATGACAATCCGGCGCAGCAGCCGCAGCGCATCATTTCGGAACATACCCGCCACACTTCCCATCGTATCGAGGCCGCCCCTCACTTAGCCGGATTCACGAGAAAAGCCCAGTGAGGAAATTGAAAATGGGCAGGCGATTCAAGTCGTTCCATGTCGCGAACAGGAACAGCGACATGACCAGGGCGAAGCCGATGCGGAAACTGTATTCCTGGGCGCGCTCGCCCAGCGGGCGGCCACGGACCGCTTCATAGCCGTAAAACAGCAGATGGCCGCCATCCAGCATCGGCACCGGGAAAAGGTTAATAAGGCCAATGGCGACCGACAGGGTGGCCATCAGCGACACCAGGGCCAGCCAGCTGGACTTGGCAACATCGCCCGACATCTTGGCGATCCCGAGCGGTCCGCTCAACTGGTCGCCGGATTCCTTGCCGTTAATGATCCGGCCCAGATAGGTGAAGGTATTGGCCACCACATGCCAGGTCTCGCGCACGGCCTGCACCAGCGCCGTACCCGGATCGTGGCGCACGAAATCGACGCCGGTTGTGCGGATGCCGATCTGGCCGACCTTCTGGGTACCGCCGGCACCATCGGGAACATCGACGCGCAGCGGCACCACGGTCAGGCCGATCTCGCCGCCATCGCGCAGCACGCGCAGCGCAATCGGGGTTTCGGCGCGCAGGGCCACAAAGGCGCGCAGCTCTTCAAACCGCTGGATGGTTGTGCCATCGGCAGTCAGGATGCGGTCGCCCGGACGCAGGCCACCAGCCTCGGCAGCACTGCCCTGCACCACATCCCCAACCACCGGCGGGGTGAAGGGCTGCCCCACCAGGCTGAACAACGCGGCATAGATAAAGATCGCGAAGATGAAATTGGCCACCGGGCCGGCCGCCACGATGGCGGCGCGCTGACCCAGCGTCTTGTGATGGAACGAGACCTTGCGCTCATCGGCGCTCATCGCCGCGACGGCACCATTGTCGGTGGTCGAGGCGGCATCGGCATCGCCGAAGAATTTCACATAGCCACCCAGTGGCACCGCGCTGATCTTCCAGCGCGTGTTGTGCTTGTCATGCCAGCCGAACAGTTCAGGGCCGAAGCCGATCGAGAACACCTCGACCCGCACCCCGCAGCGCCGCGCCACCCAGTAATGCCCCAGTTCATGCACGAACACGATGATCGTCAGAACGACGACGAAGGGGATGATGTAGCCGGCAAGATTGGTAACGAAATCCATGGCACCTCGACTGCCGGCCTAACGCCGGTTGCGTCCTCTCGTTTGCACCCGCACCACCCGGTCGTCATCCGTCGGGTCGATCAGATGCGCTGCGTAGCGCCGTGCCGCGCCGTCGGCCTCGTGGACCGCGGCAAGATCGCCGAGCGGGCCGCTGGGAACGCGGGAC
The DNA here is from genome assembly GCF_943371255.1 of Ferrovibrio terrae. Taxonomy (GTDB): domain Bacteria; phylum Pseudomonadota; class Alphaproteobacteria; order Ferrovibrionales; family Ferrovibrionaceae; genus Ferrovibrio; species Ferrovibrio terrae_B. The sequence goes on along the minus strand of NZ_CALRUC010000063.1, from coordinate 6,438 downwards.
AGGGTCTGCTCGACGATCCTGGTGATGTCGAGAAACCCGATCCGGCCATTCAAAAAGGCGTCGACAGCGACCTCGTTGGCTGCGTTCAGGATAGTAGGGGCGCTGCCCCCGCTTTGCAAGGCTTGCCGCGTCAGGTTCAGGGCAGGAAAACGAGCAAAATCAGGGACTTCAAAGGTCAGCTTGGCAATCGCCGCAAGGTCCAGCCGGGCCGCCGGGGTGGGCATCCGGGCCGGCCAGGCCAGGGCCACCGAAATGGGAGTCCGCATATCCGGTGTGCCGAGCTGGGCGAGCACCGAGCCATCCACATAGGAGACCAGACTGTGCACCACCGACTGCGGGTGGATCAGCACCTCGATGCGGTCTTCCGGCACCGGGAACAGGAAGCTGGCTTCGATCAGCTCCAGACCCTTGTTCATCAGGGTGGCGGAATCGACCGAAATCTTCGCCCCCATGCTCCATACCGGATGGGCGATGGCCTGCGCCGGGGTCACATCGCGCATGTCGCTCAGGCTGAGGGTGCGGAACGGCCCGCCCGAGGCGGTCAGGATCACCCGGTCGATACTGTCCGGGGCGTCGAAGTCGAAGACCTGGAAGATCGCGTTATGCTCGGAATCGACCGGCAGGATGGTGGCGCCATGCAGAGCAGCCTCGCGCATCACCAGAGGTCCGGCGCAGACCAGGCTTTCCTTGTTGGCCAGCGCAACGGTGGCGCCGCGCCTCACTGCCGCGAGCGTCGGCTCCAGCCCGGCCGCGCCGACGATGGCGGCCATCACCCACTCGGCCGGCCGTGCCGCTGCCTCGATGATGGCTCCTGCCCCGGCCGCGCTCTCGATGCCGCTGCCGGCCAGACGGTGGCGCAGTTCGGGCAACAGGGCCTCATCGCCAATCACCGCCAGCCGGGCCTTCAGGCTGAGTGCCTGATCCGCCAGCAGGGCGACATTGCTTTGCGCCGTCAGTGCCTCGACCGGAAAGCGTTCGGGCTCGCGGGCAATCAGGTCGATGGTCGATCGGCCAATCGATCCGGTGGAGCCCAGAATGGTAACGCGGCGTATCGCAGAATGGGCGGTCATGGCCACAGCTTATCCTGCCACAGCAGCAGCGCCACACCGACGACCGGCGCGGCGAACAGCAGGCCATCGAGGCGATCCAGCACACCGCCATGACCAGGGATCAGGGTGCCGCTATCCTTGACGTTGTAATGCCGCTTGATGGCGGATTCCGTGAAATCGCCGGCCTGCGCCACCACGGCGACCACTGCGCCGAAGGCGGCCAGCAGATCGGCGGGCAACCGCGGGTCGAACCGGGCGATCAGGCCGCCGGCAATCGCGGCGCAGAGCATGCCGCCTAGCAGCCCGGCCCAGGTCTTGTTCGGGCTGATGCTCGGAATCAGCTTCGGGCCACCGATCAGGCGGCCAGCGACATAGGCGCCGATATCGGTGGACCACACCACGACCAGCAGCCAGAACACGATCAGGCGGCCGTGTTCGGGATCGTTGCGCAGCCAAACCAGCGTCAGACTCGGTAGGCCGGCATAGATCACACCGGTGAAAGCCCAGACACGGTGCTTGCCGAATGCGCCAGCCGCCAGAATGGCGGCAACGCCGAGCAGCATGAAGGCCCAATCGACCTTGCCGTTGGACAGGCTGCTGAGCGCGACCGCGAGCGGCACGATGCAAAAGCCCATCAAGGCCGGCGTCACCGCATCGCCGGGCAGCATCAGCCATTCGCGTAGCATCATCACCACCGCAAACAGCACCAGCAGCGCAAAGACCGGCCCGCCGTACCAGGTGATGCCGATTGCCACCGGCAGCATGACGGCAGCCGACAGGATGCGAAGCTTGAGACTGTTATCGATTGTCATGGTGATGGCAGTTACTCGCTGCCGCCATAGCGGCGTTCGCGGCGCTGGAATTCCTCCACCGCACTGGCAAGATCCTGGGCAGAAAAATCCGGCCAGAGTTTGTCGATAAAGATCAGTTCGCTGTAGGCCGACTGCCAGAGCAGGAAATTCGACAGCCGCTGCTCGCCGCTGGTGCGGATCACCAGATCCGGATCGGGAATGCCGGCTGTCTCCAGATTGGCGGCCAGCAGATCGGGGGTGATCTCGTCCGGCTGCAGCTTGCCGGCGGCAACCTGTTCGGCAAGCCGGCGGCAGGCAGCAACGATCTCGTCCTGCCCGCCATAGCTCAGCGCGATGGTCAGAGTCAGCGTGCGGTTGTCGCGGGTCTTGTGCTCGGCATCGGTGATCAGCTGCATGATGTCGGGCGCCAGCTTGCTGCGGTCGCCGATCATGCGGATGCGCACGCCATTGCGCCACAGGTCGTCCAGCTCTCGCCGGATGAACAGCCGCAGCAGCTCCATCAGGCCGGCGACCTCGGTTTCCGGGCGCTTCCAGTTTTCCGACGAGAAGGCGTACAGCGTCAGGTATTCGATCCGCAGCGTGCGACAGGCGCGCACCACATCGCGCACGGTATCGATGCCCTGCCGATGGCCCAGGTTGCGCGGCAGCCCGCGCGCCTTCGCCCAGCGCCCATTACCATCCATGATGATGGCGATGTGGCGCGGCGGAGACGGCGCAAGCGCCTGCGATACAACCGGCTGCGACATGCTAGACCTGCAGGATCTCCTTGGTCTTCTGCGCCAGGATCTCGTCGATCTTCTTGGTCGCGTCGTCGGTCAGCTTCTGGATCTCGTCCTGATACATCTTGACGTCGTCCTCGCCGAGGTCGCCGTCTTTCTCCGACTTCTTCAAATTATCCATGCCGTCGCGCCGCACGCCGCGCACCGCCACCTTGGCCTGCTCGGCATACTGGCCGGCCACCTTGGTCAACTCCTTGCGGCGCTGTTCGTTCAGCTCGGGGATCGGAATGCGGATCAGGGTGCCATCGGCCTGCGGGTTGAGGCCGAGGCCGCTGGCCGTGATCGCCTTCTCCACCGCCTTGACGTTGCTCTTGTCCCAGACCTGCACGCTGATCATGCGCGGCTCGGGCACGCTCACGGTACCCACCTGGTTGAGGGGCATCACGCTGCCGTAAACCTCGACGCGGACCGGGTCCAGCATGCTGACCGTGGCACGTCCGGTGCGCAGGGCGGCATACTCATGCTTGAGCACGTCGACCGCCTTGTTCATTCGCCGCTCGATGTCGTCAATATCCGGTTCGGCCACTGCCCGCTCCCGTCTTTTTTCTTAAGTCAATCAATAGGCTGAAAGGCCCATCGGGCCTATTCGCCGGTGATTACAGTACACCGGCCGGTGCCGGCCAGCACTTTGGCGAAGCCGCCCGGCTCGTGCAAGGAGAACACCAGAATAGGAATGCGGTTTTCCCGCGCCAGGCTGATCGCCGAGGCATCCATCACCTTCAGGTCGCGCTGCAGCACATCCATGTAGGTCAGGGTTTCATACCGGGTGGCGGTCTTGTCCTTCTTCGGATCGGCGCTGTACACGCCATCCACCTGGGTGCCCTTGAGCAGCGCATCGCAGCCCATCTCGGCGGCGCGCAGTGCGGCAGCGGTGTCGGTGGTGAAGAAGGGATTGCCGGTGCCGGCGGCGAAGATCACCACCCGGCCCTTTTCCAGATGGCGGATGGCACGGCGACGGATGTAGGGCTCGCAGACCGTGTCCATGCGCAGCGCCGACATCACCCGGCTCGGCACGTCATGGCTTTCCAGCGCATGCTGCACGGCCAGCGCGTTAATCACGGTCGCCAGCATGCCCATATAGTCGGCCGAGGCACGCTGCATGCCCTGGGTGGCGCCCGCCACACCGCGGAAGATGTTGCCGCCCCCGATCACCAGGCAGACCTCGCCGCCCAGGCTGTGCACCGCCTTGATCTCGCTGGTGATGCGGTCGACGGTGTCGAAGTCGATGCCATAGGGGGTCGGGCCCATCAGGGCCTCGCCCGAGCATTTCAGCAGGACGCGACGGTATTTCATGGTCATGGATGGTCCTCAGGCGGCGTCCTTGGCGATGGCGCGGGCCAAGGGATGACGGAAAAGCGCGGCGATTCTGTGGCAAAGGTTATACCACGCCCGGGCGCAGGTGGCAGCCGCAGGCCCTGTCCCGATCCCGATTCCAGGCCCGGATTCCGGCCACAATCCGGGGCGGTAAACCGGGCATAAAAAAGGGGGGCCTTTGCCCCCCTTTTCGGTATTCGGTCAATCGGCCCGATCAGCCGGCCATCTTGGCGACTTCGGCGGCGAAGTCGTCGGTCTTCTTCTCGATGCCCTCGCCCAGCTGGAAGCGCACGAAACCGGTCACCTCGATGGGTGCGCCGGCATCCTTGGCAGCCTTTTCCACGGCCTTGCCGACCTGGGTCTCGCCGTCGATCACGAAGGTCTGCTCCAGCAGAACCACTTCCTGATAGAACTTGCGGATACGGCCTTCGACCATCTTGGCGATGATCTCGGCCGGCTTGCCCGAACCGGCAGCCTGCTCGGTCAGCACCTGACGCTCACGCTCGACCAGGGTCTGATCCAGATCCTTGGTGCTCAGTGACTGCGGATTGGCGGCGGCGATATGCATCGCCAGCTGCTTGCCGATCTGCTCCAGCACCTCGCGCTTGCCGGTCGACTTCAGACCGACCAGCACGCCAAGCTTGCCGATGCCGTCGCCCAGCGCACTGTGCACATAGGCAATCACGGCGCCGCCATCGACGGTCAGCGTGCGGGCGCGGCGCAGCGTCATGTTCTCGCCAATGGTGGCGATCGCATGGGTCAGCTCGTCCTTCACGCTGCGGCCGGTGCCCGGGAAGGCCGCGGCTTCCAGCACGGCAACATCTTCGCCAGCCGCCAGCGCCACCGTGGCAATGCCACTGGCAACAGCCTGGAACTGCGGGTTGCGGGCCACGAAATCGGTCTCGGCATTCACCTCGACGATAGCGCCCTTGTTGTCCTTGATGGCAACGGCGACCAGGCCTTCGGCGGCCACGCGGCCAGCCTTCTTGGCCGCGGCCGACAGGCCCTTCGTGCGCAGCCAGTCGATGGCGGCGTCCAGATCGCCACCGGTCTCGCCCAGCGCCTTCTTGCAATCCATCATGCCCGCGCCGGTCTTCTCGCGCAGATCCTTCACCAGGGCCGCAGTAATCTCAGCCATGTCATCCTCTCAATGTCAGTGCATGCGACCGTTCAACGGCCGGGTCGGAAACGGCTGCGGCGCCCCGTCGAAAAACGACAGAGGCGCCGCGACCGGGATTGGTCAGGCTTAGGCCTGAGCCGCAGCGCCGTCGGCGGCGGCTTCCGCCTGCGGGGCCACTGCCAGCTCAACCGGGGCTTCCTCGGCAGCACCGATATCGGCACCGGTCTCCGAGAGATGGTCCTCGACGCCGCTCAGCACGGCCAGCGAGAACAGATCGCAGTACAGGTTGATGGCGCGCAGCGCGTCATCGTTGCCCGGCACCGGATAGGTGATGCCCTGCGGATCGGAGTTGGAATCGAGGATCGCAACGACCGGGATGCCCAGGGTACGGGCTTCGGCGATGGCGATATCTTCCTTCACCGTGTCGATGACGATCATGATGCTGGGCAGGCCGCCCATATCCTTGATGCCGCCCAGCGCCCGGTCGAGCTTCTCGCGCTCGCGGGTGAGGTTCAGCACTTCCTTCTTGGTCAGACCAGCAGTGTTCTGCTCGCCCGTGCCCAGCAGTTCTTCCAGCTCCTTGAGGCGCTTGATCGACTGGGAGATGGTCTTCCAGTTGGTCAGCATGCCGCCGAGCCAGCGATGGTTCACGTAGAACTGGCCGCAGCGGGCAGCCGCATCGGCGATGGCTTCCGAAGCCTGGCGCTTGGTGCCGACGAACAGCACACGGCCGCCGCCGGCGACGGTGTCGCGCACGGCCTGCAGGGCACGGTGCAGCAACGGCACGCTCTGCTGCAGGTCGATGATGTGAATGTTGTTGCGATCTCCGAAGAGATACGACTTCATTTTCGGATTCCAGCGGTGGGTCTGGTGTCCGAAGTGCACGCCAGCTTCAATCAGCTGACGCATGGTAAAGGTCGGCAGGCTCATCCTATATCCTTCTCCGGTTGGGCCGCCGCAGGCACGTCCTTCGCTCCTCGTGTGGAACTCGGACACCGGAACGCCGTATCGGGATGTCTCCCCGATAACCGCGTAAGCCTGCGTGTGGGTTTGAACGGCGCCTTTTATCCGCTTCGGGAGGGGAATGCAACCGGCTTGGATTGGCCCTGTTTGCCCGCCTGCCCGCGCGGCAGCTCCGAATGGGTTATCAACACATTTTTCCGTGCCCGGACAAATAGATACTGGCGCCCCCTGAGGCGGCATGGTCATATGCCGCGATGTCGGACCCGGTGGTGCATCAGAAAGATCTCGACCCCCTGATCGCCGGCCATGAGCGCTTCGCGCGTGGCATGCGGGGCGGACTTCGCCTCAACCTGCAGTTTCGTGACGCCTCCGGGCTGAATTTCGCCAACCGTGACCTGCGC
>NZ_CALRUC010000062.1:0-26040 GCF_943371255.1 Ferrovibrio terrae | reverse complement strand
GCGTTTGCTCTCGCCCCTGGCGTTTTGCCGCGGTTCGCATCCTGCGATCCTGACGCGCTTTCTGGCGTGCCCGAACTTCGGGCGGGGCGGAAAATCCCTTTCGTGTCTTAGAAGGGGAAGATGATGTCGTAGATCTGCTGGCCCCAGCGGCCCTGCTGCACGTCGGTCAGCTGACCGCGACCGCCGTAGGCGATGCGCGCTTCGGCCATCTGGGTATGCACGACCGTGTTGGTGGCGGTGATGTCTTCCGGCCGCACGATGCCCTGGATCATCAGCTCACGCACTTCGTTGTTCACGCGGACTTCCTGGCGGCCCTGCACGACAAGATTGCCGTTCGGCAGCACCTGGGTGACCAGCGCGGCCACCACCAGGGTGATCTGCTCCTGGCGGTTCACCTGGCCCTTGCCCTGCACCTGCGAGGTGGAATTCATGGTGACCATGTTTGCCGGGTCGATGTTGCGGAACACCTTGTTCATTGCCGAGGGCGCACCCTGGTTGGTCAGCACACCGCCGACACCATCACGCGCAGCCTCGAGGCCGAGGAAGTTTGGCAGGCCCTGCGTCTCGCTGTTGTCGCGCGAGGTCGTGGTGTCGTTCTGCAGCTGGGCGCGTTCCTGGATGTTGATATTCACCGTCAGGATGTCGCCCACCTTGGTGGCGCGCGGATCCTTGAAGAACTGGCGTGCACCCGGCCGCCACAGCGAATTGGCATGGCGCGGCGTCACTTCCGGCGACGGCATCGGCAGGCTGACCGGGCGGTAGTCGCGCGCTTCGGTCGGGTTGTCGATCTTGCTCAGCGGCGGCGCCGAGCCGATATCGCCCAGGCGGCTCAGGTTGCCACAGGCGCCCAGCGAGAGGGCGAGGCCGGCGGTGGCTGCGATCCGCAGTAGCGCGGCGAGCGAAGAGGGGGGATGGCGGGTCATGGCGGGTGTCCTTCTCAACGCGTCAATCAATTCGAGGCAATGATGCTGGGTGCGGTGACAACCTGCACCAGGTTCATGCCGGTCACGGTCGCCTGGATCGTGCGCTTGCTCTGCAGGTTCATCACCTGGACCACGTCGCCGATGCTGCCGGCCTCCATGGCACGGCCGGTGGTGGTGATGGTCATGCCCGGCACCTGCGCCACCATGGTGACCAGGCCGTTCTTGGTGATGGCTTCCGGCCGGCCGATATCGGAACTGCGGATCGGCAGGCCGGCGGCCAGCGCGCGGCGCGGCGTCTGGCCGACCAGCTCTTCGATGCGGTCGATATAGCCGGCACCATAGCGATGGGCCGGCACCTGCAGCCATTCCACGTCATTGCGGTTGATCACCTGGCCGGTGGCAATGCGGCTTTTCAGCACCGGGATGGCTTCCACGGCCTGGGCCCGGCCGCTCAGCTTCAGCGTTTCGGTGCTGGCGTTGCTCGACACGGTGGCATAGAAGCGGCCGCTGCGCTGATCGTAGGAGAAGGCGTCGACCTGGAAGGCCGAGGTCGCGGAGGCCGGCACCTCGATCTCGTTGCCCATGCCGTGGAAGTGGATTTCCACGGGGCGGCCACCATTGCGCTGCTGCACCATCTCGGCGATGCGGCGGCCGATTTCGCGTTCGCCGATCACGCGCACGGCACCAATCGAGGCCACCTTGGTCTGCGCCGAAACCGGCTGGGCAGGAACGATCGGCAGCGCCAGCGTGACAGCTGTGATGCCGGCGAGAAGAAGAGTGCGAAGCGAGGCCATGGTCGGTCTCCGTGATACGCGTTAAGCCGTTACCGCAGGCGGGTTGCGGTCTGCAGCATTTCGTCCGAAGCGGTGATGATCTTGGAATTCATTTCGTAGGCGCGCTGCGCGGTGATCAGGTTGGTGATTTCCTGCACCGGATTGACGTTCGAGGTTTCGACGTAACCCTGGCGCAGCACACCGAAGCCGACGGCATTCGGATTACCCACGGTGGCCTGACCCGAAGCGGCGGTTTCAAGGAACAGATTGTCGCCGGTCGCTTCCAGGCCCGCCTCGTTGACGAAGGTGGCGAGCTGGATCTGGCCGAGCTGCTGGGCATTGGTCTGGCCCGCGATGCGCGCTTCCACGATGCCGGTGGCGTCGATATTCACCGACAGCGCACCCTGCGGCACGGTGATGGCCGGATTGAGCAGGTAGCCGTCGACGGTGACGAGCTGGCCCTGGGCATTGACCTGGAACGAACCGGCGCGGGTATACGAGGTTTCGCCAGACGGCAGCGTGACCTGGAAGTAGCCCTTGCCGCTGATGGCAAGATCGTAGGTGTTGCCCGTGGTGGTCAGGTTGCCCTGTTCATGAATACGGTAGACGCCGGCGGTGCGCACGCCGACACCGATCTGGATGCCCGAGGGCACGATCGTGTTGGCATCCGACGAGGTCGAACCCGGGCGCCGCATATTCTGATACAGCAGATCCTGGAACTCGGCGCGCTGGCGTTTGAAGCCGGTCGTGCTCATGTTGGCGATATTGTTCGAGATGACTTCAACATTGAGCTGTTGAGCCATCATGCCGGTGGCACCGGTGCTGAGCGAACGCATGATCTAGGTCTCCTGGTCCGTCAATTCATTAATTCTGGCGGCCGAGCCGCTGGATGGCTTGCTTGAGGCGATCGTTCTCGCCGTCGATCAGGTTCTGCGTGCCCTGGTACTGGCGCAGCAGATTGATCATGTTGGTCATTTCGACGATCGGCTCGATGTTCGAGGCTTCCAGCATGCCCTGCACCAGCGTGGTGGTGGCCGGGGCATCGATGGTGTCCTGCGTGGTTGCGAACAGGCCCTGGGCGGTCTTGCGCAATTCCTGTTCGTTCTGGAAGTTCACCAGGTCGATCTTGGCGACCTGCTGCTGGCCGACATTCAGCGCGCCATCCACGGCCATGGCCGGGGTGCCCTGACCATCGGGGATGATGATGTCGCGGCCGCGGTTATCCAGAACCGGATGGCCGCCCGAGGTCACCAGGCGGCGGTCGGCATCCAGACGCAGATGGCCGTCGCGGGTGTAGCGGCGACCCTGCGGGGTATCGACTGTGAGGTAGCCGCTGCCGCTGATGGCGAAATCGAAGGTGTTGCCGGTCTGCTCCAGCTTGCCGGCGCGGAAATCGCGCAGCACGGCCCAGTCGTTGACGAAGCTGGTCTTTTCCTTGGCGTTCGGGCCCTTGAGGTATTCCTCGAACATCACCCGCTCGCCCTTGTAGGCGTTCGAATTCATGTTCGCCATGTTGTTGGCGAGCACATCCATCTGGCGACGCATGCCCGACAGGCGCGAAAGACCGATGTAAGTGGTATTTTCCATGACACGAAACTCGCGGTTAGCCGTTGTTGCCGGTAGTATTGCAGGCAGCGTGCCAGTTTAGTTTTAACCGGAAAACGGCCATTTATTTTCAATTTTCCGGCAACCCGGCGGTTTTTGACCGGGGCGGGGCGGACCAAACCCGGCAAAAACTGCCGGCCTTTGACAAAGTGTTAACTGTGGGCCCTTACCAATGGCATCCGGAGTGAACCGGCAGACGCCGGATTCTGGTGCCAGGGATGTGTGGCAGGCATGAGTGACGACACCGAAGGCCAGGGCGAAGGCGAAGGCGAAGGCGCACCAAAGAAGCGCGGCAAACGGGCAATCGTGATCGTTGCGGCTGTCCTGGTCCTGCTGCTGCTCGTGGGCGGCGGCGGCGCGGCCTATTTCTTCTTGTTCGCCGGCAAGACCGAGGAAGCCGAGGTCAAGCCCGAACTCCCCAAGGTGACAGTCTTCTATGATCTGCCCGATATTCTGGTGAACCTGAATTCCACCGGCCGGCAGGCGTCCTATCTGAAGCTGAAGGTGTCGCTGGAGCATAATGACCCGCTGTCGACGCCGAAGCTGAACGAACTGCTGCCGCGCGTGATCGACAATTTCCAGATCTACCTGCGCGAACTGCGCCCGGACGATCTGGTGGGGTCGGCCGGCCTGTACCGGCTGAAGGAAGAACTGCTGATTCGCGTCAACCAGGCGGTGGCACCGCTCAAGATCAATGACGTGCTGTTCAAGGAAATGTTGATCCAGTGATCACACGAGGCGTCCATGGCGGATAATCCCGAAGACGGCGGCGCCGAATGGGCCGGCGGCGACGGCGGCGATGAGGCCGGCGGCTCCACCAGGATTCTGAATCAGGACGAAATCGACAGTCTTTTAGGCTTCGATGCGTCCGTAGAAGAAGAATCAGACCGCGCGGGCATCCGCGCCATCATCAACAGCGCGCTGGTTTCCTACGAACGTCTGCCGATGCTCGAGGTGGTGTTCGACCGCCTGGTGCGTCTGATGACCACCAGCTTGCGCAATTGCACCTCGGATACCGTCGAAGTCTCGCTCGACAATATTACCTCCATCCGTTTCGGCGATTACCTGAACTCGATCCCGCTGCCGGCCATCCTCAGCGTCTTTCGCGCGGTGGAGTGGGACAACTATGGCCTGCTGACCGTCGACAGCTCGCTCATCTATTCTATCGTCGACGTGCTGCTCGGCGGTCGCCGCGGTACGGCGGCGATGCGCATCGAAGGTCGTCCGTATACGACCATCGAGCGCAACCTGGTCGAGCGCATGGTCAACGTGGTGCTCGACGACATGCGCGCCGCCTTCGAGCCGCTGGCGCCGGTTAACTTCTCCTACGACCGCATCGAGACCAACCCGCGCTTCGCCACCATCGCCCGCCCGGCCAATGCGGCAATTCTTGCCCGCCTGCGTGTGGACATGGAGGATCGCGGCGGCCGTCTTGAGCTGCTGCTGCCCTATGCCACGCTCGAGCCGGTCCGCGAACTTCTGCTGCAGATGTTCATGGGCGAGAAGTTCGGCCGTGACTCGATCTGGGAAAACCACTTGGCGACCGAATTGTGGTCCACCGATGTGGAAATCGAAGCTGTGCTGGACGAACAGGTGATGACACTGGGCCAGGTGATGAACCTGGAGGTGGGCAAAACCATTATGTTCAATGCCACGCCGGAATCTGTGATTATGATGCGCTGCGGCGGCATCTCCATGGTTGAAGGCCGCATGGGCCGCATGGGCAACAATATCGCCGTCAAGATAGACCGGACGCTCAAGAACCTGGGAGGTGTGTGATGACGCTGACCATGATGGTTGAAATTGTTGTGGCCGTTCTGCTGCTGGTGACGCTCGGCATTTCTCTGGTGCTGAATCGCCGGCTGGGCAATCTGCGTGCCAACCAGGAAGAAATGCGCCGCCTGATCGGCGATTTCGACAAGGCGCTGGCCAAGGCGCGCCATGGCATGACCGAACTCAAGACCGCATCGGCCACCGCCGATACCGCCCATGAAGAGCGCATGAAGCAGGCCAAGACGCTGCGCGAGGAGCTTGGCTTCATGATCGAAACGGCGGATCGTCTGGCCGATCGCCTGGCCGGCGAGGCCAGCAGCAACCGCAGCGCACGCCAGGACCGCACCCCGGGTGAGCGCACGCCGATGGATCGCGTGATGGACCGTGCGACGATGGAGCGCAAGGCCGAACCCGTCGCGCGCGGTCAGGCGCAGACGCCGGTGACGCCATTCCCGCCGAAGCGGCCCGCTGCCGGCGCGGCTCCGGCAGGTGATGCACGCAATTTCAAGATCGAACCGCGCTCCGAGGCCGAGCGTGAGTTGCTGATGGCCCTGAGGCAGGCGCGATGAACATTGCCGCGTCGCGGTCGCCGGTGGCAGGAACCAGCGCGCGTCGCAGTCTGGCCAGTCGCGTGCGTGTGCTGCCCTTGACGATTCTGGCCGTGGCTTTGCTGCTCGGCCTTAAGATCGGCGCATTGTGGCAGGGCAGGGGTGAGCTTTTCGTCACGCCGGCCGGCGCGCAGCAGCAGACCGGACAACAGCAGACCGGCCAGCCGACACAACTGACACCGCAACAGCAGCCGGCACCGCAACAGATGGCGCAGGCTCCCGCGCCGCCGCAGCAGACGGCCCCGGCACCGGCCGCCGGTCAGCCGGCGGCACAATCGCCGCAGTCGATGGCGCCGCGTCCGGGCTCGGCCACGATCCAGTCGCTGGCGGAGAAGGATCCGACCACGTTCACCCGCGCGGAAATCGATCTGCTCGCCAATCTGGCGCAGCGTCGCGACCAGATCGAACAGCGCGGCCGCGAGATCGATCTGCGCGAAAGCCTGCTGGGCGCCGCCGAGAAGCGGCTGGATGACCGCATCGCCGAATTGAAGAAGCTGGAAGCCAGCATCAAGCAGATCGTGCAGCAGTACGACAAGCAGGAAGAGCAGAACCTGCAGGGCCTGGTGAAGGTCTATGAGAATATGAAGCCCAAGGATGCCGCGCGCATCTTCGAGAAGCTGGAGCCGAATATCCTGCTCGGCGTGGTCGAGCGGATGAAGGAAGCCAAGCTGGCACTGGTGCTGGCGGATATGGCGCCGGCCACCGCGCAGGATCTCACGGTGCGGCTGGCAACCCGCAAGCAGATTCCGCCGAGCGTGCGTGCCGGCGCGGAAAGCCAGTTGCAGGCGCCGCCGGCTGCAGCAGCGGCACCGGCCGGGGCGCAACGCGCGCCTGCCGCTGGGGCGGCGCCGGCACCGCGCGCGGGCACGGGCGGCTGAGAACACGGTTAATTGAAGGTTAACGCGTTGTTCCGGCAGGCAAAAGCCGGTATTGCCCCGCCCGGTATCCGTGGTAAAATTGTTGCCAGATATTTCAAGCGTGCCAGCCCAGAATAGGTTCGGCACACCATCACCACTGCCGCAGGAGGCGAGCAAGGATGGCTATCGATCTCACTGCGCTTCTGTCCGGTGCAACGCCCAGTTCGGCGACCGTATCGCCGATGGCGATGTACAAGAAGCTGCAGAAACTTGCCGAGCAAAACGCGCAAGGCGATGAAACCGAGACCGCCAAGGAAAAGGCGGCCGAGATTACGCGCGACTTCAACAATGCTGCCGTGCGCCTGCGCAACAAGCAATACAAAGAGCAGAACGCGCAGGTTCAGAACGACACGGTCTACTACAAGAACCGCGCAGCCACGGCGGCGACCTCTGCCGAGCTGGTCAACGACGACCGCTTCCTCAAGGTACTGGCTTACGGCAACGGCTTCGGCGATCTGTATCTCAATAATCGCCAGAAGCTGCGCGATATCCTGCTCAGTGATCTCAACGACCCGAATTCGGCGGCGCGCCTGGGCACGCTGAAGGAAGTCGAGCTGGCCAAGAAGTACAATTTCGGCGCCACCGGCGATCAGTACGATGTCGATGGCAATGCCATCGGCTACGACCCCGATGGTAAGCTGGTCAATGATGGCACCGGTTCGCCGCCGCTGCCGGCGAGCCTCGCCAAACTGCGTGGCCTGGTGATCGATCTGAATGGCAAGGCGGTGTTGACCGACACGCCGGCCGTGCCGGCGACCGACAACAAGCTGGTGCAAAGCATCGGCCTGGCCGAGGGTGATGCCCGGTCCTACGCCACCTCGCAGACCAAGGCGCTGCTGCAGGAGCAGAAGCCGCCGGAGAAATCCAGCGTCAATGCGGTCTACGAGTTCGAAAGCACGGAATACCAGAAATTCCGCGAGCGCAGCGATGTGCAGCTGGAGGCCGTGTACTACAAGGAAAACATTGACGGCATCAAAACGGTCGATGACCTGTTCGACAGCAAGAATCATCGCCTGCTGAAGTTTATTCTGAATTCCTATGGCCTTGCCGGCGAGGAACAGTATCCCGGCAAGATCCGCAAGATTCTCGAAAGCGATCTGAGCGACGTCAACTCGCTGGCCAACCGGTTCCAGGATCCGCGCTATCAGCAGCTGGCCAAGGATCTCAGCCTGCCTTTCGCGGGCGTGGTCAAGCTGAAGCTCGGCTCCACCACCCAGGACATGGTCACGCGCTATGAACGCCTCGCCTATGAGCGGCATCTCGACGAGCAGGCGCCGGGCGTGCGCGCCGCCATCGAGTTCGCCCGCCGCATCAAGGATGTGAGCATGACCGTGCAGCTGCTGGGCGATGCGGTGCTGCGCGAAGTTGTCACCGTGGCCAACAACATCCCGCAGGAACTGGCCTATCAGGAAGTCGACAGCCAGGTGACGGCGCTGGAACGGCGCGTCGACGTCAAGGCCCTGAAGGAAGACAAGGGCGAGGTCGAGAAGCTGGTCATACGCTACCTGACCTTCAAGGATACCGGCAGCAGCGGTGTCGGCTCGCAGAGCTATCTGCTCAATCTGTTCGGCTAGGTTTTCTCACGCGGCTGGGCTAAGCCATCGGGATGGCTTTTGACTGGTCCATGCCGATTCTGGTGGTCGATGATCACCGCACCATGCTGGCGATCGTGGCCAAGCAGCTCCGCGACCTGGGTTTTCGCGACATCGATACCGCCGGCGATCCGGTCACCGCGCTGACCATGATGCACCAGCGGCGCTATCGCCTGATCCTGTCGGACTGGAACATGGAGCCGATGAGCGGGATCGCCTTCCTCGACACGCTGCGCCGCGATCCGCTTTATGCCGATACCCCCTTCATCCTGGTCACGGCCGAGAGCCGGCCGGAGAACGTGCTGGCAGCCCGCAGGCTCAGGGTCGATGGCTATCTGGTGAAGCCGTTCGATGTCGGCGGCCTGCGCGCCAAGCTTACGGCCGTGCTGGGGCCCTTCTGAGGGCGTTCCGGCCTGCTGCCGGCGCCGCAGACGGGCCAATCTGGTCGAAAGAACAATCTGTTAACGGTATCGCCTTATCCTGACAGGCTCTTATAATTGGCAGCCCGGGATGCGAGTCCCGGCTGCGTCAGTCGAACCGGTGCAGACCGAAACTGTGCAGACAGGGAGTATGGCGAAGAGGCGCGGCACAGGCAGTGCGTCAGGCGAGC
Organism: Ferrovibrio terrae; assembly: GCF_943371255.1. Lineage (GTDB taxonomy): Bacteria > Pseudomonadota > Alphaproteobacteria > Ferrovibrionales > Ferrovibrionaceae > Ferrovibrio > Ferrovibrio terrae_B. The sequence continues at coordinate 17,239 of NZ_CALRUC010000062.1, read as the reverse complement.
CGCAGGTTCGCCAGGGGCGTGCGCTCGATGGCAGGGTCGCCGGTCTTCTTGTGACCGGCGCGATCGGCCTTGTCTTGTCTGTTGCGCCGGCCACCACCACCCTCGCCCAGGACCAGGAGCAGCGGAATACACCACCGACGCAGCAGCCTGCCGCGCGTCCCGCCGCACCGGCTGCCGCGCCAGCGGCCAGCGCCGTGAAGATGCGGGCCGGCGAGCACCCCACCTATACCCGGCTCGTCTTCGACTGGCCCGAGCGTGTCGAGTTCGCCTTGAGCACCGAGGGGCGTCAGGCCGCGGTGCGCTTCGAGCGCAATGCTGCCATCGATCTCGGCCGGCTGGTGCAATTCCCGCCGCGCGGCGTCACCGGCCTGTCCGCACGCAGCGAAGGCGGCGCCAGCATCGTCAGCTTCACCATAGGCGAAGGGGCCGGCGTGAAGGCCTGGCGTGACGGCGCGAAAGTTGTGCTCGATGTCAGCCAGGCGGCCGATCCGAAGGCCGCCGAACAGAAGCCGGCCCAGGCTCCGACACCGGCGCCCGCACCGGCTCCGGCTGCAAAGGCCCCCGAACCAGCCCGGCCAGCGACGCCTGCACAAGCGACGCCAGCACCGACACCCGCTGCCACTGCGCAGGCCCCGGCCGCGCGCACCCCGGCACCGATGGCTGCGGCGCCCACCGCGCCAACCCCCGTTGTGCCACCGGCCGCACTCGGCACGGCGCCGGCGCCCGCATCGGCACCGCAGGCTGCTCCGCCATCGCAGGCCAACACGGCACCTGCCGCTGCCGCTGCAGGGCAGCAGCAGGACCGCAATGCCATGGTGCCCACGGTCGCCAACAGCGGCGTGCCGCTGGCGGCACCGGTGCGCGGTGTCGGCACGGCGGCCCTGGGGACGTTCATGCCGGCGCCGGCCACCGACCGGCTCACCGGCGAACCGCTGGTGCCATCGGTCGATTCAACCCGCACCGGGCCCTTGCTGAATTTCCCCTGGACCCGCCCGGTGGCCGTCACCGCTTTCCTGCGCAACGGCATGCTGTGGCTGGTCTTCGACCGCAATGCCGTGGTCGATCTGCGGCCGATCACCACGCGTGACTGGGGCGGCGCCATCAATGGCGTTGAACAGTTGCCGGTGCCGGGTCTGACCGTGCTGCGGCTCACGGTGCCCAGCGGCACGACGGCCAGTTTCACCCGTCGCAATGCCGGCTGGCAGATCAGCATCAACACCATTCAGCCCGAACAGCTGGTGGCGAAGGAAACCGCACCGGGCGCGGTGCCGGAAGACGCCAACACTGTGAACAACCGCCTCCCCGAGATCGATGTGCGGCGCCAGCTCGATGCCGATGGTGGCGCCAAGCTGTTCTTCGCCGCCAACGATCCCGGTGTGCAGATCAGCGTGCCTGACCCCGATACCGGCGACAGCCTGATCGTCATTCCGTTTGCCGGCGCCAATGGCGGCGTGCTGAGCCGCCGCGATTTCATCGAGTTGAGCGTGCTGCCCAGCTTCCAGGGCTTTGCCATCGAGCCGCATACCGACAACCTGGTGATCAACCGTTTCCCGCGCGGTGTCGAAATCGGCTCGGCAAACGGTCTTTCCCTGTCGGCGCCACGCGGTGCCGACCCGAAAAGCGGCACCCTCGATATCCTGCAGTTCAGCGAATGGCGGCGTGTCGACGGCAAGTCGTATTCAGAGCAGGAAGAGAATCTGCTGCGCCGCATTGGCCTGAGCGGGCCCAATCAGCGGCAGGCCGCGCGCATGGCCCTGGCGCAATTCTATTCGGCCAACGACATGCAGCCCGAAGCACTCGGTGTTCTGGCCAAGGCGCGGGCGGAGCAGCCGGATCTGGAGCGCGACAAGATGTATCGCGCCCTGCGTGGCATCGCTTACTTGCGCATCGGCCGGCTGACCGACGCAGCCAATGATCTCGATTCCAAGATTTTTGACGATGACCCCGACGTGCTCGCCTATCGCGGCATGCTGGCGGCAGAACGCGATGACTGGCCGGCGGCGCGGCGGGCTTTCTCGCTGGCCGGCGCGGCGGTAGCGAAATTCCCGCCCGAACTGCGTGCGTCCCTGCGTCTGACTATGGCGCGGTCCTGGCTTGCCGGCGGCGACATCACCGCAGCGACGGCGGAACTGCGTGCCCTGGACGGCGATACGCTCAGCCGCGGCCAGGCGGCGGAAGGCAATTACATTCGCGGCCTGCTGGCCGATGCGACCAACAAGCCGGAAGAGGCGATCCGCTATTTCGACCTTGCCTCGGGCAGCGGCGACCGCCGCGCGCGTGCGCTGGCGGAATTCGCCAAGACCGAGATGATGCTGGCGCGCAAGCTGGTCAACACGACGCAGGCCATCGAGCGGCTCGACAGCCTGCGCTTTGCCTGGCGCGGCGGCCCGTTCGAATTCAACCTGCTGCGCCGTCTGGGCGAACTGCAATTCGCCATCGGCGACCTGCGCGGCGGCATCAACACCTTCCGCCAGCTGGTGAAATACTTCCCGCGTTCGCCGGAAATGCCGCTGCTGACCAAGCAGATGAGCGACGAATTCGCCAAGCTGTTCCTCGATGGCGGTGCCCAGGCGCTGCCGCCGCTGAATGCACTGGCATTGTATTACGACTATCGCGAGCTGACGCCGGTTGGCCCCGAGGGCGATGAAATCATCAGCAAGCTGGCCGATCGCCTGGTCTCGGTCGACCTGCTCAATCGCGCGGCCGAACTGCTCGAGCATCAGATCCAGTATCGCCTGCGTGGCGAGGATCGCGCCCGCGCCGGCGCGCGGCTGGCGGTGGTCTATCTGCTGGACCGCAATCCCGATGCCACACTGAAGGCGCTGCAGAACACCCAGGCGGCCAACCTGTCGCCGTCGGTGCAGCAGGAGCGCACCCTGCTGCAGGCGCGCGCGCTGGGCGATCTCGATCGTTTCCCCGAGGCGCTCAACCTGATCGGCCAGGACCAGAGCCCGGAAGCCCGCGCCTTGCGCTCAGAACTGCATTGGCGCGCCAAGGACTGGATCGCCTTTGCCCGCGTCGCCAGCCTGATGCTGGGCAATCGCGACACCGATCCGGCGCCGCTGTCGGCCGATGAACGCAAGCAGGTGATGCAGCTTGCGGTCGCCTATGCGCTCAGCAACGACACTGCCGCGCTTGACGAGCTGCGCCGTCGCTACGATGCCAAGTTCCGCGATACGCCGGATGCAGCCACCTTCGCCGCGGTGTCCTCATCGGTCTCGCGCAATGCCAGCGATCCGCGCCAGCTGGCGCAGACGATTGCGCAGGTCGGGCAATACGAGGCCTTCATGAGCCGCTATCGCGAGCGCGTGGCCCGCGGCGGATTGAGCGCGATCAACTGAAAAAGACGCGGTTCCGCACCGTCATCTCGCGATGAAGCTCTCGACCAGGGCGGCGCAGACCAGGTTCCAGCCGTCCACCAGCACAAAGAAGATCAGCTTGAACGGCAGTGAGATCATCACTGGCGGCAGCATCATCATGCCCATCGACATCAGCACGCTGGCGACCACCATGTCGACCACGATGAAGGGGATGAACAGCAGGAAGCCGATCTCGAAGGCGCGTTTCAGTTCGCTGATCATGAAGGCGGGCACCAGCACGCGCAGCGGGATTTCCTCGGCTGTCGCCGGCGGCGCCACCTTGGCGAAGCCGGAGAACAGCGCCAGATCCTTCTCGCGCACATGGTTGCGCATGAATTCATGGAACGGTGCCACCGAGCGGTCGAAAGCGGCGCGTTCGTCGATCCGTTCCTCGATCAGCGGCTGCACGCCGTCGTTATAGGCGCGCTCCAGATAGGGCTGCATGATGAAGAAGGTGAGGAACAGCGCCAGGCTCATCAGCACGGTATTCGGCGGCGTCGACTGCGTGCCCATGGCGCTGCGCAGGATCGACAGCACCACGACGATGCGCACGAAGCTGGTGACCACGATCAGGATCGACGGTGCCAGCGCCAGTACGGTGGTCAGCGCCACCAGCTGGATGACGCGGCCGGTCAATGTGCCGCCCTGGCCGAGGTCGATGTTGACCGATTGCGCCAGCAGCGAGGATGGCATCAGCAGCAGGATGAGGCCGAGGCCCAGCGAATAGGGCAGGGCAGGGCGCAAATTCAGGCGCGACAACAACAGGCGCATCAACGGTCACGTCCCTCTGGTTCACGGCCGGGATCACGGCCCGGAACGCGCAATGTCGGCCAGCCGCCTGAATCTTCGGCGGTGGTGGCCGGCTTCTGGCCGGTGCCTGCCGTCCGCGCCGGCGGCTGGGTCACCGGAATATTGCCTTCGATCACCAGGTCGCCATGGGTGCCGAGCAGCAGCAGATGTTCGGTATCGTCGCGCCGTACCAGCACCAGGCGGCGCGTGCCATCCACCGGCATGCTGTCGATCACGCCGATGCGCTGGCCGGCGCGCCATTTGCCGCCGCGCTGCGTCGAGCCCGAGAGAGCGCGGGCACCGTAGTAAAACAGCGCGAGCAGCAACAGCAGGCCGCCAAAGGCCAGTGCGACTTGGGTGTAGTCTATGTTTTCCATACCGATGGTCCGTGATTGCGGGCTACTGTGGTGGCCGGCGGCGAGTCGGGTCAAGCTGATAGGGTTGACCCCGCCGGCAGTGGCTCAGTCTCCGGGCGTCTTGCCCTGGGTGCGATAGATATAGCTGAGGATTTCCGCCACGGCGGCGAAAGCCTCCACCGGGATCAGGGCATCGATATCCAGCTTGGACAGGATTTCGACCAGGTCGGAGTCCTTGTGGATGGTGACGCCGTTATCGAGGGCAATTCTGACGATCTGCTCGGCAATATGCCCCTCGCCGGTCGCCACCACCCGGGGGGCATCTTCATGATCGGTGTCATACCGCAGCGCCACCGCCTTTTGTTTTGGCGGTTTTGCAGGGTTTTTGACAGGCGGTTCGGCCACGGGCGTCCTGGTCTGGGCTGATGGGGCGGAGCAGATGCGGCATCCTACCACGCTCCCGGGTTAACCGAATCTTTAGAGGCTGGGAGTCAGCCTGCGAGCCAGTCAAAAAGGCCTGCCGGGTCCGGATCGTCCGGGCCGCGGGCCGCTTCAGGTAACGGTATGGATCTCGACAAGATCAACGTGCTCAAGGCAATTACCCGCCGGATGGACTGGCTGGGTGAGCGTCAGCGCGTGCTGGCCGAGAATGTCGCCAATGCCGATACCCCGAATTACAAGCCGAAGGATCTCAAGCAGGTCAGCTTCGGCGAACTGGTGCGCAACAGCCAGTTGTCCGGCGGTGCCGCGGTCACGCAGCCCGGCCATTTCCGCAGCCTCAGCGGTCGTGGCAGCGAGCAGTGGAAAACCGCCAAGTCGGGCAACTACGAAACGGCGCCGAACGGCAACGCGGTCAATCTCGAGCAGCAGATGATGAGTATTGCCGAGAACCAGGCCGACCATAACTTGATGACCAGCCTTTATCGCAAGCAGGTCGGCTTGCTGAAAAAGGCGATTGGCAACCGCCAGGGCTAACCGGCCAGGGCTAACCGGACAGCGACGGAGACGGCGCATGGACCTTAAGAACGCGATGAAAATCTCTGCCTCGGGCATGCGGGCCCAGGGCGAGCGCCTGCGGACGATTGCCGAGAACCTGGCCAATGCCGATTCTCTGGGCAAGACGCCGGGCAGCGACCCCTATCGCCGCAAGGTGGTGAATTTCAAGTCCGAGCTCGACCGCGCCATGGGCGCCAACCTGGTGAAGGCGCAGAAGCCGCAGCAGGACCGTTCGGATTTCGAGCTGAAATACGATCCCGGCCATCCCGCCGCCAATGCCGACGGCTATCTGAAGATGCCGAACGTGAAGTCGGTGATCGAAATGGCCGACATGCGCGAAGCCCAGCGCACCTATGAAGCTAACCTGAACGTCATCGACTCGGCGAAGGCGATGCTGAACCGGACCGTCGATCTGCTGCGCGGCTGATCCGGTCGGATATGAAGGAGTTAAACCATGGCTGACTTGCGGATTGCCAATACGCTTGGCGGGCTGGCCGGTATCGCCGGCGGCATGGATGCCGGCAAGGTCAAGGGCGACAGCGGCTTCGGCCAGATGCTGGGCGAGGCGCTGCAGGACACGCTCAATGCCCAGAAGACCGCCGAGGCAACCTCGGCCAAGGCCGTGTCCGGCAAGGCCGATGTCACCGATGTGGTGACCGCGGTGACCAATGCCGAAATGACCCTGGATACCGTGGTGGCGATCCGCGATCGCGTGATCAGCGCCTACCAGGAAATCCTGCGCATGCCGATCTGACCGGCCTGCGGGCGGGTCTTGCGGGCAACGCGGTTTGAGTCCCCCGCCTTGGGCTGGGGAAACAGCACACAATCAGGTAAGATCGGCGGCGGAGACCGAATCGATGACGGCCGTCGAAGTTGTAGACGTTATGCGCGAAGCCATCTGGGTGCTGCTCAAGGTGGCAGGCCCGGCCATGATCGTCAGCCTGGTGATCGGCCTGGTGATCTCGCTGTTCCAGGCCGTGACCCAGCTGCAGGAACCCACGCTCACCTTCGTGCCGAAAATCCTGGCGATCTTCGGCACCCTGGTCATCACCATGCCGTTCATGATCGGCGTCATGGTGAGCTTCATGGAGCAGCTGGCCCTGCGCATCGCCGGTCTGGAGTAGCCGGCGGTGCTGCAGGAGATCGTCGCCGGCAATATCTACGTGTTCGTGCTGATCTTCTGCCGCCTGGGCGCTGCGATGATGGCGCTGCCGGCCGTAGGCGAAAGCTCGGTGCCGTCGCGCTTCCGTCTCACCATCGCGCTGCTGACCTCGGCCCTGGTGGTGCCGATCCTGGGCCCGACCCTGCCGCCAATCCCGGCGCAGCCCTTCCATATGGCCTTCCTGGTGATCAGCGAGCTGGGTTTTGGCCTGGCGCTCGGCATGATGGTGCGCCTGATCATGTCGGCCATGCATGTCGCGGGCACCATCATCGCGCTGCAGGCCGGCCTGGCGGCGGCGATGTTCTTCGATCCAAACCAGGGCGGCCAGAGCGTGCTGGTCTCCAGCGCGCTGACCTTCCTCGGCATCGGCCTGGTTTTCGCCACCGACCTGCACCTGCTCGGCCTGCAGGCGGCCTACGACAGCTATGTGCTGTTCCCGCCGATGCAGGCGCCGTCCTTCGGCGATTTCGCCGATTCTGCCGTGCGGCTGGTGGCCGACGGCTTCGCGCTGGGCATGAAGCTGGCGGCGCCCTTCATCGTCTATGGCATTGTCTTCAACGTGGCGCTCGGCCTGCTCAACCGCCTGATGCCGTCGCTGCAGATCTTTTTCATCATGCAGGCGCCGCAGATCGCCATGGCCTTTGTCGTGCTCGGCCTGTCGCTCGGCGCCATCGGCCTGTCATTCACCACGCATGTCGAGGGACACATGGCGCAGTTCCTCGCCCCGCGCTAGGAGCGGACGATGTCGGAAGACACTGATCCAGACTCCAAAACCGAAGACCCTTCCGGGAAACGGCTTGCCGATGCTGCCGACAAGGGCAACATCGCCAAGTCGATGGAAATCAGTTACTGGTTCACCTTTCTGGCGGCCACCATCGCGCTGTGGATGCTGGCGGATTCGCTGTCCAGCCGCGTGGTCGGCGCCACCACGGTGTTTTTCGCGCAACCGCATCTGATTCCGGTCGATCCCAGCCAGCTGACGCGCATCGCCGTCGACCTGATGATGGATCTGGGCATCGTGTTGTCGCCGGTGCTGGGCCTGTTCGTGCTGGCCAGCTTCGCCGCCAGCATGATCCAGAATCCCATTCACGTGACCTTCGAGCGCATCAAGCCGAGCCTGGACAAACTGTCGCCGATGGCCGGCCTGAAGCGCATGTTCGGCCTGCAGAACCTGGTCGAATTCATCAAGAACATCGCCAAGATCGCCATTATCGGCGGCATCCTGCTCGGCATCCTGATCCCCGAGCTTGACGAGCTTGAGGTTCTGATCGATCTCGATCTCAGCGTCATCCTGCCGCTCTGCCTCACCATCACCATCAAGGTGGTTGGCGCGCTGCTGGGCATCATGTTCGTCGTCGCCATCGCTGACTATGTCTACCAGCGCTACAACTACATGCAGCAGCTGCGCATGACCCGGCAGGAGTTGAAAGACGAATACAAGGAAATCGAAGGCGATCCGCTGATCAAGGCCAAGCTGCGGCAGTTGCGCATGCAGCGCGCGCGTCAGCGCATGATGACCGCCGTGCCGCAGGCCAGCGTGGTGGTCACCAACCCGACCCACTTTGCCGTGGCGCTGAAATACAATCAGGGCCAGTCCGAGGCGCCGATCGTGGTGGCCAAGGGCGCCGACAATATCGCCAAGCGCATCCGTGAGATCGCCGCCGAGAACAAGGTGCCGATCGTCGAGAACCCGCCGCTGGCGCGCGCGCTCTTCAAGGTCGACCTGGACCAGGAAATTCCGGTCGAGCATTTCCGCGCCGTGGCCGAGGTGATCTCCTATGTCATGAAGCTGAAAGACGGCATCGACACCACATACGACCCCAAGGTCGAGACGGTCGAATAGCGCATGACGCTGTCCTTTGCTTCGCTGATCGGATCGCCGCGCCGCCGTGCCGCCTGGCTCTTGGCCGAAGCAAGCCCGTTTGCCCGCGCCATCACCCGCGGCCACGACCTGCTGGCCGACAACACGGCCTATCGCGTGCTGGCGGCGCGGCTCGGCAACGAGGGCGGCCATGCGCCCGATGTGCTGCTCGGCGGCGAGATCGGCAATGCCGAGACCATTTCCCGCCTGCAGAGCCTGCTGCCGCTCGGCCGTGCGGTGCAGGAGGATGTTGCCATCCACGGTGCCGGTGGCGTGTTGTCGCTGCGCGTCACCGCCATGCTGGCGCCTGGCCGGCGCAACTGGGTGATCTGGGATATCCAGGAGGTGGCCGACAATGCCGCCGCCCTGGTGGCGGTGCGCCAGCAGCGCGACGAGCTGGCGGCCTTTATCGACAACGCGCCGGTCGGCCTCTATTCGGTGGCGCCCGACGGCCGCTTCCTGTTTGCCAATCGCAGTTTCGCGGCTTGGGTTGGCACGGTGCCCGAACAGCTGGTCGGCAGCGATCTCCTGCTGGCCGATGTGCTGAGCCATGGCGAGGCACGCGAGAACGAGGCGATGACGCCGGACTGGGCCGGCGGCGAAGCCAAGCTCAGGCCGCTGCCAGAAAGCGGCGCCGGTGACAATGGCACTGATGACAGCAGTGCCGGCCTGCGGCTGGTCAGCGTCAGCCAGACCATGGTGCCCGATGCGGATGGCAGGCCGCTGCGCTACAGCGCCGTGGTGCATGATCTGGGACTGGAGCTGCGCCAGCGCGGCACACTGCGCCCGGTCGAGGCCGAATTCCGCCGCTTCTTCGACCAGGCGCCGATCGGCATCCTGGTGCTCGACTCTGCCGGCACGATCCGTGAGGCCAATGCGGCCTTCGCCCAGCTCTGCGGCCGCGAGGACTGGCTGGGCCAGCGGCTGGCCGCCCTGGTGCGCGAAGAGGATGCGCTGATGCTGACCCGGCATCTCATCGCGCTGCGGCGCGGCGAGACCTTCAGCCGCGCCCTGGAAGTGCGGCTCGACGGTCCGCGCGAGCGCGTGGTGGAGGTGTTTGCCGCATCCTCGGCCGAACGCGATGACGGCCAGTCGGCGCAACTGGTCTATCTGGTCGATACCACCGAGCAGCGCAGCCTGCAGACCCAGTTCCATCAAAGCCAGAAGATGCAGGCGGTCGGCCAGCTCGCCGGCGGCATCGCGCATGACTTCAACAACCTGCTCACCGCGATGATCGGTTTCTGCGACCTGCTGTTGCAGCGGCATCAGCCCGGTGACCAGTCCTTTGCCGATATCATGCAGATCAAGCAGAATGCCAGCCGTGCCGCCAATCTGGTGCGCCAGCTGCTCGCTTTCTCGCGCCAGCAGACCCTGGTGCCCAAGGTGCTGGATATCACCGATGTGCTGGCCGATCTGCGCAACCTGATCGGCCGGCTGATCGGCGAGACCATCACGCTGAAGATGGTGCATGGCCGCGATCTCGGCCTCATCAAGGTCGACCAGGGCCAGCTTGAACAGGTGATCATCAATCTTGCGGTGAATGCCCGCGATGCCATGACCGAAGGCGGCGAACTGCTGATCCGCACGCTCAACCACGCGCTTGAGTATGCGATGCAGCTCGGCACCGAAACGATCCCGCCCGGCGATTATGTGCTGATCGAGGTGACAGACAGCGGCCACGGCATCGCGCCGGAAAACATGGCCAAGATTTTCGATCCGTTTTTCACCACCAAGGCAGTCGGCGCCGGCACCGGCCTCGGCCTGTCCACCGTCTACGGCATCATCAAGCAGACCGGCGGCTTCATTCATGTCGAAAGCGCGCCGGGCGAGGGCGCCTGCTTCCGCCTCTACCTGCCGCGGCACAAGCCGACGGCCGATGATCTGCCCGCCAGCCGCGACGATGCCCGTCCCGACAGCCGCGATCTCACTGGCCAGGGCCTGGTCCTGCTGGTCGAGGACGAGGATGCGGTGCGCGCCTTTGCCGCCCGGGCGCTGCGCAACAAGGGCTACACCGTCATCGAGGCGGCGTCGGGCGAGCAGGCTCTGGCCCTGCCGGAAGACCAGCTCGACCGCGTCGAGCTGCTGATCTCGGATGTGGTGATGCCGAACCTGGATGGTCCCAGCCTGGCCGCCCAGCTCAGAACTCGCCGGCCCGACCTGAAAATTCTGTTTATCTCTGGTTACGCTGAAGACAGCTTGCGCACGAATATGGCGAAATCCGCCCATGTTAACTTTCTTCCGAAGCCGTTTTCGCTCAGTCAGTTGGCCGGCAAGGTGAAGGAAGTGATGGATAGCCCGGCCTGAGCCGCCGGCGCCCGGCTGTATCCGCCGTGGTCCGGATTCGCGACCATAGGCCGCACCCGGAGTGATTGCGAAAATATATCAAATTTCCCTAGAATTTGATGGATTTTTAGGCCGTGCCGGGCGACCCTGTGCACGGTGGGAATCGTCGCTTGGTTGCGGCGTAAATTGGGCGCGGCCGGTGCTGACAAAGCATGCGGGGTGTGCTGCAGGCTCTAGGGAAGAATTTCAAAGTGGCCAGCATTAGCCTCTATTCGGCGACGCAAATCGCGGCTCTGCCCACGACCGCGATTCAGGGACTCGCCACGACCGAAATCCAGTCGCTGAAGTCGACCCAGATTGCCGCACTGTCCCAGAGCGCCATCGAAACCCTGAGTTCCACGCAGATCGACGCGCTGCGCACCACGCAGGTCAAAGCCCTCACCGCCGCGCAGTTCGGCTATCTCGACAGCTCGCAGCTTGTCTTTGATGCGGCGCAGCTCGCCGTGCTGTCGACCGGCCAGTTGCAGTCCTTCAGCACGACCAATCTGAATGCGCTCGTTACCACGCAGACCCAGGCGCTGAATGGCAGCCAGATTCGCGCGCTCACCACCACACAGATCGCCGGCCTGCGGGTTTCCGATATCGCGGAACTGACCACCACGCAGATCAAGAACCTGACCGGCTCGCAGGTGGCGGCGCTCGAAACCGCCGACCTGAATGCATTCGATACCGCGCAGATCCAGGCGCTGAGCGCCACGCAGATCCGCGCACTGACCACCGCACAGGTTGCCGCGCTGACCACGACGGCGATCAGCGCGCTGAGCGCGACGCAGGTGCGGGGCCTGAGCGGCGCGCAGATCGGCGCGCTGAACCAGACCCAGGCCGGTGCGCTGACCAGCACGGCGATTGCCGGACTGGCGCCCGCCCAGGTGCAGGCGCTGAGCACGACCAGTCTGAACGCGCTCGACACGACGCAGCGGCGCGCGCTGACGACGGCGCAGGTTGCCAGCCTGACCGTCACGCAGATCGCATCGCTCGAAGCCACCGATGTTGCCGACCTGACCACGGCGCAGGTGAAGGCGCTGACCGCGACGCAGCTGCGCGCCCTGACCACGACCAACCTGAACACGTTGGATGCGACGCAGATCCAGGTATTGTCGGCGACGCAGGTGAAGGCGCTGACCACGACGCAGATTGCCGGCCTGCGCACCACCGATATCGCCGAGTTGAGCACGACGCAGCTGAAGGCGCTGACGGCGCCGCAGTTGCGGTCCCTGAGCACCACCAATCTGAACAGCCTGGATACCTCGCGGACGCAAGCGCTGTCGGCGTCACAGATTGCCGCCCTGACCGCGACGCAGATCACCGCGCTCTATTCGGACGATGTGGCTGAACTGTCATCGACCCAGATCAAGGGGCTGACCACCACGCAGATCGCGGCATTCGAGACCTCCGATCTGAATGTCCTGAATGCCGCGCAGCTGCAGGCGCTGTCGGCGACGCAGGTGAAGGCCCTGACCACATCGCAGATCGCGTCGTTGACGACGACGGCGATCGGCAGCCTGAATGCGGCGCAGGTCAAGGGGCTGACCACGACCCAGATCGGGCAGTTCAGCGAAACCCAGGTCGGTGCGCTGACCGGCACCGCGATTGCCGGGCTGGGCGCCACGCAGTTGCGCGCGCTGAGCACCACCAACCTGAATGCACTCAACACGACGCAGGCGCAGGCGCTGGCCGCCTCGCAGGTCAAGGCCCTGACCACGACGCAGATCGCGGGCCTGCGCATCGCCGACATCGGCGACCTGACCGCGACGCAGCTCAAGGCGCTCGGCACATCGCAGTTGCGGGCGCTGAGCACGACCAACCTGAACGCGCTCACCGCAACGCAGACGCAGGCGCTGGGCGGAGGGCAGATCAAGGCCCTGACCACGACGCAGATCGAGGGTCTGCGCACCGTCGACCTCGGTGAATTGAACACGACGCAGCTCAGGGCACTCAGCACCGCGCAGCTGCGGTCCTTGAGCACGACCAGTCTGAATGTGCTCGACGCGGCGCAGGCACAGGCGCTGACCGGGTCGCAGATCAAGGCCCTGACCACGACGCAGATCGCGGGCCTGCGCACCACCGATATCGGCGAACTCAGCACCACGCAGGTGAAGGCGCTTGGCGCGGCGCAGGTGCAGGCGCTGAGCAGCACCAACCTGAACGCGCTCGATACGGCACAGGCGCAGGCCTTGACCGCCTCCCAGGTCAAGGCCCTGACCACGACGCAGATCACCGGCCTGCGCACCACGGATATCAGTGAACTGACCACGGGACAGTTGCGCGCACTCAGCACGGCGCAGCTGCGCTCTGTGAGCACGACCAACCTCAGCGCCTTCGACCCCGCGCAGACGCAGGCATTGACGACGACGCAGGTTCGGGGCCTGACCACGGCGCAGATCGCCGGGTTGCGCAGCACAGATATTGCCGAGCTGACCACGGCGCAGATCAAGGCCCTGACCACCGCGCAGGTGGCGGCGATCGAAACCTCCGACCTGAAGGGGCTGTCGGCCGCCCAGCTGCAGGCGCTGACGGTGTCGCAGGTCAAGGCCTTCACCACGACCCAGCTTGGCGCCTTCGGTGCGACGCAGGCGGGCGCCCTGACCAGCGGGCAGCTGACGGCGCTGAACACCACGCAGCGCGATGCCCTGGCGCTGGCGACCATCGGCAGCCTGACGGTGACGCAGGCACGGCGTTTGACTGCCGATCAGTTCGCATCGCTGACGGAAACCCAGGCGGCCGAGCTGACCACCACGGTGCTGACGGCGCTCGCCGGCACGCAGCTCGCGGCCTTGACCACCACCGCCCTGAATGCGCTCGGCACCAGCCAGGTGCAGGCGCTGACCACGCAGCAGATTCCCGCACTGACCACCACGCAGATACGCGGCCTGCGCACCACCGATATCGGCGAGTTGAGCACGGCACAGATCAGCGCGCTCACCGCGACCCAGGTGGCGGCGCTTGAGACCACCGACGTGAATGCGCTCAGCACTGCCCAGCTGCGGGCGCTGTCGACGACACAGGTGCGGGTGCTCAGCACCACGCAGCTGGTTGCCCTGAGTGTGACGCAGGCCGGGGCGCTGACCTGGGTGCAACTCGATGCGATGAGCGCGGCGCAGCGCGATGCGCTCGCGGCCGCGACCATCGGCACCCTGACCACGACGGAGCTGCAGGCGCTCAGCACGACGCAGATCGCGGCGCTGACCGAAACCCAGGCCGCCGCCCTGACGCCGACCGGGCTGACCGCGCTCAGCGGCACGCAACTCGCGGCATTCACCACCACAGCGCTGAATTCGCTGACTGCGGCGCAGGTGCAGGCGCTGAGCACCACGCAGGTTGCCGCGTTCACCACCACGCAGATAGCCGGCCTGCGCGCCAGCGATCTCGCCGAACTGACCACGACACAGATCGGCGGCCTCACCGCCACGCAGGTATCGGCCCTCAGCCCGACGCAGATCGCCGGCCTCGCCACCACGCAGGTGGCGGCGCTGAGCAGCACCGCGCTCAACGCGCTGAACACCACGCAGGTGCAGGCGCTGAGCACGCAGCAGGTTGCTGCGTTCAGCACCACACAGATCGCCGGCCTGCGGACCAGCGATATCGCCGAACTGAGCCCGACGCAGGTTGGCGCCCTCACCACCGGCCAGCTGGCGGCGCTGAGCACCACCAACCTGAATGCGCTCAGCACCGGCCAGGTGGCTGCGCTGGGCAGCACGCAGATCGCCGCGCTGAGCACCACGCAGATCGCGGGCCTGCAGTCTGGCGATATCGCCGAGCTGGGCGCGACGCAGATCGCTGCCCTGACCACCACGCAGGTTGCAGCCCTTGGCCCGGCGCAGCTGGATGCGCTGTCGACCACGCAGCTGGGCGCGCTGACGCCAGAGCAGGTTGCCGCGCTGTCCACGACGCAGATCGGCGCGCTGGATGCCAGCGCCATTGCCGCGCTGAGCACGGCGCAGCTGCAGGCGCTCAGCACGACGCAGATCGGCGCGCTGAACGAGACACAGGTGGGCGCGCTCGCCCCGACGGCGCTGTCGGCGCTGGCCACCACCCAGGTGGCGGCCCTGACCACCACGGCGCTCAATGCCCTGAACACCACGCAGGTGCAGGCGCTGTCGGCGGCGCAGGTGCAGGCCCTGACCACCGCGCAGATCACGGGGCTTCGCACCGGCGATATCGCCGAGCTGAGCACGGCGCAGATCGGCGCCCTGACCGCGACGCAGCTGGCCGCGCTTGAGACCAGCGACCTGAATGCGCTCAGCACCGCCCAGGCGCAGGCGCTGTCGGCGGAGCAGGTTGCCGCGCTGACCACCACGCAGATTGCCGGCCTGCAGACCACGGATATCGGCGAGCTAGGCACTGCGCAGATCCAGGGCCTGACGACGACGCAGCTGGCGACGCTGAGCACCACCAATCTGAATGCCCTGAACACCGCGCAGGTGCAGGCGCTGTCGGCGGAGCAGGTGCAGGCGCTGACCACGGCGCAGATCGCCGGCCTGCAGACCACCGATATCGGTGAACTGGGCACGGCACAGGTCGCCAGCCTGACCACCACGCAGGTGGCGACGCTGAGCACGGCGCAGCTGGACGCCCTCGCTCCTACCCAGCTGGGCGCGCTGACGACAGAGCAGATCTCGGCGCTCACCACCACGCAGGTCGCCTCGCTCGGCACGGCCGCCATCGCCGCGCTGAGCCCGTCGCAGCTACAGGCGCTGACCACGGAACAGATCGGCGCGCTGACCGAGACCCAGATCGGTGCGCTCAGCCCGACGGCGCTGTCGGCGCTGGCCACCACCCAGGTGGCGGCGCTGAGCACCACCAACCTGAACGCGCTCACCACCAGCCAGGCACAAGCGCTGACGGCGGAGCAGGTTGCTGCCCTGACCACGACGCAGATCAAGGGCCTGCGCACCAGCGATATCGCCGAGCTGAGCACCGTGCAGGTGCAGGCCCTGACCACGACGCAGGTGGCGGCGCTGGAAACGGCCGACTTCAATGCACTGAGCACCGCGCAGGTGCAGGCGCTGGGCGCCGAGCAGATCGCTGCGCTGAGCACGACGCAGATCGCCGGCCTGCGCAGCAGCGATATCGCTGAACTGGGCACGGCACAGGTAGCGGCGCTGACGACAACACAGGTCGCCGCGCTCAGCACCACGCAGCTGGATGCCTTCGCCCCCACGCAACTGGGCGCGCTGACGGCAGAGCAGGTTGCGGCACTGACCACCACGCAGGTCGCTGGGCTCGATGCGAGCGCGATTGCCAGCCTGAGCACGACACAGCTGCAGGCGCTGACCACGGCGCAGATCGGCGCACTGACCGAGACCCAGGTGAGCGCGCTCGCCCCGACGGCGCTGTCGGCGCTGGCCACCACCCAGGTGGCGGCGCTGAGCACCACCAACCTGAACGCGCTGACCACCAGCCAGGTGCAGGCGCTGGGCACGGCGCAGATCGCCGCCCTGACCACGACGCAGATCGCCGGCCTGCGCACCAGCGATATCGCCGAGCTGAGCCCGACACAGGTCGGCGCCCTGACGGCGACGCAGGTGGCGGCGCTGGAAACCGCCGACCTGAACGCGCTGACCACCAGCCAGGTGCAGGCACTGGGCGCGACGCAGATCGCCGCGCTGACCACAACACAGATCAAGGGTCTGCGCACCAGCGATATCGCTGAACTCGGCACGGCGCAGGTGGCGGCGCTGACGACGCAGCAGGTTGCGACGCTGAGCACGGCGCAGCTGGATGCGCTGTCCACCGCGCAGCTGGGTGCACTGACGACGCAGCAGATCGCGGCGCTCAGCACCACGCAGGTCGCCTCGCTCGACACCACCGCCATCGCCAGCTTCAGCACCACCCAGTTGAGGGCGCTGACGACGCAGCAGGTCGGCGTGCTGAATGAGACCCAGGTCGGTGCGCTGACCACGACGGTGCTGCCGGCGCTTGCCGGTACCCAGGTGGCGGCCCTGACCACCGCTGCCCTGAACGCTCTGACCACCAGCCAGACGCAGGCGCTGAGCACGACGCAGGTGGCGGCGCTGGCCACGACGCAGATCGCCGGGCTGCGCACCACCGATATCGGCGAACTGACCACGACGCAGATCGGCAGCCTGACCGGCCCGCAGCTGGCGGCGCTGAGCACCGGCAACCTGAATGCCCTGACCACGGCGCAGACGCAGGCGCTTAGCGCGACGCAGATTTCCGCGCTGACCACGACGCAGATCGCCGGCCTGCGCACGACGGATATCGCCGAGCTGGGCACGACGCAGATCCAGGGCCTGACCGGCCCGCAGCTGGCGGCGCTGGGTACCAGCAACCTGAATGCGTTCGACACCACCCAGGCGCAGGCGCTGAGCGCGACGCAGGTGGCGGCGCTGACCACGACGCAGATCGCGGG
>NZ_CALRUC010000061.1:0-26247 GCF_943371255.1 Ferrovibrio terrae | reverse complement strand
CGCTCGGCCTCGGCCAGCCGGCCCAGCCGGTAGAGCTGGGCGACGCGCAGGCCCAGCAGGCTGGGCGCGGCGACATTGCCGGCCGGCACTTCAGCAACGGTGAGCAGCAGGCGGCGCTGCAGGTCGCGCAGGGCCGGGCCGGATACCGGCGCGGGCAGCACGCCCATGGCCTGCAGGGCCTGCGGCCGGGTCGAGCCCTGCCACATGGCGCTGCCCAGGCCGCCGTTGCTGTCGTCCAGCAGTCCGGCCGAGGAGGGGTCGGGGGCCTTCAGCGGCTGGATGACGAAATCGGGGGCTTTCTGGCCGCTCTCGGCAGAGGCGGGTGGCTCAGTTGCCGGCGGCGCAAGCGGTGCGGCCTGCACGGGCAGGATCGAGGGCTGCGAGGCCTGGGCCGGAGCAGGGGGTGGTGGTGGCGCGACCATACCGGTCGGCATGGTGTTGGTCTGCGGCGGCACGGTGAGCTGCTGGGGCGCGCTGTCCTGGCCGGCGGCGGCAGGGTCTTCCTTGCCCGGCGGGATCAGGCGGACGGGCTGGGCCATGGCGCCGGACCATGCCAACAGCGACCAGGCAAGGGTAACGCCGGCCAGGGTGGCAAGAGGACGCGCCGGCCGGGGCGTCATGGATTATTTCCCGAGCCGGTCGGCGGGGATAACCTTTTCCACCTTGGCGCGCGGCGCCGGAATGTCCCAGCTGGCCAGGAAGGCGAAACCGCCCCCCACCACCAGCACCAGAACCAGCCCCAGGATCATCGACATACGGGCCATGTGAACGGCACTCCGGACTAGAGCGGCGGGGCTGCAGCCGGCCATTGATTGCCAAGGGGCCGCAGCGCCGCGCGCTGGAATTATGACTCGATTGCTCTATTGTATCGGCGCTGCCGGCCCCAGGCAATCGGCGGGCGGCAAAGGCAAATCCGGTTATTCCGGTCGCCGGGAGGCGACCGCAGGCCGGGTGTCTAGGGCCAAGCAGTCGAGGAATGGGCGTGAGCATAATCGAGACCGTCGCCGCCGTGGCCGCGCCGCCCGATGCCCCCCGTTCTGCCGGAACCGGGGGTGCGGGCGCCACGGAAGCATTGCCCGGCGAGACCGTGCGCAGCCTCGTGCTGGTCGGCCTGATGGGGGCCGGCAAAAGCTCGATCGGCCGTCGCCTCGCCCACCGGCTGGGTTTCGATTTCCTCGATGCCGATGTCGAGATCGAAAAGGCGGCCGGCGCCACCATTCCGGAAATTTTCGCCGAACATGGCGAAACCGCCTTCCGCGATGGCGAGCGCAAGGTGATTGCCCGCCTGCTGGACCAGCCGCGGATCGTGCTGGCCACCGGCGGCGGTGCCTATATGAATGCCGAAACGCGCGCCCGCATCCGCGAGCGTGGCCGCTCGATCTGGATCAAGGCCGATCTCGATGTGCTGGTGAAGCGCTGTGCGCGTCGTTCGAACCGTCCGCTGCTGGCCAATGGCGATCTGCGCGGCACGCTGGAGAAGCTGATGCGCGAACGCTATCCGGTCTATGCCGAGGCCGATGTGACAGTCACCAGTATTGAGGGGCCGCATGATGCGGTGGTCGAGCAGATCATCCAGGCCCTGCCGGCGGATTATCGCCAGGTGGCCGATGCATCGACTACGGCCAGCGACTGAGTGATGTTTTCATGAGCCTGCATCAGACCGTTCGCGTCGATCTCGACGACCGTGGCTACGACATCCGGGTCGGCGGCGGCCTGCTGGAGCGTGCCGGCGAGCATATCGCGCCGCTGCTGCGCCGGCCGTTTGCGGTGATCGTCACCGACCAGCATGTGGCGGCCCGGCATCTCGATACGCTGAAGCGCGCGCTGGCGCTGAAGAATATCGGCTGCGAGGCGGTGATCCTGCCGCCGGGCGAGAAGCAGAAATCCTATGCGGGTTTCGAACAGTTGTGCGAAGCCCTGCTGGCGCTGAAGATCGAACGCCGCGATCATCTGATCGCGCTGGGTGGCGGCGTGGTCGGCGATCTGGTCGGCTTCGCGGCCTCGGTGCTGCGGCGGGGCATGGATTTCATCCAGGTTCCGACCTCTTTGCTGGCGCAGGTCGACTCTTCCGTGGGCGGCAAGACCGCGATCAACAGCCGCCAGGGCAAGAATCTGATCGGCGCCTTCCATCAGCCGCGTCTGGTGCTGGCCGATGTGGCGCTGCTGGATACGCTGCCGCCGCGCGAGCTGCGCGCCGGCTATGCCGAGGTGGTGAAATACGGCCTCTTGGGTGATGCCGATTTCTATGCCTGGCTGGAACAGAACGGCGCGAAGCTTCTGGCCGGCGATCTGGGCTTGCGCACCGAAGCGGTGGCGCGCTGCTGCGCGCACAAGGCGCGAATCGTGGCGGCCGACGAACGCGAAGAGGGCGAGCGCGCCCTGCTCAATCTGGGCCATACCTTCGGTCATGCGCTGGAGGCGGAAACCGGCTATTCGCAGCGTCTTTTGCATGGCGAGGGCGTCGCGGTCGGCATGGCACTGGCCTTCCGGCTGTCGGCTGCACTCGGCCTGTGCGGCCACGAGCTGGCACCGCGCGTGGAAGCGCATCTGGCCGACAGCGGCCTGCCGGCGAAACTGGCCGATGTCGATGGTGCCAGGGCCTTCGCGCCGAGCGTGCTGCTGGAGCATATGAAGCAGGACAAGAAAGTGCGCGACGGCAAGCTGGTCTTCATCCTGGCCGAGGCGATCGGCCGCGCCGTGCAGAAAAACGATGTGCTGCCGCAGGTGGTCGAAACGCTGCTGGCCGAACAGCTCGCTGCGGCCTGATCGGTCGCGATGTCCTTCGCACTGTTTGCTGAAATCTTCTCGGTGATCGCGCCGCTGGTGGTGCTGGCCGGTGCCGGCTGGCTGTGGGCGGCGCGCGGCAAGCCGTTCCAGATCGACCAGATCAGTCTGCTGGTGACCAATTTCGGCACGCCGTGTCTGGTCATCCATGCCCTGCTGGCAGCCGAAGTCGACCGCAGCATGATCGGCACCATGGCACTGGCGACGCTGTCGGCGATGGTGGCGTTCATGGCGATCAATGCCGCCGTGCTGCGCCTGATGAAGCTGTCGGTACGCGATTATGTCGCCGGCCTGACCTTTCCCAATGCCGGCAATGCCGGGCTTTCGCTCAGCCTGTTTGCCTATGGCCAGCCGGGCCTGGCGCTTGGCATCATCTTTTTCGCCGTCAGTTCGCTGGGTAATTTCACCATCGGCCAATCGATCCTGGCCGGCCGCGGCAATCTGGCCGCCGTGCTGCGTTCGCCGATGATCTATGCCGTGCTGATCGGCGTGGCCGGCAATCTCCTGCAACTGCAGCCGCCGGTCTGGGTGATGCGCAGCCTGCAGACCGCGGGCGGCATTGCTATTCCGCTGATGCTGTTCACGCTGGGCGTTTCACTGGCGACGCTGAAGGTCAACGGTCTCACGCGCGGCCTGCTGCTGTCGGCGCTGCGTCTGCTGGCCGGGCTGGGGGCCGGTTTCGGTCTGAGCTGGCTGCTGGGTCTGGAGGGCGTTGCGCGCGGCGTCTTCATCATCCAGTGCGCGATGCCGGTGGCCGTGGTGAATTACATTTTCGCGGTGCGCTACAGTCGCGATCCGCAGACGATGGCCAGCCTGGTGGTGATTTCCACCCTGCTCAGTTTCGCGACTCTTCCCGCTCTGCTGGCCCTGGTGCTGGGCTGAGCCCAACGGTCGCCAGGCCATTGCCCAGCAACGGCACGCGAATGCCGGAACGCGCCACGAAATAGGCGAGGATGGCGCTGCGCACCCGCGAGGTCAGGGTTTTTTCCCGCCGCGCCGGATCACGATCCACCTGCATGGCGAAGTGATGGCGGTCGACGCCCTCGGCGCCGCAGATGGCGTCCAGCGCCGCCCATTCCAGACGTTCCAGGCGGATGCTGGTGCGACCGCGGCCGAGCCGCAGGTTTCGCGTGATCAGGCTGGAGCCATGCGCGGTTGAGGTGTGTTGTGGGCGGCGTGTCGTCGGCATACCGCAACCTATAATGGATAGTTGCCGCTTCCTCAAATGAAAAGGTTGTACTATTGGTAGAAATATGACTGGTGAAGTTGCAACGCAAAATCAACCGGTCGGTGGGCGGAGCACTTTGCGGTGGAAATACCCGCTACTCGCCGGGCACCCGGGCGGAAATGGCCAGGGCATGCACCCCATCGGCCAGTTCCTGGGCCAGAATCTGATAGATCAGGCGCTGGCGCTGCACCCGTGTCATGCCGCGGAAACCTTCGGCCTCCACCGTCAGGCGGAAATGGGTCTCCTGCGCCGCCAGCCCCTGCATGCCGGCATGGCCGGCGTGATGGGCGGATTCATCCACCAGCTCAAGCCGGGTCGGTGCCAGGGCCTCGGTCAGCTTGGTGTTGATGCGGGTGGCGATCGACATGACGAAAACTCCTCACGGCCTCAAGAAAATTGCAGCTTTGCAAGAGGGTAAGGCAGGGCCTATGGCCTTGCCAGTGCTGCCCGCCCGACCCATACTTTGACAGTCATGTCCCGCGCGCGCGCCCAGCAGAAATTCTTCCTCGGAATCGAAGCCGAAGCCGCTTTTGGCCGGCGCGGCCTGCGGCAGTGCGATCACCCGAGCTGCAGCGCGGAAGGCCGGTTTCCGGCGCCGAAAAGCCGCGAGTCGCGCGACGGCCGCTGGCTGTTCTGCCTCGATCATGTGCGCCAGTACAATGCCGGCTGGGACTTCTTCCGCGGCATGACCGACGCCGATATCGAGAAATACCAGCGCGAAGACGTGCTCGGCCATCGGCCGACCTGGAAGCTGGGCACCAAGCCGCAGGAGGAAGACCCCAAGGTCTGGGTCAAGGACGACCTCGGGATTCTGGCCGATGTCGGCCTGCGCATGGGCGAGGCGAAACGCAAAAGCAGTGCTGAACTGCGCCTGCCGCCGCGTGAGCGCGAGGCCCTGCTCAGCCTGGGCTTCGATCTCGCCACCGTGACCTTGCCGTTGCGGAAGGCTGAGCTGAAAAAGCAATATAAAACAATGGTGAAGCGGTATCATCCGGATGCCAATGGCGGCGACCGCGAGGCCGAGGAACGGCTGAAAACCATCACCCAAGCCTATGCCTATCTGCAATCGCGTGGCTATACTTGAGCCACTGATCTCCCCACGGCGTAAATAATAAGCCCAAAAGATCCGAGAGTGACGATGACGGCCCTTCAGACCAAGTCCGTTTCCCAGCCGGCAGCCGATATGCCGGATATCACGATTTCCGTGCGCGACGTGTTCGGCATCGACAGCGACATGAAGGTGCCTGCCTTCAGTCAGACGAGCGAGCATGTCCCCGATCTCGATCCGACCTATCGCTTCGACCGCGAGACCACCCTCGCCATCCTCGCCGGCTTTGCTTACAACCGCCGCGTCATGGTCCAGGGCTATCACGGCACCGGCAAGTCGACCCATATCGAACAGGTCGCCGCCCGCCTGAACTGGCCCTGCGTGCGCGTCAATCTCGACAGCCATATCAGCCGTATCGACCTGGTCGGCAAGGACGCCATCGTGCTGCGCGACGGCAAGCAGGTCACCGAATTCCGCGAAGGCATCCTGCCCTGGGCGCTGCAGTCGCCGGTGGCGCTGGTGTTCGACGAATACGATGCCGGCCGTCCGGACGTGATGTTCGTGATCCAGCGTGTGCTGGAAGTCGAAGGCAAGCTCACGCTGCTCGACCAGAACCGCGTGATCCGCCCGCACAAGGCCTTCCGCCTGTTCTCCACGGCCAACACCGTCGGTCTGGGCGATACCACGGGCCTCTATCATGGCACGCAGCAGATCAACCAGGGCCAGATGGACCGCTGGAGCATTGTCTGCACGCTGAACTACCTGCCGGCCGATGACGAGGTTGCCATCGTGCTGGCCAAGTCGCCGAGCTATACCGGCGACAAGGGCAAGAAGACGATCCAGAACATGGTCGCGGTGGCGGAACTGACCCGCGCCGGTTTCATCAACGGCGATATCTCCACCGTGATGAGCCCGCGCACTGTGATCACCTGGGCCGAGAATGCGCGCATCTTCGGCAGCGTCGGCTTCGCCTTCCGCCTCACCTTCCTCAACAAGTGCGACGAACTGGAGCGCCCGCTGGTGGCCGAGTATTACCAGCGCAGCTTCGGTGAGGAATTGCCGGAAACCGCCGCCAAGGCCGATCTGGCGTAAGCCGGAGCGTTTGGCCATGGCCAGCAAGCCGGAAAGCCCGATCGAACCGTTCAAGCGCGCGCTGACCGCGGCGACGCGGGCGATCTCGCATGACGGCGACCTGCAGGTCAGCTTCGGTCCGGAAACCCCCGGCCTGCGCGGCAAGCGCGCGCGCCTGCCGGTGCCCGGCCGCGACCTGCCGGCGGCCGAGGTGGCGCAGATTCGCGGTATGGCCGATGCCATGGCGCTGCGCCTGCGCCATCACGACGACAGCCTGCATTCCAGGCTGCTGCCCCAGGGTGGCACGGCGCGCGCGGTGTTCGATGCCGTCGAGCAGGCCCGTGTCGAGGCGATCGGCGCCAACCGCATGGCTGGCGTGGCGCAGAATCTGAACGCGGCACTGGACGAGCGCTGCCGCTCCAAGGGCTATGCCAAGATCAAGGACCGTTCCGAGGCACCGCTGGCCGATGTGCTCGGCCTGATGGCGCGCGAGCGCCTGACCGGGGAAAAAGTGCCCGCCCAGGCGCAGAAGATGGTGGCGCTGTGGCGCGACTGGATCGAGGAAAAGGGCGGCGCCGATCTCGATAAGCTGATGGACAGCATGGGCGACCAGCGTGCCTTCGCCAAGGTGGCGCGCAAGCTGATCAAGGATCTCGAACTTGCCGATGAAGAAGGCGGCGAGATGGATGATGAGGACGAGGGCGAGGACCAGGACAGCCAGGGCCAGCAGCCGCAGAGCGAGTCCGACGGGTCGGAGTCCGAACAGGGCGAGGCGGCTTCCAGCGGCATGGAGCAGGCCGACTCCGCCGATGCCTCGGGCGGCGAGTCGGTGGAAATGGATGCCGAAGCCGGCATGGAAGAGCAGGTCGCCGGTTCCGGCGAGGAAGCCGGCAAGGGCCGTCGTCCGCCGGTGTCGGACATGATGGGCCATAACCGCGAGGCGACCTACAAAGCCTATACCAAGCAGTTCGATGAAGTGGTTGGCGCCGATGACCTGTGCGACACCGAGGAACTGGCACGGCTGCGCCATCATCTCGACCAGCAGCTCAGCAACCTGCAGTCCGTCGTCGGCAAGCTGGCCAACCGGCTGCAGCGCCGCCTGATGGCCAAGCAGTCGCGCTCCTGGCATTTCGATCTCGAGGAAGGCATGCTCGATGCAGCGCGGTTGGCGCGCGTCGTCGCCAACCCGACCTTGCCGCTGTCTTACAAGCAGGAAAGCGACACCGATTTCCGCGACACCGTGGTGTCGCTGCTGATCGACAATTCCGGTTCGATGCGTGGCCGCCCGATCACCGTGGCGGCGATGTGCGCCGATATTCTGGCGCGCACGCTGGAGCGTTGCGCCGTGAAGGTCGAGATCCTCGGCTTCACCACGCGCGCCTGGAAGGGCGGCCAGAGCCGCGAGAAGTGGCTATCCGACAACAAGCCGGCCCAGCCGGGCCGCCTGAACGACCTGCGCCACATTGTCTACAAGGGCGCCGATGCGCCCTGGCGCCGGGCACGCCGCAATCTCGGCCTGATGCTGCGCGAGGGCCTGCTGAAAGAGAATATCGACGGCGAGGCGCTGCTCTGGGCGCATGATCGCCTGCTGGCGCGCACCGAGCAGCGCCGCATCCTGATGGTGATTTCCGATGGTGCCCCGGTGGATGATTCCACCCTGTCGGTCAATCCGGGCAATTATCTCGACCGCCACCTGCGCGAGACCATCGACTGGATCGAGCGTCGCTCGCCGGTCGAGTTGACCGCGATTGGCATCGGTCACGATGTCACGCGCTATTACAAGCGCGCGGTCACCATCGTCGATGCCGAGCAACTGGGCGGCGTGATGATGGAAAAGCTCGCCGAGCTGTTCGACGAGACGCCCGAGCCGGGCAAGGGCCAGGGCCGCCGCCCGGGCCAGCCGCGCAAGGCGGGCGGCCGCGCCGCCTGATTTTCAGTTCAGCTTTTTCAGCGAGGCCAGCAGGTTGCCAAGGCCGGCTTTGGCCTTTTCATCCAGCGGTGCCGGACCCGGCAGCGGTGCGTCGCCGGCGGCAGCACTGGCCTGTTCGGCGCGGCCCAGTACGCGGTTCATCGCGGTCACCAGCATCGGCAGGGCAATCGGCTTGGCGACATAATCGTCCATGCCGGCTGCGATATAGCGTTCGCGGTCGCCTTCCATCGCATTGGCGGTCAGCGCGATGATCGGGATGGTGGCCCAGGGCGGCGGCAGGCGACGGATGGTCTGTGTCGCGGTGATGCCGTCCATTTCCGGCATCTGCATGTCCATCAGCACGAGATCATAAGGCCCTTTCTGTACCTGCTCGCAGGCCTCGATGCCGTTGATGACGACATCGACCTGATGGCCGAGCTGGCGCAGCATCAGGCCGATCACCATCTGGTTCACCTGGTTGTCTTCCGCGACCAGGATGCGAAGGCTGCGCTGGGTCGCCGGGCCAACGGTCTGCACCGGGGCTTCGGTCTGCACCGGCTGGCCTTCGGCCAGGGGCAGGGCGAACCAGAAGGTGCTGCCGCGGCCCTCGACGCTGTCGACGCCGATGCGGCCGCCCATCAGTTCAACCAGCTGTTTGGAAATCGCCAGTCCCAGGCCGGTGCCGCCGAAGCGGCGCGCGATCGAACTGTCGGCCTGGCTGAAGCGGCCGAACAGCCGGTCGATCTTGTCCTGCGCGATGCCGATGCCGGAATCGCGCACCTTGACCGACAGCAGGTGACGGCCATCGGGTTGCGGCGTGCTGTCGACCAGGATGCGGATCTCGCCCTTGTCGGTGAACTTGATGGCATTGCCGGCCAGGTTGAACAGGATCTGGCGCAGGCGGCCCGGATCGCCCTTGAGATAACGCGGCACGCCCGGCGCGATCTCGCTGGTCATGCGCAGGCCCTTCATCACCGCGCGCGGATTCATCATCGAGATGGCGCTTTCGACCAGATGGGCGAGATCGAAATCGATGGTCTCCAGATCGATGCGGCCGGCCTCGAGCTTGGAGAAGTCGAGAATGTCGTTGATCAGGGTCAGCAGATGCTCGGCTGATTCGCGCGAGGTGGTGACCAGCTTGTACTGGTGTTTCGTCAGTTCGGTATTCTGCAGCAGGCCGATCGTGCCAAGAACACCGTTCATCGGCGTACGGATTTCATGGCTCATCATGGCGAGGAATTCCGATTTCGCCTTGCTGGCTTCCTCGGCGCGTTCTTTCTCCTCGGCGTAGCGGTCGGCCAGTTCGCGCATGCGGAAGGATTGCTGCTCGACCTGGCGATTGGCCGCTTCCAGGTCGGCGATATTGCGATGCAGGGTCGCCTGCTGTTCCTTCAGGGCGGTGATGTCGGTGCGAATGCCGACAACGCCGCCATCGGAGGTCCGTCGTTCCGTATTGCGCACCCAGCGGCCGCTGGCCAGCCGGGTTTCGGTGCTGCCGCTGCCGCGGCGGAACAGCTCGGCACGCTCGGCCAGCCATTCCTCCAGGAACTCCTGATCCATGCCCACCATGTCGCGCTGTACGCTGGCCTTGAGGATTTCGGTGAATTTTGTGCCCGGCACCAGCAGGTCTTCGATCTCCTGATAGAATTCGCGGTAACGCGAATTGCACAGCACCAGCCGCTCATCCTTGTCATACAGCACGAAGCCATCGGAAATGCTCTCGATGGCGTCATACATCTGGCGCTCGGCCTGTTTCACCGCGGTGATGTCGGTGCCGGTGCCGACGATGCCGCCATCGGCGGTGCGTTGCTCTCGCACCAGCAGCCAGCGGCCATCCTTCAGGCGGCGTTCATGCGCCTCGGTGGAATTGCGATGCTGTTCAAGGCGGCGCTGAACCCAGGCTTCCGGGTCCATGTCGCCGATCTGGAACACGCCGCGTGCCACGCCGATGCGGGTGATTTCCTCGAAGCTGACGCCGGGCTGGATCACATCGGCCAGTTCGCCGAAGTGGTCGCGAATCCGCTGGTTGAACAGAACCACGCGATCTTCCTGGTCATACAGGATGAAACCTTCATTGACCGAGTCGATGGCATCATAGAGGCGGCGCTCGGCCTGTTTCACCGCAGTGATATCGGTGCCGATGCCGACGATGCCGCCATCGGCGGTGCGCTGTTCATGCACCAGGATCCACCGCCCATCCTGCAGCTGGCGTTCGATTGCCACGCCGGGATTGCGGTGCTGCTGCATGCGGCGCGCAACCCAGGTATCGGCATCGGCGCCGTTCAGATTGAGGATATTGGCGGCAATGGCGCTGCGCAGCAGTGCTTCGAAGGTGATGCCGGGCTTTATGATATGGGCAATGCCGGGATTGTGGTCGAGGAAGCGCGCGTTGTACATCACGATGGTGTCGTCTGGATCATACAGCACGAAGCCATCGCTGATCGCCTGGATGGCATCATGCAGGCGCTGTTCCGCACGCTTGAGATCGCTGATGTCGTTGAACACCGTGATGACGCCGCCATCCACTGTGCGGCGACGCTGCATGCGCAGCCACACGCCGGGGAAAGGCTGCGCATCGATGGGCCTGCCGGTTGGCCGGTTGAATTCGCGCGTCAGCGATTCAATGTAGTGTTCAAGATCGAGTCCGGTGTCGTATTCCGCCTGCCGCATCGCCGTGATGCGCATGACTTCGCTGAAATGCGTGCCGGGCCGCACCACCTTGGGATCGTGCCGGGTCATTTCGTAATAGCGCTGGTTGGCCATCGCGAGATGGCCTTCCTTGTCATACAGCACGAAACCTTCGGTCAGGGTTTCGATGGCATCGCGCAGGCGCTGCTCGGCCAGCTTGAGGTCGGTGATGTCACTGGCGACCAGGATCACGCCGCCATCGGCGGTGCGGTGGCGCAGGTTGCGCAGCCAGCGGCCGGGCAGGAATTCGCCATCGAGCGGCCGGCCCGATGGATTGTGATAATCGGCACGCGCGGCGGTGATATAGCCCTGATGATCGAAGTTCGGCCAGGATTTCTGGCGCCGCTTTGCGGCCATGTCGACCACTTCATCGATGGTCGCGCCCACGGGAAGCGAATCCGGCTCCAGATCGAAAACGTCATAATAGCGACTGTTCGCCATCACCATGCGCTGATCGGGGCCAAACAGGATGAAGCCTTCCGAGAGGGCTTCGATGCCATCGCGCATGCGCCGCTCTGCCAGCTTGAGGTCGGTGATGTCGCTCACCACCGAAATCGTGCTGCCGTCGGCGGTGCGGTGGCGCACGCTGCGCAGCCATTGTCCCGGCAGGAACTCCCGATCAATTGGCCTGCCGGTCGGATTGAGATGCTCAGACCGCAGCATGGCGGCATAGTCATCGTGATCTGTGTCCGGCCAGATCTTCTGCCGGCGCTGTTCCATGATATCGATGATTTCCGTATGGCTGATCCCGGCCTTGACGACGGCCGGGTCATGCCCGGTGAGTTCATAGAGCTTGCTGTTGGCAAGGATCAGGCGGTTGTCCGGGCCATACAGCACAAAGCCGTCGGACAGGCTTTCGATGGCATCGCGCAGGCGCTGCTCGGCCTGTTTGAGGTCGGAAATATCCGACACGATGGTGATGACATCGCCGTCCAGCGTGCGGTGCCGCACCGTGCGCAGCCAGTAGCCGGGCCGGGCCTGGATATCGAAAGGCTGGCCCGAGGGGTTTTCGAAATCCAGTTGCAGTTCCGCGACATGGGCGATGGCTTCGGCCTCGCGGCCGAGCGCGCGGCCGGTAGAAATCACATTGGCCATGATGTCGCGGTTATGCACACCGGGTCGCACGATGCCGACGTCATGGCCGGTCAGCTGGTAATAGCGCTGATTCACCTTGAGCAGATAGCCGTCGCGGCTGAAGAGCGCGAAACCTTCCGACAGGGCTTCGATGGCATCGTTCAGGCGCTGCTCGGCCTGCTTCAGAGCGGTGATGTCGGTGATGATGTCGACCGCGCCGCCCTCCTGGGTCGGGTTGACGGTGAAGCGCAGCCAGCGACCGTCGGCGGTGCGCCGCTCGAACTGGTAGCCCCGCCTTTCCTCGAACAGCATCTTGTGGCGATGGGCAACGCGTTTGGCGCGGCGATCGGCTGAAGGCGGCGGACCGAAATCATCTTCCAGGGCCAGCATCACATCGGCAAACGGGGTCGGCCCGCGGCCGGCGAAGCGCGCCAGCGCCGGCAGCATGGCGACGGTCTGCTGGTTGAAGCGCAGCAGCCGGTCCTGTTGGTCGTAAAGCAGGAAGCCATCCGACAGGCTGCCGATCGCATCCGACAGGCGCTGCTCGGCGGAGCGGCGGCTGACCATCTGACGATGCAGGATCATCAGGAAGCCGATGCCTGCCGTGGCGGCCAGAATCAGCGCGACCACGCCGAAAATCAGGTTTTCTCTCCAGGTTGCCAGCACGTTGTCGCGGGCGATGCCGACACCGATCACCAGCGGATAACCCGGCACATGATTGACGGCGAGGTAGCGGACGACGCCATCGAGACCGCCTGTGGTGCGCAGTTCGCTGCGCGCGCGGTCACTGTGTGGCGGATTGAACATCGGCAGGCTGGCCGCAGATGTGCCGATGTCCGGCCCGGTTTCTGGAATGCGGGCAATGCGGATGCCGCTGGCATGATACATCGTCAGCGAGTTGCCATCGCCGATGGCGACGTCGCGGTAGAAATTGATGAAATACTTCGGATCGACGGCGGCCAGAATCACGCCGCCGAAGCTGCCATCGGGCCTGTTGATCCGCCGGCTGGTGCTGATGGCCCATAGGCCGTTGATGCGGCTTTGCACCGGCTCGCCGACAAACAGGCCCTGATGGGGGCGTTCGGCATGGAGGCGGAAATACTCGCGGTCGGCACCGTTGAAGGCGCGCGGCGTGACCGAGCCGCTATCAATGATCGAGTTGCCATTTTCGTCGAGCACAAGATAGGCGCGCACCTGCGGCAGTTCGCTGAGGCGCGCATTCATGCGCTCGCGCAGGGCCGACAGGCTGCTGACCGGGCTGGTGCCGGCCATGCCGCTCAAGGTCTCGGCATAATTGAGCAGGAAGATATCGACGGCGCCGAAGCTGCGGCTGGCATGTTCTTCCAGCAGATTGGCCACCGACCGCGCCGTCGCCTGTCCCGCCGCGATTTCGTCATTATACTGGCGGTAGAGTTGCGATCCGACCACGCCGCTGAGCAGGAGCAGCAGAATGCCGACGAACAGCGCCGGGGCCCGCATCAGGCCTGTCGGCGACCGTTCTGAAACATCCGCTTCGCCTGCGCCCGTGCCGGCCATGATTCCGCCCGATCCTCCACCAATGGGAAGCATACTCAATGACTGTCGCGAGCAAAGCTAAACATTTGATTAGCTTCGCCCTGTGGGCTTTTCTCGGGCTGCTGGGGTCGGCCTGGCCGATGCCCGTCCGGGCCGAGTCGGTCAGCCTGCGCAGCCTGGCCCTGGAGCTCAATCCGGATGACCCGGCCCAGGCCCGGCTGGGCCGGCTCGACTATCTCGGCGGCCTGCTGATCGCGGGCGACGGGGCGTTCGGCGGCTATTCCGGCCTGGTGGTGGATGCCGACGGGGCGGGGCTCTGGGCCATGTCCGATCTTGGCGTCTGGCTGCGGATAGATTTCCAGCGTAACGACGCCGGCCTGCCGACCGGTATTGCGGCCGCGCAGAGCCTGCCGCTGCGCGATGCCCGGGGCGAGATCGTCACCCGCAAGGTGCTGAATGACGCCGAGAGCCTGCGCCGCCTGCCGGACGGCCGCTGGCTGGTGTCCTTCGAACGCGCCCATCGCCTGTGGTTCTACGCTCAGCCCGGCGGGCCGGCGACCGGAACGCTGGCGGTGCCGCCCAGCGTGGCACAACAGCCCGACAATGGCGGCATCGAGGCGGTGGCGGCCTTTGCCAATGGCGACCTGCTGCTGTTCAGCGAAGACATGCCGGCGGTACGCGGCATCAGCAGCGAAGGCCATGCCGCCTGGCTGTGGCGCGATGGCGCCTGGCACGATCTGGCCTGGCCGGCGCGCGATGATTTCCGGCCCACCGATGCGGCGGCGCTGGAAAATGGCGATGTCATCGTGCTGGAGCGTTATTTCACGCCGCTGGTCGGCCCGAAGGCGCGGCTGCAGCGGATTCCCGCGGATGCCATTCGCCCGGGCGCGATTCTGCAACCCGAACTGCTGGCGGAATGGGCGCGGCCGGTCTCGGTCGACAACATGGAGGCGCTGGATCTGCGCCGCGCTGCCGATGGCAGCCTGTGGCTTTATGTGATGTCGGATGACAACCAGAATCCGCTGCAGCGCACGTTGCTGATGGTGTTCCGCCTGATGCCATGAGGCACAAACGAAAACGCCCGCCAGGCGAACCTGACGGGCGTTTTGCGAATTCTATCTGCGTAAGATCAGGCGGCCTTGGCGGCCAGCGCCTTCTTGATCTTGCGCTTGATCGACAGGGCGTCGCTCGACAGCAGCTCGTCCTTGGTCTTGATCAGCCAGTTGTCGATGCCGCCGTTATGCTCGACCGAGCGCAGGCCATGGCTCGACACGCGCAGCGTCACATCGCGACCCAGGGCTTCGCTGATCAGCGAAACCACATGCAGGTTCGGCAGGAACCGGCGGCGGGTCTTGTTGTTGGCGTGGCTGACATTGTTGCCGGACTGAACGCCCTTGCCGGTCACTTCGCAACGACGGGCCATGATGAACCTCTAACTTTCCAGTGTTTCCTAAATTTGGTGGCCGGTTATAGGGACTGGTCCCCCGGACGTCAACCCGGTCGTCAGCCCGCAAAAGCCGGTCTCCGCCACCTGCGGCATCATGCCCGCTCCCGGGAGGCCGCAGGCCCGGAAAACCGCCCTGAATCCGGGGCAATTCCCGCGTTGACTCTGCTATGACGACCCCGTATACAGCGGGACCGATTTTCCGGGGGCCTTCGCGGGCCGCCGATCTGTTTTTGTTTAACCCTCTTTTTCGCGGTTTTCTGGGAAAAGTGGGCAAGTCTGACGGAGAGCCGCTGTGAAACGTACATTCCAACCGAGCAACCTGGTGCGCAAGCGTCGCCATGGTTTCCGCGCCCGCATGGCCACTGTCGGCGGTCGCAAGGTCATTGCCGCTCGTCGCGCGCAGGGCCGCAAGAAGCTCTCGGCCTAATATACCCGCGATGGCGTCGGGCGGTGTCGAGCGACTCCGCCGCCGCGCGGATTATCTCCGGGTGCAGGCGGCCGAGCGGCGCGTAGCGCTGCCGGGACTGCTGTTGCAGGCCGCCTCCGGCGAAACCGGCTGTTGCCGGGTTGGCTTTACGGCCTCGCGCAAGGTGGGCAATGCGGTGATCCGCAATCGCGCCCGCCGTCGCCTCAAGGCGCTCGCCAGTGAAATCCTGCCAAAACACGCGGTACCCGGCCATGATTTCGTGCTGGTGGCGCGACATGGCACACCGATGCGGGAATACGCTGCGCTGCGCCGCGATCTCGAAACCGCTTTGAAGAAACTCAAGCTCTGGCAGGCGCCGGCCGATCAACCGGCTGCTAATATCCTCGGGGATGTGGCATGACGCCGTTCGCCACGCTTCTGTCGCTGCCGATAAAAGCCTACCGCCTCATCCTGTCGCCCTGGGTCGGGCATAACTGCCGCTATCAGCCGACCTGCTCCTGCTATGCGCTGGAAGCGCTGGAGCTGCATGGCGCGGCGCGCGGCGGTTACCTCGCAGTGCGGCGGCTGGCCAGCTGCAATCCCTTCGGCGGCAGCGGCTACGACCCGGTTCCTCCTGCCCGTAATACTTCGTCTTCCGTAGAATCCTCCGTACAGCAAGGCTCAGTCTGATGTCCGACCAGAAGAATCTCATTATCGCCATCGTGGTGTCGGTGGCGATCATGCTTGGCTTCCAGTTCTTCGTCGAAAAGCCCAAGCAGGACAAACTGCGCGAGCAGCAGGCGACCCAGCAGATCCAGGCGCCGGCCGGTAGTCCGGCCGGCAGTGCGGTGCCTGATGCCAGCGGTTTGCCGGCGCTGCCCAGCCTGGCGCAGCAGATGGCCGAACAGGCGGCGACGCGTGACAAGGCGCTGGCGGAAAACCCGCGCGTGAAAATCGAGGGCAAGCGCCTGATCGGTTCGCTGAATCTGGTCGGCGGCCGGATCGACGACGTGGTGCTGCCGGAATATCGCGAAACCATCAAGCCCGATTCCAAGCCGATCCATCTGCTGTCGCCCACCGGCGGCCCGGCGCCCTATTACGCTGAATTCGGCTGGACCGCGTCCGGCACCGGCGTGGCGCTGCCGACGGCGCAGACGCGCTGGACCGCCGACAAGGATGTGCTGCGGCCCGGCCAGCCGGTGACGCTGACCTGGGATAACGGCCAGGGCCTGGTGTTCGCGCGCAAGATCGAGATCGACGACAATTATCTCTTCACCGTCACCCAGACTGTGGAGAACAAGGGCGACAAGGCGCTGACGCTGTTCCCCTACGCGCTGGTGTCGCGTCATGGCACGCCGACCACCGATGGTCTCTACATCCTGCATGAAGGCCCGGTCGGCGTGTTCCGCGACAAGGCGGCCGACAGCGGCACGCTGAAGGAGCTCAGCTACAAGGATCTGATCGACGACAAGGCGCGCGAATACGATTCGGTCGGCGGCTGGGTCGGCTTCACCGACAAATACTGGCAGACCGTGCTGGTGCCGGGCGTGGAGCAGAATGTGAAGGCCCGCTTCACTCATGCCAAGCCGGCAAACGGTCCTGATCGGTATCAGGCCGACTATCTCGGCGGCGGCCAGCAGCTCGAGCCCGGCAAGACTGTGGCGGCGACCACGCTGCTGTTTTCCGGTGCCAAGGAAGTCAATCTGCTCGACCGCTATGAGGAGCAGCACAAGATCCTGCGCTTCGAACTGTCGGTCGACTGGGGCTGGTTCCACTTCCTGACCAAGCCGATGTTCTACAGCATCGACTATCTGAAGGGCGTGCTGGGCAATATCGGCCTGGCCATGCTGGCGGTCACCGTGATCGTCAAGCTGCTGTTCTTCCCGCTCGCCTACAAATCCTATGTGGCAATGAGCGCGATGAAGAAGCTGCAGCCCGAGATGCAGGCGATGCGCGAGCGCTATGGCGAAGACCGCGCCAAGATGCAGCAGGAGCTGATGGCGCTCTACAAGAAGGAAAAGGTCAATCCGGCCGCCGGTTGTCTGCCGATCCTGTTGCAGATTCCGGTCTTCTTCGCGCTCTACAAGGTGCTCTACATTGCCATTGAGATGCGCCATGCGCCCTTCTATGGCTGGATTCACGACCTTTCCGCGCCCGATCCGACCACTTGGCTGAACGGCTTCGGTTTCCTGCCCTGGGATGTGCCCAACCTCGGCCCGCTGCACATCATCTCGATCGGTGTCTGGCCGATCATCATGGGCATCTCGATGTTCCTGCAGATGAAGATGAATCCGCAGCCGCCGGACCCGGTGCAGCAGAAGATCTTCGCCATGATGCCGATCGTCTTCACCTTCATGCTGGGCAGCTTCGCCGCCGGCCTGGTGATCTACTGGAGCTGGAACAACACGCTGTCGATCCTGCAGCAGTATGTGATCATGAAGCGCATGGGCGTGAAGATCGGCGGCGGTGCCGAAAAGCCTGAGCCGGCGAAGAAGAAGTAGCCGCTATGGCCGAGTTGCCGGCCGCCGACGAAAGCTTTGCACCGGCCGCGCTGGAGCGTGGCCGGCTGCTCTTTGCCGGGCCGTGCGATTTCTTTGCCGGCGCCATGACAGTGCCGCAGCTGCCGCCGGCACGCGGGCCCGAAGTGGCCTTTGCCGGCCGTTCCAATGTCGGCAAGTCCTCGCTGGTCAACGCGCTCTGCGGCCGCAAGGCGCTGGCCCGCACCTCCAATACGCCGGGCCGCACCCAGCAGCTCAATTTCTTCGATCTTGGCGGCGTGCTCAGCCTCGTCGACCTGCCGGGTTATGGCTATTCCTCGGTCGGCAAGGCCAAGGCGGCGGCCTGGACCGAAACCACGCGCGCCTATCTGAAGGGGCGCACAGAGCTGAAGCGGGTCTGCCTGCTGGTCGACAGCCGCCACGGCCTGAAGACCGGCGATGAAGATATTATGACACTGCTCGACAAGTCGGCCGTGATCTACCAGGTGGTGCTGACCAAGGCCGACAAGACCACGTCGGCGGAGTTGGCCGAGATCAAGGCGGCCACGGCGGCGACCCTCAGCCGCCATGTTGCCGCGCATCCCATCATCCGTGTGACCTCCAGCGAGGCCGGCACCGGTATCGCCGAGTTGCGGGCCGAGCTTGCAGCATTGACCTGACGACGCTTATAACCGCTGAAGCAACAAAACACCGGGAAGCACCCATGAAGACCACCGGCCCGCAACCGCTGGAAACGCACCTGCAGCAGACCGCCAAGGTTCTGTCGGAGGCGCTGCCGTATATGCGCCGCTTCGCCGGCCAGACCATGGTGGTGAAATACGGCGGCCATGCTATGGGCGACGAGGCCCTGGCGCTGCAATTCGCGCGTGACATCGTGCTGATCAAGCAGGTCGGCATCAATCCGATTGTCGTGCACGGTGGCGGCCCGCAGATCGGAGCCATGCTCGAGCGGCTGAAGATCAAGAGCGAATTCATCGATGGCCTGCGCGTCACCGACCAGGCCACCGTCGAAATCGTCGAGATGGTGCTGGCCGGTTCGATCAACAAGGCGATTGTCACCGCCATCAGCGCCGCCGGCGGCACCGGCATCGGCCTGTCGGGCAAGGATGGCCGCCTGATCGAGGCGCGCAAGCTGCGCCGCAGCGTGCGCGATCCCGGCTCCAACATCGAGAAGATCCTGGATCTCGGCTTCGTCGGTGAGCCGACCCGCATCAACCCCGATATCCTGCGCACCCTGCTCAATTCCAACGTCATCCCTGTCGTCGCCCCCATCGGCATCGGCGAGAATGGCGAGACCTACAACATCAATGCCGATACCTCGGCCGGCGCCATCGCCGCGGCGGTCGGTGCCAGCAAGCTGCTGATGCTCACCGACGTGGCCGGCGTGCTGAACAAGGACAAGAAGCTGATACCGACCCTGACGGCCAAGGAATCCCTGGTGCTGATGGGCGATGGCACGATTTCCGGCGGCATGATCCCCAAGGTGGAAACCTGCCTCGATGCTGTGCGCGGCGGCGTGCAGGCCGCGCATATCCTGGATGGCCGCATCCCGCATGTGCTGCTGCTGGAACTCTTCACGGCGCATGGCGTCGGCACCATGATTGAAAAGACGCCCTGAGCGGTCCAGCCGCTGATTAAAAAAGCCGCCGGCATAAAACCGGCGGCTTTTTTGTTTACCGTGGCGGCGTCCAGGCCTGCAGGAAGCGCTGCACCACCAGGGCCGCATTGGCCGAGGCCAGGCCCATGAAAGTCGCCATCTCGTTGCCGCCATGCTCGCCGCCGGCCAGATCCGACAGGCTGCGGAAGGCAATGAAGGGCGTGCCATTGGCATAGGCCACCATCGCTACGGCGGCACTTTCCATATCCAGCAGCTGCGCCTTGAAGGTGGCAAACACGTATTCACGGAAGGCGGCATTGTCGACAAAGGCCTGGCCCGATACGCCATTGCCGCCGACGATCATACGCGGCTTGCGTCCCAGGCAGCGGCCGGGCGCCACGCAGTCCTGCAGTGCCACATCGCCCATTCTGCCGGCGGCCTTCAGCATGTCGGCATCGACCTCGAACCACATGCGTTTCTCCGGCGTGGCGCTGCCGGCACGGCGCACTTCGACGGGGCCCGGAAAGATCATGCCATAATTGGGCAATGTCGCGGTCTGCCACGGCGGCACGCTCCATTTGCCATTGCCCAGATCGCGCGCAAAGGTCGCTTCCAGATACTGCGACCACTGATTGGCCACCACCACGTCGCCCACATTCAGCGCCGGATCGACGCCGCCGGCAATGCCGCTGAACACGATGCCGGTGACATCGAAACGGTCCAGCGCGATCTGCGTCGACATGGTGGCATTCACCATGCTGATGCCGCTGAGGAACAGCACCACATTGCGGCCGGCCAGTCTGCCGGTGACGAAGTCGATGCCATTGACGCTGTGGCTTTTCTGTTCGGTGGTGGCGGATTTCAGCAGCTGCCATTCCGGCGCGAAAGCCGACATCACGGCGATGCGCGGTGTGGCATCCAGCCGTTCGGCCGCCAGCAGCGGCGGCGACAGGAGCAGCAGCAGGGCGAAGACAAAATGACGCATGGTCGACCTCCGATCAGGCTTTGATGATGTGCTCCAGCCAGCCGCGAAAGGCGCGGATCGCCGGCTCGCGCTCGCGGCCGGGCAGATGCAGCAGATAATAACCGCCGCGCCGGGCGACGCGATAGCGTGGCAGTGGCTCGACCAGGCGGCCGTCGCGCAGCTCGGCGGCGACAAAGAAATCGGGCACCAGCGCGAGCCCCAGGCCATTCACCGCCGCCTCGATCGACATGAAGAAATGCTCAAAGGCCGGGCCGCGCCCGGTGGCCGCCTTCATGCCGGCGCAGGCAAACCATTCCGCCCAGGCTTCCGGCCGTGTCGAATGCGCCAGCAGGCTGTGGCGTTTCACGTCTTCGGGCTTTTTCACCGGCTTGGTTTTCAGCAGTGCCGGGCTGCCGACCAGGATCACGGTTTCCGGCATCAGGAATTCGGCCGCCAGATCGGCCGGCCATTCACCGCCGCCATACTGAATGCCGACATCGACCGGCTCGCGGGCAAAATCGATCGGCCGGTCGGCACTGGTGACATCCACGGATATATCGGGATGCAGGCGATGGAAATCGGCCAGCCGTGGCATGAACCAGCGCATCGCCAGTGTCGGCAGCATGGTGATGGCGAGGTGATTGGCCGGCCGGCGGCTGCGCGCCACCAGCCGCGTGGCGGTGGCCAGTTGCGCGAAGGCGTCGCTCAGGGCGGGCAGGAAGGTGGCACCTTCCGATGTCAGCTCCAGGCCGCGCGGGCTGCGGCGGAACAGGCTGACGCCCAGATCGGCCTCCAGTTGCTTCACCAGGCGGCTCACCGCACCCTGGGTGACATGCAGCTCCTCGGCGGCACGGGTGAAGCTTAAGTGCCGGCCGGCGACGGCAAAGGCGCGCAATGCATTCAGCGAGGGCAGGCTGCCCTGAATCTGGGCGGCATCATTATGAGAAAAACTCATCATTGGGCGAGTTTAAATCGGTTGTCGGATTGGCGCCAGTCGATAATATCCGCCGCGCGTTTAAGCCCCCCAGCACGAGGTTACCTCATGAATGCCCTGACCCCGGTCAAGACCGCCGCCAAGGCGATCCGACCCTTCCATCTTGCCTTCCCGGTGAACGACATCGCCGTGGCGCGCAAATTCTACGGCGGCCTGCTCGGCTGCGCCGAAGGCCGCTCGTCGGAGCATTGGGTCGATTTCGATTTCTTCGGTCATCAGCTGGTTGCCCATCTGGCGCCGGAAGAATGCGGCCATAAGAAGACCTCGGCGGTCGATGACCACCAGGTGCCGGTGAAGCATTTCGGCGTGGTGCTGACCATCCCCGACTGGAAGGCGCTGGCCGAAAAGCTGACCAAGGCCGGCATTGAATTCGTGATTGAGCCCTATGTGCGCTTCGAGGGCGAGGTGGGCGAGCAGCACACCATGTTCTTCCTCGACCCCTCGGGCAACGCACTTGAGTTCAAGGCCTTTGCCAACGACGACATGATTTTTGCGAAGTAAACGCATACTCTAGCAATCACTTGTGAAAGCGCCGTTGCTTCTGCGACGGCGCTTTTTTCATGGCCGCAGAATCCGATTGCGGAGCATTAGGGTTTAACTTTTAAGTAGTGGCGTCGGGTATTTTAAGACGGTCTGGTATTTCTGCTGCGGCTTCACGCGGTACATGGCGAAATATTCCATCGCCTATTTCAATCCTCCGGCCAAAGGCCGGCTCTTCAGTCGCCCGGTCAAAGACCGGCCATGACGTGGCAGCAGGCTGGCGTCGCCAGGCAGGCATGGCAGCTTCGGTGGGACGAAGCGCAATGGGGGATGACATGGGAATCACGCGCACCGTCACTGGAAGTGGCATTCTGCTGGCATGCCTGGCGTTGGCGGGCTGCGGCCGAAATTCCGAACCACACATCCTGCACAGTTATGGTCTGGGCCAGGGCACGGCCCTGGTCACCGATGCCAAGCAGCGCGTGGTCTGGTCGGTGCCGGCGGAAAACGGGCAGTTCGAACGCGGCGGCACTGCCGCCGACAAGCGCCGGGATCCGGATTACGGTCTGGTTGGCCATAACGAACCGAACCAGATCATCTGTGCGGAGCCCAGTCCCGATGTTACGCAGGCGATCTCTGAGGCCATGCGTCTTGCTGTCAGTGTCGATCTCAGCAAGGCCATCCCGGCGGGCATGGCGTCGGGCGGCGGCAAGGATATCGGCGTCGATTTCGGCCGCTCGGTAACCGCCGCAGTGGCGCAACTCGGTGAACGGCTGGCGTCGATCCAGCTGCTGCGCGACAAGATGTATCGCGCCTGCGAGGCCTATGCCAATGGCGCCATCAACGCCACCACCTACACCACCACCATGGGGCGCATCGACAAGACGATGGTGACGCTGCTCTCGGCCGAGCTGGCCGCCGGCGCTTTCGGGCGCGAGCTGGCCGCGCTGGGCGGGACGGCGAATGTGAAAGGACCGGATGCAACGTTGCTGGCGGAAAAGCGCAAGGCGGTCGAGAAGGCGCAGGGTGAGCTGAAAACCAGTCAGGACAATCTGAACGCGAAAATCGATTCGCTGAAAAGCGAGGCGGATCCCACTGCCAAAGCGAAAGCGGAAATCGACGATGTGGGGAAAAAACGCGAAGCGCTGGAGAAAGCCATCCTTGCCTATAGCGAAGCTGCAGAAGCGACCCTTTCGGTTGCCGCAACCTCGACCATCGGCAAGGTCGTCGGCCTGCAAACAGAATCGGCCAAGGGCAGCAGCGATGCCGTGGTCGCCATCCATCGCGCTTATGTCGATGACGACGGCCTCGATGCCATGGTGGATGCCTGCATCACTGCGCTGGATTACACCGGGCCGCTCTATGCACGGCTGATTGCGCGACACACCTTCTATAATTACGAGCCCTATTTTGATGCACTCAAGGGCGCGGCGGCAAACCGCACTCTCCATGGCGTCTATGATGCCGAACAACGCAAAACACTCGACAGGCAACTGCTGGATGCCCGGGAAATCGAGAAGAACCTGCGGGACGCCTTTGACAGGGCGAACAAAGCTTATCAGGCCACACTCGACAGATTGGCCGTAGCGACTGATCGATTGAGTGCTGAAAAGTCATTCCGGGAACGGCTGGGTGCGCTCAAAGAGGACGCGCCGCAGGTGCGTGATGCCGAGGCGCGCATCCGCAGCGCAGAGCAGGTTCGTAAGCAAGCCCTGGATGCCGAGGATGTGGCCAGAGATGCGGTAACCATGGCGCAGGGCAAACTGCTGGAGCAGACGCAAACCATTGGTCGTCTGCAGCAGGCGATCGATACCCTGGCTCCGGCGGGTTATAGCGATGTAACGGCATTGCTTAGGCCGCTGCTGGATGCCAGCGACACCCTGCAAGTCAAGCTGCTGGAAAGGGTGAAGACCGGGATCGACAACCGCCTGCCGATGATGGCGCAATGCAGGGAGATTATCGGAAAGGATTTCGCCACGGCCAAGCACAGCCAGGAGCAGTCTCTGCGCGGCACGGGCGACCCGAACGAGATCGCTCGCCTCGGCGCCCGCAGCCAGGCGGAAGCACTGGCGACCTGCGCCGACAAGGCGCTGGCGATTGCAGGCAACGCCCAGCTGACCGCGCTGGCGCCGGAGTTCCTGAAATCCTGTATCGCGCAGCCGCCACAGCCCAAGGCACCGGAGGCAAAGGCCGCGGCTCCGAAACCTGACGTCAAGCCCATGGTGAAACCGAGCGAGGTACCTCTGGCGGCGCCACGGTTGCCGGTGACGCGGATCGCTTTCGACTAGCGGTTCCTAAAACCGCGTGAGCGCTTCGGTGGCGACGTGCTCGCCCCATTCCTGCACGAAATGGCCCGCCTCGGGTAGTTCCATGGGCGGCGGGCAGCCCTTGATGCCCTTGGCCAACGCCTGCATCACCGGCGCGCCCAGCACCGGATCGGTCATGCCGATCGCCATCATCGTCGTGCCGGTCCAGTCTTTCTTCCAGAAGTCGCGCGCGCGCTGCGCGGTTGCAGCGCCGGGCGCATCAGGCGCATCGGGCACCAGGTTGGGGAAGCGCCGCACGCCGCCCTTGTAGTCCTTGTCCGGGTAGGGTGCTTCATAGGCGGCGGCCTCGGCCGCACTCAGATGCGGGCAGCTGCGCTGCATCAGCTTGGCAATCGCCATATCCGGGTTCTTGTTGTTCCAGGCACGCCAGTCGAGGAAGCCCTGCGTCAGCGGCGCATCGCCGGTGCCGAGCGCGGTGTTCATCACCAGCAGACCGCTGAAGCGTTCGGGCATTTTCATCGGGATGGTGAGGCCAAGCAGGCCGCCCCAGTCCTGGCAGACCAGCACGACATCATGCAGGTCGAGCGCGCGGATCAGCGCGATCAGGCTGTCGCGGTGGAAATCGAAGGTATAGACGCTGTCCTCGCGCGGCTTGTCGGACTTGCCGAAGCCGAACAGGTCGGGCGCCACCACGCGATGGCCCGCCGCGGTGAAGATGGGGATCATGCGGCGGTAGAGATAGCTCCAGGTCGGCTGGCCATGCAGGCAGAGGAAGGTCTTGCCCGCATGCTTGCCCTCGTCGAGGTAATGCATGCGCAGGCCATTGGCCTGGGTCAGGTAATGCGGCTTGAACCCGTAGCCGGGCAGGTTGTCGAACCGGTCGTCCGGCGTGCGCAGGGCCTCGATCATTGGCGTCCTCTCCCTTTTCTTTCAGGAGAGGCTGCCATGCGGCCGATGTCAACGCTTCTTCTTGATCGCCTTCTTCTTCACTGCCGGCTTTTTGGCCTTGCCCTTGCGGATACCCGGTGTAACGCCTTCCTTGCCGAAGACGCGGGCGAAGATGGTGTCGACATGCTTCAGGTGATAGCCGAGGTCGAACAGCGCGGTGAGTTGCGCGGGTTTCAGCTTGGCGGTCACTTCCTTCTCGGCCAGCAGGGCCTGCAGGAAATCGCCGCCATGCTGCCAGATCTTCAGCGCATGCTTCTGCACCAGGCGATAGCTGTCCTCGCGCGAGAGGCCCGCCTGGGTCAGCGCCAGCAGGATGCGCTGCGAATGCACCAGGCCGCCGAAGCGGTCGAGATTCTTCATCATGTTGTCGGGATAGACCACCAGCTTCTCGATCACGCCGGCCAGACGATGCAGGGCGAAATCGAGATGGATGGTGGCATCGGGGCCGATGCCGCGCTCGACGCTCGAATGGCTGATATCGCGCTCATGCCACAGCGCCACGTTTTCCAGCGCCGGCACCACGGCCGAGCGCACCAGGCGGGCGAGCCCGGTCAGGTTCTCGGTCAGCACCGGGTTGCGCTTGTGCGGCATCGCCGAGCTGCCCTTCTGGCCGGGCGAGAAGAACTCTTCGGCTTCCATGACCTCGGAGCGCTGCAGATGGCGGATTTCGGTGGCGAGCCGCTCGATGGAGGCGGCGACCACGGCCAGATGCGCGAAATACGCCGCATGGCGGTCGCGCGGGATCACCTGGGTCGAAACGGTTTCCGGCACCAGGCCGAGCTTCTTCGCCACCCATTCCTCAACAAAGGGATCGACATTGGCAAAGGTGCCGACCGCGCCGGAAATCGCGCAGGTGGCGACTTCCTCGCGCGCCGCCACCAGGCGCTTGCGCGCGCGCTGGAACTCGGCATGGAAGCCGGCGAGCTTCAGCCCGAAGGTGGTCGGCTCGGCATGGATGCCGTGGCTGCGGCCAATCGTGGGCAGCAGCTTGAATTCGAAGGCGCGCTCTTTCAGCGCGGCCAGCACACGATCGGTGCCGGCAATCAGCAGATCGGCGGCGCGCACCAGCTGCACATTCAGGCAGGTGTCGAGCACATCGGATGAGGTCATGCCCTGGTGCACGAAGCGCGCGGCCGGGCCGACATATTCGGCAAGATTGGTCAGGAAGGCGATGACATCATGCTTGGTCTCGCGCTCGATCGCATCGATGCGCGCGATCTCCCACTTGCCCTTCTTCCACACTTCCCTGGCGGCCGCTTTCGGGATCACGCCGAGCTGGGCCTGCGCGTCGCAGGCATGCGCCTCGATCTCGAACCAGATGCGGAAGCG
>NZ_CALRUC010000060.1:0-26718 GCF_943371255.1 Ferrovibrio terrae | reverse complement strand
TGCGGTACAGCCATACGGCGTGATCGAGATCCGCGATAATCAGAATACGGTGCTGTTCCGTCGCGATACCGGGGGGGCTTACGCGCATATGATCAACGGCGAAGTGCTGGGCGATCTCAACGATCTGCTGCGCGGCGTGGTCGAGCGCGGCACCGGCCGTGCGGCGCAGATCGGCCGCCCGGTGGCGGGCAAGACCGGCACCACGTCTGACTACCGCGATGCCTGGTTCATCGGCTACACGCCGGACCTGATTTCCGCGGTCTGGGTCGGCAACGACGACAACTCACCGACCAAGAAAGTCACGGGCTCGGGCCTGCCGGCGCAGATCTGGAAAAGTTTCATGGCCGATGCGCTGAAGGGTCGTCCGGTCAGCGAATTGCCGCAGCCGCCCAGCCGCAGTTTCAGCCTACCCTCGCTGTGGGACCGCATTGTCGGCAGCTTCGGCAGCAGCCCGGCACAAGCGCGCCAGCCGGCCGCCGTGCCGCCGCCGCCGCGCAGCGTGATCGAACCGGCCGCGCCGCCACCGAATCTTCCTGCTGCCCAGCCGCAAGCCGAACCGCAGATGATCTGGCAGGTCGGCCCGCAAGCGGTGCGCCAGTAATGCTGTGGCGGCTGGCGCTCCTGCTCTGCCTGTTCGGGATCGGCATGACCGATGCGCAGGCGGTTGACGGCGTGACCAACCAGCAGATCAGCTTCACCTCCAATGACGGCAGCGTGCTGGCCGGTACCCTGACCCTGCCGGCCGGTACCATCGAGAAGGTGCCGGCACTGGTGCTGCTGCAGGGCAGCGGACCGACCAACCGCGACGGCAACCAGCCGCCGGTGATGCGTACCGATCTGCTGCGCCAGATCGCCGAGGGCCTGGCACTGAAGGGCATTGCCACGCTGCGCTATGACAAGCGCGGCATGCATGCCAATGCCGGCGGCCTGCCGGGCAGCGACAAATACGCCAGCTATTTCGACTGGGATCGTTTCGTCGACGATGCCTATGCCGCCTATGCCTTCCTGCGCGCACAGCCGGGCGTCGACCTGCACAAGACCGGCCTGTTCGGCCATTCCGAGGGCGGCATGATCGCGCTCGACCTGAGCAACCGCCTGCAGGCCGGCGAAAAGCCCGCCGCGCTGATTCTCGCGGCAACCGCCGGCCGCCGCCTCGATGTCATCGTGCGCGAACAGCTCACCCGCCAGCTCGGCGCGCTCAAACCCAACGAGCGGCGCGCCTTCCTGGCCGAGAATGACCGCACGGTGCAGGCGATCCAGACCACCGGCAAGGTACCGGAAAAACTGCTGCCGGCACTGAACGGGCTTTACCCGCCCTATAGCGGCCCGTTCTGGCAGGCACAGCT
Organism: Ferrovibrio terrae; assembly: GCF_943371255.1. Lineage (GTDB taxonomy): Bacteria > Pseudomonadota > Alphaproteobacteria > Ferrovibrionales > Ferrovibrionaceae > Ferrovibrio > Ferrovibrio terrae_B. Next base: position 25,372 of record NZ_CALRUC010000060.1, on the reverse strand, counting down.
CAAGCTCGACCCGGCCGACCTGGTGCAGCGCTATGCCGGGCCGGTGCTGCTGATACAGGGCGATGCCGATATCCAGATTTCATCCGAGCGCGATGCGCTGGCGCTGGATCGCGCGCTGCAGCAGCGCAGCAACGACGACCATGCGATGATCGTGCTGCCGCGCACCAGCCATAACCTGAAGCCGCTGCAGGGCGACAAGGATCCGGGTTACGAAGGCGAGATCGATCCGCAGCTGACCGGGCGGATCGCCACCTGGCTGCTCAGCAAGATGGTGCCTTAAACGCCTCTCGCCTGCTGGCGCCGCACGATCAGCAGATAGCTCAGCAGCGTGGCCAGCCCCATGGCGGCAATGGCGATGCTGAGCGGCAGGGCGGTTTCGTTCAGCGCATGACCGACGACGATGCCGCCGATGGCACCGAGCGTCATCTGGGTGAAACCCATCAGCGAGGCGGCAGCACCCGCCATCTGCGGAAACGGTTGTAAGGCACCGGCCTGGCCCTGCGGCATGGTGAGGCCGACGCCCATGGTGAACAGCATCATCGGTCCGATCAGGCTGAACCAGTGCCCACCGCCCGCCCCCCAGATCCAGAGCTGCAGCAGCACCATGCTGACACCGCCCAGCGCGCAGAGACCGGCGCCGAGAAACAGCATGCGGTCGACACCCAGCCGCCGCGTCAGCCGCACGCCGATGAAACCGCCGGCGATATAACCGACCACGATCAGCAGGAAGCAGTAGCCAAACGTCGTCTCGTCGATGCCGAAGGCCGTGCGCAGCGTAAACGATGATCCGGAGATGAAAGCGAACATGCCGCCATAGGAAAAGGCGACGCAGGCGACATAGCCGCGAAAGCCTCCATGACGCGCCAGCAGGGCGAAGTTGCGCAGCATCGGGCCGATGCGGGTGGCCAGCGGATTACGGCGCTGGTTGCTCTCGGGCAGAAACACCAGCACGCAGAGGCCGAACAGCGCGCCCGCCGTGGCCATGGCATAGAAATTCGCCTGCCAGCCGAACCAGCTGTGCAGATAGCCGCCCAGGATCGGTGCCACCGCCGGCGTCAGGCCGAGCACCATGGCCATGGTGGAGAGCGCATGGGCCGCGGCCGGGCCTTCATACAGGTCGCGCGCGATGGCACGGCCCAACACCACGCCGGCACAGGCGCCCAGCGCCTGGCCGAAGCGCCACAGGATCAGCCATTCGATGCTGGTGGCGAAGGCGCAGCCGATCGAGGCCAGGGTATAGATCACGACACCGACCAGCAGCACCGGCCGGCGGCCATAGCGGTCCGAGACCGGGCCGTAAACCAGCTGCATCACCGCGAAACCTGCAAGAAAGACGCTGAGCGTCAGCTGCACGGCCGCCACATCCGTGCCGAACAGCGTGACCAGCACCGGCAGCGAGGGCAGGTACATATCGGTGCTGAGCGGCCCGAGCGCGGTGGCACAGCCGAGCAGAAAGACCAGGGCTGATGAATCGCGTGACAGCGGCCGCATCACAGCCGGCTCAGCCGTGCAGATGCAGGGCAGCGCCGTGCCGGCGCAGCCAGATGCGGGCCGCGCGCAGCTCGCTGTCGCTGCCGAGCAGCCGGGCGCACAAGGTCCAGAACGCGGTGCTGTGATCCATGTGCTTCAGATGCGCCACTTCATGAGCGACGAGGTAGCGGCCAATGGCGGGCGGCGCCAGCAGCAGCCGCCATGAGAAGGACAGGTTGCCATGGGCGGAGCAGCTGCCCCAGCGGCTCTGGGTATCGCGCACGGTGACGCGACGAACCTGCACGCCGATGCCGGCCGCCATCTCGCGGGCGGTCTGGCCGAATTCCTCGCGGGCGCGGCGCTTGAGCCAGTCGCGCAGGCGGCGCGGCAGATGTTCGACCTGGCCGGTCACATGAATTTCATTGCGCTCGACCCAAACACCGCCGCGGGAGGCCGGGCGATGCCGGATTGTGTGCGGCGCACCATAAAGCGGCAACACCGCACCATCATGCCAGGGCTGGGATTCCGGCCGTTCTTCCTGTCGGGCCAAGATCCAGTCGACCTGTTCGGTGACGAATTGCTGCCCGGATTTCAGACTTGCCCGAGTCGGCAGCACAAGGACGACTGCCCCATCTCTGGGCATTACCCGCAACAGCATACGCCGGGCCCGGGAATCGCGCTTGACGAGAAACGGGAAGCTGAGCGCCCCGACGGTCAGACTGTCGGGGCCAATTTCCACAGCGGCAGAATAAGGCTTGGTCAACGCCCGTCCCTTGTCATATAACCGTAACAAATCTTACGTGCGAACGTCATCGTAGGAACCATAAAAAAAGTCGGCCACCCGACTCAGGGCGGATTTCTTTAGCACTGGAGACTGAACAATGAAATCGACAGGGAAACTCGCGCGCGCCGCGTTCGCGCTGCTGGCTGGCACTGCCATGGCCTTCAGCGCTGGCGGCGCCTTGGCGCAGGCCAAGGATAATCGCATCGAGCTGCAGTGGTGGCATGCGATGACTGGCGCCCTGAACGAGCGCGTCAATGAAGTGGCCGACGGGTTCAACAAGGGCCAGGACAAGTACAAGATCGTTGCCGTCAACAAGGGCAGCTATCCGGAAACCCTGACCGCCGCCATGGCGGCGTTCCGCGCCGGCAAGGGCCCGCATATCGTGCAGGTCTTCGAAGTCGGCACCGGCACGATGATGGCCTCGCGCGCCGCGATCAAGCCGGTGTATGAGCTGATGGCCCAGAACGGCTACAAGTTCGACCCGGGCTCCTATATCAGCTCGGTAACCGGCTATTACAGCACCTCGGACGGCAAGATGCTGTCCTATCCGTTCAACTCCTCCACGCCGGTGATGTACTACAATAAGGACGCCTTCCAGAAGGCGGGCCTTGATCCGAACCAGCCGCCGAAGACCTGGCAGGAATTCGAGCCGATGCTGAAGAAGCTGAAGGCTTCGGGCAGCACCTGCCCGTTCCAGACCAACTGGCAGACCTGGGTGCAGCTGGAGAATTTCTCCGCCCTGCATAACGTGCCGTTTGCCACCAAGTCGAACGGCTTCGATGGCTTCGACACCGAGCTGAAGTTCAACAGCCCGCTGCATGTCCGCCACATCACTCAGCTGCAGGCCTGGATGAAGGATGGCCTGATGGTCTATGGCGGCCGCAAGAACGAAGCGAATGCCAAGTTCGTGTCGGGCGAATGCGCCATCCACATGGAAAGCTCAGCCGGCTACGCGACCTTCGCGCGCGGCGCCAAGTTCAAGTGGGGCATCGCGATGCTGCCCTATTACAGCGACGTGCAGGGCGCGCCGCAGAACTCGATCATCGGCGGCGCCTCGCTGTGGGTGCTCGGCAAGCACAAGGCCGAAGAATACAAGGGCGTTGCCCAGTTCTTCGACTACCTGTCCTCGACCGAGAACCAGACCTGGTGGCACAAGAACACCGGCTATCTGCCGATCACCCCGATGTCCTATGAAGCCACCAAGCAGCAGGGCTTCTATGCGGCCAATCCGGGCACCGACACCTCGGTACAGCAGATGATGCTGAAGCCCCCGACCAACAACTCCAAGGGCCTGCGCCTGGGCAACTTCGTGCAGATCCGCGACGTGATGGACGAGGAGCTGGAAGCGGTCTGGTCGGGCAAGAAGTCGCCCAAGGAAGCCCTCGATACTGCCGTGGAGCGTGGCAACCGCCTGCTCCGCCAGTTCGAGCGCGACGCCAAGCGCTCGTAATGAGCTGATTCGGTCCTCTTAACGGAAGCCCGCGCCTTGACATTACAGGGCGCGGGCTTTTCTTTGGCCCCCCATGGAAAAACGAGTTGTCTTTCATAATCGCTATCTGCCCTATCTGCTGATCGCCCCGCAGATCGCGATTACCATTGTCTTCTTCTTCTGGCCGGCCAGTCAGGCGGTCGTGCAGTCCGTACTGCGCGAGGATGCCTTCGGCACCAGCAGCTATTTCGTCGGGATGGAGAATTTCATCATCCTGTTCGAGGACGAGTATTACCTCAATTCCTTCAAGATCACGGCGCTGTTCAGCACGCTGGTCACCACGATCGGCCTGTCGCTGTCGCTGCTGCTGGCCGTCACTGCCGACCGCCTGGTGCGCGGCACCACCGCCTACAAGACCTTGCTGATCTGGCCCTATGCCGTGGCGCCCGCCGTGGCCGGCGCGCTCTGGGGCTTCGTCTTCCTGCCCGGACCCGGCATCTTCGCCTGGCTGCTGCTGCAAGCCGGTGTCGACTGGAACTTCCACCTCAACGGCAACCAGGCGATGTTTGTCGTCGTGGTCGCCGCGACCTGGAAACAGATTTCCTACAATTTCCTCTTCTTCCTCGCCGGCCTGCAGTCGATCCCGAAATCGCTGATCGAGGCGGCTGCCATCGACGGTGCCGGCCCGATCCGCCGCTTCTGGACCATCGTGTTCCCGCTGCTGTCGCCCACCTTGTTCTTCCTTGTTGTCGTCAATGTGGTCTATGCCTTCTTCGAGACCTTCGGCGTGATCCATTCGCTGACCCGCGGCGGGCCGGCCAAGAGCACCGAAATCCTGGTCTACAAGGTGTGGTATGACGGCTTCGAGGCGCAGGATCTTGGCGGCTCGGCCGCGCAGTCGGTGATCCTGATGGCCATCGTGATCGGCCTGACCGTGATCCAGTTCCGTTACATCGAGCGCAAGGTTCACTACTGATGATCGAGCGCCGCCCCGTTGCCAATGCCTTTGGCCATCTGATGCTGGTGGCGATGATCATTATCGTCGCCTTCCCGATCTACCTGGCCATCATTGCCGCATCGCATACGATCCAGGATGTGTCGCAGACGCCGATGCCGCTGCTGCCCGGCGCCGAACTGCTGACCAACACCGCGCGTGCGCTGTTCGACGGCCCGCAGCTGGTGGGCGTCAGCGGCGCGACGCCGGCCATCGTACTGATGATGAACAGCCTGATCATGGCGATCGCGATTGCCGTGGGCAAGATCATCATCTCGCTGCTGTCGGCCTTTGCCATCGTCTATTTCCGCTTCCCGCTGAAGAATTTCTTCTTCTGGATGATCTTCATCACCCTGATGCTGCCGGTCGAAGTGCGCATCATCCCGACCTACAAGATCGTCGCCGATCTGGGGCTGCTGGATACCTATACCGGCCTGGTGCTGCCACTGATCGCGTCTGCCACCGCCACTTTCCTGTTCCGCCAGTTCTTCATGACCGTGCCGGACGAACTGGTGGAGGCCGCCCGCATCGACGGCGCCGGCCCCATGCGCTTCTTCTGGGATATCCTGGTGCCGCTGACCCGCACCAGCATCGCCGCCATGTTCGTGATCCAGTTCATCTACGGCTGGAACCAGTATCTGTGGCCGCTGCTAATCGCGTCGGACTACAAATACCAGACCATCGTGCTGGCCATCGGCCGTCTGATTCGCGCACCCGACGCCTTCTATGAATGGCCGGTGATCATGGGCATGGCCGTGCTGGCCCTGCTGCCGCCGGTGCTGGTCGTTGTGCTGATGCAGCGCTGGTTCGTCAAAGGTCTTGTTGAAACGGAAAAGTGAGCGCCCTCATGGCGAAGGTGACGCTGAAAAGCGTAAAAAAGAATTACGGCCCGGTGAAGGCCATCCACGGCGTCGACATGGAAATCAAGGATGGCGAGTTCATCGTCATCGTCGGCCCATCCGGCTGCGGCAAGTCCACCCTGTTACGCATGATCGCCGGCCTGGAAGCCATCAGCGAAGGCGAGATCGTGATCGGCGACCGTGTGGTCAATGATATCGAACCGGCCGACCGCGATATTGCCATGGTGTTCCAGAATTACGCGCTCTATCCGCATATGAGCGTGTACCAGAACATGTCCTACGGCCTGCGCATTCGCGGCATGGACAAGGCCGACATCGAGAAGCGCGTGCAGCGCGCCGCCGAAATCCTGCAGCTGCAGCCCTATCTGCAGCGCAAGCCGCGCGAACTATCCGGCGGCCAGCGCCAGCGCGTCGCCATGGGCCGCGCCATCGTGCGCGAACCCAGCGTTTTCCTGTTCGACGAGCCGCTCAGCAACCTGGATGCCAAACTGCGCGTGCAGATGCGCCTGGAAATCAAACGCCTGCACCAGCAGCTTGGCGTCACCTCGATCTACGTCACCCATGACCAGGTCGAGGCGATGACGCTGGCCGACCGCCTGGTGGTGATGAACCAGGGCCGTGCCGACCAGGTCGGCTCACCCTTCGATGTCTATGGCAAGCCCGCCACCACCTACGTCGGCGGCTTCATCGGCTCGCCGGCGATGAATTTCCTGAAATGCCGGGTCGAGACCGGCAATGGCGGCCCCAAGGCGGTGCTGGCCGATGGCACCACCCTGATGCTGCCCGCCGAATGGACTCCGCCCGCCGGCACCTACACGCTTGGCATCCGCCCGGAAACCATGCGCATCGCCCGCCCCGGCGAAACCGTGCAACTCGTCCTCAGCGTCGATGTGGCCGAGGAACTGGGTGCGGATACCCTCCTGCATGGCAAGCTTGGCGGCGAAGACCTGGTCGCACGCGTGCCCAGCCATGCCGGCTTCCACGACAACTCCAAGCCCGGCCTGGTCGTGGACATTGCCCGCGCGCATCTGTTCGATCCCGAAAGCGGCATGCGGATCATGCTGTAAGCCGGCCAGGCGGCGCCGGCCAGGTAGAGCTGATCTAGTAGAGCTGAATCGTCCCGAGATAGGAGCCTGAAGCGTTCAGGTTCGGTCGCGCTTCCTCGGCCGTGCGACTCAATGCGGCGCAGCTGTAGGTCAGCCGCACCGGCGCCGTCAGCGAGCAGGAATACAGGTCGGTCTGGTTGTAATACTGCTGCGGGTCGGCACAGTGCTTCTGGACCAGGGCGCGGATTTGCTCCGGCTTGTGGCTCAGCCTGTTGTAGCAGAGCGAGAAAAACGGCCGGCCGGTCCTTGCGTCGTTGCTGACGGGCAGCAGGCCAATATCGAATTTGCCGGCATCGCCGGGCAGCGCACGGCCCAGCATGTAAGGCTCACCACCCACGACGCCGCACCCGCCGAGCAGAAGCAGCAGGCCAGCAAGGCCGGGCCGCGAGAATGTCAGTGTCTTGCCCATGGCGGTACTTTGCCGCGCCCTGTTCGTCACGGCAAGCCCGGCCCTGACAAAACCGCCCCATTTCGGGCATAATTGCCTGCAGGAATGGCCGGACAGGCCAAAGCAGTCTTGGAGATGTGATGTCGTGGCGCGGCAAGTCGGTGATCGTCACCGGCGGTATGGGTTTCATCGGGTCCAACCTGGTTCGTCGCCTGGTCGACTCTGGCGCCGCTGTTACGGTGATCGACCGCATGCTGGCGCAGTATGGCGCCAACCCCTTCAATCTCTCGGGCCTGCAGCTGCCTGAGCTGATCGAAGCCGATATCGGGGCCGAGGCCGCGATCTTCGAGGCGATCGGCCGCGCCCAGGTGATCTTCAATTTCGCCGGCCAGACCTCGCATATGGATTCGATGAAGCAGCCGCTGGAAGACCTGCGGCTGAATCAGGAGGCCAACCTGCGTTTCCTCGAGCTGGTGCGCCGGGTCAATCCGCAGGTGCGCCTGATCTTCAGCTCGACCCGGCAGTTCTACGGCCCGCCGAAATACCTGCCGGTCGACGAGAAGCATCCGATCGCACCGCCCGATATCAACGGCATCCATAAATATGCCGCGGAGTCCTATCACATGCTCTATGCCCGGGTGCATGGCATGCGCACCACTGCGCTGCGCCTGACCAATGTATTCGGCCCGCGCATGCGCATCCGCGATGCCAAGCAGACCTTCCTCGGCATCTGGATCCGCCATGTCATCGAAAACAGTCGCTTCGAGGTCTGGGGTGGCGAACAGAAGCGCGATTTCACCTATGTCGAGGACATGGTGGATGCGGCGCTGGTTGCCGCCGAGACCGAGGGCACCATCGGCGAGATCTACAATATCGGCGGCTGCCCGCCGATGTCGCTGCTGGAACTCGCCGAACTGCTGATCAAAATCGGCGGCAGCGGCGGCTTCGACCTCAAGGAATTCCCCGCCGACCGCAAGAAGATCGATATCGGCGACTATGTGGCCGACGACACTGCCTTCCGCGCCGCCACCGGCTGGCAGCCGCGCACCGCGCTCGCCGATGGGCTGCAAAAGACCCTCGACTTCTATCGCGCCAACGGATCGCATTACCTGTGAGACAGATACGATGATTCCGCAGACCAATCCCAAAGCCGCCTATCTGGCCCAGCGCGAGGCCATCGATGCCGCGATCCGCCGCGTGCTGGAGACCGGCTGGTATATCCAGGGCGAGGAAGTGGCCGCCTTCGAGCGCGACTTCGCCGCTTACACCGGCAGCGCCCATGCCGTGGCCTGCGCCAGCGGCACCGATGCGCTGATCCTGGCGCTGCGCGGGCTTGGCATCGGGCCGGGTGATGCGGTGATCACCGTATCGCATACCGCCGTGGCCACCGTGGCCGCCATCGAGCTCGCCGGCGCCACCCCGGTGCTGGTGGATACCGACGAACACTGGACCATGGCGCCTGCGGCGCTGGAGGCCGTGCTGAAGGCCTGGCCGGCCGGCGCGCCGAAGCCCAAGGCAGTGATCCCGGTGCATCTCTATGGCCAGCCTGCGGCAATGGACGAGATCGCAGGGATTGCCGAGCGCCACGGCCTGATCCTGCTGGAAGACAATGCCCAGGCCCATGGCGCCACATTGGGCGGCCGCATGGTCGGCCGCTGGGGCAAGGCGGCGGCCTACAGTCTGTATCCGACCAAGAATCTGGGCGCCATCGGCGATGGCGGCATCATCACCACCGACGACGCCGGCGTGGCCGAAACCCTGCGGGCGTTGCGCGAATACGGCTGGCGCGAGCGCTATATCAGCGCCATCGCCGGCATGAACAGCCGCCTCGATCCGCTACAGGCCGCGATTCTGCGTGTGAAGCTGACCGCGCTGCCCGCAGACACCGAGCGCCGCCGCGCCATTGCCGCGCGCTACACGGCGGGGCTGGCCGGATTGCCGGGCCTCGGCCTGCCGAAAATCCGCGCCAATGCTGCGCCGGTCTATCATCTCTATGTCGTCGATGCCGGCACGCGCCGCGACGAATTGCAGGCCCGGCTGAAGACGGCCGGCGTCGGCACCCTGATCCATTATCCGGTGCCGGTGCATCTGCAGCCGGCCTATCTGGGTAAGATCGCGCTGGGACCCGGCGGCCTGCCCAACACGGAGCGGGCGGCGAAAAGCGTGCTGAGCCTGCCGCTGTTCCCGCAACTACCCGATGCCGATGTCGATAGCGTGATTGCCGCGGTGAAGGCGGCCTGGACGGCCTGATTACGCCGTTCGCGCGATCAGGAAGACGCCGACGCAGACCAGCGCGATGCCGGCCAGTTTGGACGGCGTGAGCGCCTCGCCATACAGCCAGAAGCCGAGCAGCGCGACCAGCACATACGAAAGCGACACGCTGGGAAAGGCGATCGAGACCGGGATCTTGCGCAGGGCGTACATGTAGCAGAGCGCGGCGGCGAAATAGAGGCCGAGGCCGATGATCGACTGCGGCGCCAGAAACTGCTGCAGCAGGGTTTCGCCGCTGGCGCCGGATTTCAGCAGAATCTGCCCGGCAACGCCGAGCAGCACACCGACACCCAGCGCGACATAGAACCAGGTCATGGCTGCTGCTCCACCGGCAGGGCTCGCGCGTTGCGCTCGACATCGCGCACGACAAACTGCGGCTTGCGGTTGACAGTAAGGAACAGCCGGCCGAGATACTCGCCGACCAGGCCAAGCATGATGAGCTGTACGCCGGCGAGCAGCAGGATCGCCGCCATCACCGAGGCATAACCCTGTGGCGTGCGGCCGCTGATCGCCTCGACCAGGATCACCAGGAAGGCCAGCAGACCCAGTGCAGCCATGACAAAGCCGACCAGCGTGCCGATGCGCAGCGGCATCACCGAGAAATTCAGGAACATTGACATGAACAGCCGCACCAGGCGGCGGATCGTGTAGTTGCTGCGCCCCTCGGCGCGCGCCAGATGCTGCACCTGCAGCCGGCCGATATTCTGCGTCACCTGCATGATCAGGCCATCCACATAGGGGAACGGCCCGGTATGGATCAGGATGGTGCGGGCGACGAAAGCACTCATGCAGCGGAAGCTGGAAAGGTACAGCCCCTTGGGCTTGTCGAGCAGATGATCCGCACACCAGTTGGTGAAGCGGCTGCCGAGATTACGCCAGGCCGCATGCTGCTTGTCGGCATAGTAGGTATAGACGACGTCAAAGGCGTTATCCTTGGCATAGCGCCACAGCCGCACCACTTCCTCTGGCGGGTTCTGCAGGTCGTCGTCCATGTTGATGATATAGGCACCGCGAGCATGGCTGAGGCCTGCCATCACAGCATTATGCTCGCCGAAATTGCGCGCCAGATTGACCACCGTCAGGGCCACGGCATTCTTGCGACACAGCTCGCGGCAAACCTCCAGCGAATTGTCCGGGCTGCAGTCGTTGACCAGCACGATCTCCAGCCCGCCGGGCACCTCCAGCTGGGCCAGCGCCTCGACCAGGGTGGGCACGCTGGTGGCGCCGTTATAGACCGGTACGACAATGGAGAGGGCAAAGAGCGGCTGGGGCGCCAGCGTGGTATCGGTCATGGTTTCGCCGGGCATGGTCTGCGGCCTCATGGTTTTCTTGCCTCGATCCAGACCGAGCCGCCGAATGGCAGCCGCAGTCCAGCGCGGTCGAGTTGCCGTTCCAGCGCCGTGACGGCGAAGAACAGCCGGTCCTGCCAGGCTGGAAACGGCCGCACATCGCTGCTTTCATTGCTGGCGCTGCGGGCCATCAGCCGGTGCAGCAGCATTAGCGGAAACAGCAGGCTGTTCCAATAGCTGCCCGCCACCGCCGTAAATCCGGCAGCCGCCACCCGCGCCCGCGCCTGCCCGGCCGTGTAGCGACGGGCGTTATGGACATGGGCATCGTGGGCCGACGCCATCCACTGGTAGGCCGGCAGGTTGAGCAGCAGCCGGCCACCCGGCTTCAGGCAGCGGTGGAACTCGGCCAGGGCGGCTGCCTCGTCCACGCCGGCATGGCACAGCACATCGTTGCTCACCACCACATCGAAGGTGCCATCCGCGTAGGGCATGGCATTGACCGAGCCGACCTGGATGGCAAGGCCGGTCTTCTCCCGGGCCACGGCAGCCGCCTCGGCATCGAATTCCAGGCCCTGCAGCAGGAGGCCGGCGCGCATGGCAGACAAACGGACCAGCAGGCCGCCGGTGCCGCAGCCGGCATCCAGCAGCCTGGCCCCGGCCGGCAGTCCGAGCCGCTGCAGCCGGGCCTGCATGCGGGCATGCAGGGCGCGATACCACCACATGGTCGCCTCCAACATCGCCATCCGGTGGTATTCAACCCGTTCCATGCGCGCTTACCGGTTTTCCATTTGATTTCTATGTAAGCGAATGATTTACCAAGGCGACCCTAGGTTAGGCCAGTCCAGATTGCCAACAACCGAGATGAACAAGCCCCTCAGCCCTCAGGATACCGCGCTGCGCCGCGGATGGGACTGGCCGCGCCTGCTGCACGGCCTGGTGCTGGCCGTCTGTACCCTCTGGCTGGTGGGCTATTTCTTTCCCCCCATCAATCACGACACCGCGGTTCTGCTCTATATTTCCAAGGCCTGGCTGGCGGGCAGCCGGCTCTATGTCGATGCCATCGATATCAACACCCCGCTGGTCTTCGTCGTCCATCTGCTGCCCGAGGCGATCGCCAGGCTGACCGGCATCCAGGGCACCACCATTCTGGTCGCCCTGCTCGGCCTGGGCATTGCCGGCTCGTTCATCACCTGCCGCAAGGTGCTGGCGGCCAGCCTCGACCCCGCCCATGCCACGGCCGATGCCCTGCTGCCGCTGCTGCTGCTGTTCCTGCTGATCGTCTATCCCAACAACATGTTTGCGCAGCGCGAGCATATGATGCTGGTGCTGGCGATGCCCTATCTGCTGGTGGCCAGCGGGCGCGCCGATGGCGAGCAGCTGTCGACACGGCTGAAGATCGCCACCGGCATCATGGCCGGCATCGGCTTTGCGATGAAACCGTATTTCCTCGGCATCCCGCTGTTCGTCGAACTCTATGTCGCCAGCCAGCTGACCCTGCGCCGCAGTCTGGCCGATCCCTCGCCCTGGGCGGTTTTTGCCATCTGCGTCGCCCATGCCCTGTTTGCCATCATCGTCACGCCGGAATATTTCACCATCGCCCTGCCGCTGGCGCGCGCCTTCTACAGCGAAGTCAGCCAGTGGAGCATGATCGACCTGGCGATCAGCGCCAATCTCGGCCCACCCACCTTCATCCTGCCGCTGCTCGGCATCACCGCTTTCGTGGCGGTGCGCTCGCATATGGCGCGCGTCATTTTCCTCGCCGGCGTCGGCGGCCTGGTCTCGGGTTATGCCCAGGGCAAGGGCTGGCCCTACCATGCCCTGCCGGCCCAAGCCTTCACCCTGCTGCTGGCCGGCGTGATCATCGCCCATGTGATGGACCACGTGGTCTGGCCCAAGCGCAGCGACACCCGCCCGGCCAGGCTGTTTGCCGCGGCCCTGATGCTGCTGGTGTTCTATCAGGAGGGCCTGCACAGCCGGCCCTTCTTCAAGCAGCTGGAATACAAGGGATCAGACCTGCAGCGGCTGATGCATGTTGTGAAGCAGGAGGCGCGCAACGACAGGATGCTGGTGCTGTCGCCCGGAATCTATCCGCATTTCCCGCTGCTGAACTATCTCAACATGAAGATGACAATGCGGTTCGAGAGCATGTGGCTGCTGCAGGGCGCCTATTCCGGCTGCCAGGAATTCGCACCGCTCTACAATTCACCGGACACGATGAGCCGGGCCGAGGAATTCGTCTTCCGCAGCGTGGCCGAGGATTTCTACAAAAAGAAGCCATCGCTTCTGATCGTCGACAACGTGCCCGGCATTCCGCGCTGCCAGGGCGAAGCCTTCAATTATCTGGATTATTTCTCGCGCAATCCGCTGTTTGCCAAGCGTTTCGAGGATTACGACCGCGCGCTCGACCTGGATCGCTATACAATCTACCGGCGGCGCGACGGCCTCAAGTGAGGCGTCGCGCCTGCTAGCGGCAAATCCTGCTTAAACGTGGAAGCTTTCGCCGCAGCCGCAGCGGCCTTTTTCATTGGGATTGCGGAACACGAAGCCGGATTGCAGCTTGTCTTCCTCCCAGTCGATCTCGGTGCCGAAGATATACATCTGCGCCTTGGCCTCGATCAGGACGGTCACGCCCTTGTCCTCGACCACCTCGTCGAATTTTTCCTTCTCGGTGGCATACTGGATGTCGTAGGAGAAGCCCGAGCAGCCCTTGGTCTTGATGGCGATGCGCAGGCCAAGCACGGGCTTGTCAGACTGCGCGATCAGCGTGCGCACGCGTTCCGCCGCGGCATCGGTCAGCGTGACCGGCTTGAAAGCCGGCCGGGCCGTTGCTGTCGTGGTTTCGGTCGTCGACATCACATCACACCCAGTTCAAGCCGGGCCGCCTCGGACATATGCTCCGGGCCCCACGGCGGATCCCACACCACATCGACGGTCACCTCGCCGACTCCGGCCAGGGAGCGGGCCTTCTGCTCCACCTCGGCAGGCATCGACTGGGCGGCCGGACAGTTCGGCGAGGTCAGCGTCATGTCGATCTGGACATCCCGCGCCTCGTTCACCTCGACACTGTATATAAGGCCCAATTCGTAAATGTTAACCGGTATTTCGGGGTCGAAAACGGTCTTGATCGCCTCGATCACCTGCTCGCGCAGTTCATCGGGGGTCCCGGCCGCCTGATTCTGGCCCGTTTCCGCGTTGTTTTCCGTGCCTGACGTCGACATCAGCCGAAAATCTCCCTGACCCGCCGCAGACCGGCGCATAGCGCATCGATCTCGGCCCGCGTGTTGTACATCCCGAAACTGGCACGCACCGTGGCCGGCACGCCGAAGCGCTCCATCAGCGGATGGGCGCAATGCTGGCCAACCCGCACCGCGATACCTTCGCGATCCAGGATAGTGCCGATATCGTGCGGGTGAATGCCCTCCAGCACGAAAGATATCACCCCGGCCTTGTGCTCGGCCGTGCCGATGATGCGCAGCGAGTTGATCGCCGACAGCTTTTCCATCGCATAGGCCGTCAGGTCGGCCTCATGGGTGGCAATCGCCTCCAGCCCGATGGACTGCACATAGTCGATGGCGGCACCCAGTCCCACGGCCTCGACGAAAGCCGGCGTGCCGGCCTCGAAGCGGTGCGGGATGTCGTTGTACTCGGTCTTCTCGAAGCTGACCGACAGGATCATGTCGCCACCGCCCTGCCAGGGCGGCATACCTTCCAGGATCTCGGCCTTGGCATAGAGCACGCCGATGCCGGTGGGGCCATAAAGCTTGTGCCCAGTGAAGACGTAGAAGTCGGCATCCAGCGCCTTCACATCCACCGGCATATGCTGCACGGCCTGGCTGCCGTCGATTAGCACCTTGACGCCCTTGTCATGGGCGATGCGGATCACATCGGCCACCGGCAGGATGGTGCCCAGCGTGTTGGAGACATGCGCCAGCGCGATCAGCTTCGTCTTCGGGCCGATCAGTTTGACAAACTCGTCCCAGATCAGCTCGCCGCGATCGTTGATCGGCGCCACTTTCAGCACGACGCCATAGCGCTCGCCCAGGATCTGCCAGGGCACGATATTGGCGTGATGCTCCAGATGGGTGATCAGTACCTCGTCGCCGGCCTTCAGATTCTTCCAGCCCCAGCTATGGGCCACCAGGTTGATCGCCTCGGTGGCGTTGCGGGTGAAGACAACCTCACGGACATCCCGGGTGCCGATGAAATGCGCGATCTTCTCGCGCGCCTTTTCATAAGCATCGGTCGCCTGCTGGCTCAGGGCATAGATACCGCGATGCACATTGGCGTAGGTGTGCTCGTACATCTGCGTCATCGCGTCGATCACCGCGCGCGGCTTCTGCGCACTGGCACCGCTGTCGAGGAAGACCAGCGGCTTGCCATAGACCTTCTCCGACAGGATCGGGAAATCGGCGCGGATGCGTTCGATATCGAAACCCGTCTGCTTGGTCTTCGGAAGCGCGCTCATGCGGCAACTCCCTTTTCGGCCAGCCAGGCTTCGACAAAGCCCTCGACATGGTCGCGCAGCGCGCCTTCGGGCACCGCCGATACCACTTCATGGGCAAAGCCGCTGAGCAGCAGGCGACGCGCCTCATGGGCCGGGATGCCGCGCGCCTGCATGTAGAACATCTGCTGCGCATCGACATCGCCGATGGACGCACCATGGCTGCACTTCACGTCGTCGGCGAGGATTTCCAGTTCCGGCTTGGTGTCGATCTGGGCACGGTCGGCCAGCAGCAGGGTGCGGCTCAGTTGCTGCGCATCGGTCTTCTGCGCATGGGGGGCAACCCGGATGCCGCCCTGGAACACCGCATGGCCTTCGTCATCCACCACATGCTTGAACAGCTGGTTGCTGCGGCATTCGGGCACCGCATGATGCAGGAACAGCGTGTGATCGAGATGCGCCTTGCCGCGCGCCAGCACCAGGCCCTGGATATCGGCCGTGGCATTGCTGCCGGCGAAGGCGACATGCAGTTCGTGGCGGGCCAGCGCCGCACCGGCCTGCACCGAGACATGGGCATAATGCGCGCCGGCGCCAATGGAAACACGGCCCAGCGCGGCGTGATAGGCCTCAGGATTCTCGCCCTGCAGCCGGATATGAGTCAGCCGGGCGCCCTCGCCCACGGCGACACGGGCAAACACATTGCTCCAGCCCGGCTGCGCAATACCCCCATCGCGGTAGCTTTCCAGCACCGTCGCCTGCGCATGGCGGCCGAGCCGGATCAGGTGGCGAAGGTTGACCAGTGCCGGCGTACCGAAGTTCAGAATCTCGACCGGACGGTCCAGCTGCACGCCATCGTCCAGCAGCAGCACCACGCCATCGCTGGCCAGTGCCGCATTCAGTTCGCTCAACGAGACCGTGCGATCATCGCCGGCCGCAACCAGCGCGTCCTGCACCGCGTCGCCGGCCTGGCTGAGCGGCAGCAGGGTGGCGCCCTTCGGCAGGGCGCCGATCATCGAGGCAGCCGCATCGAAGCGGCCATTGACGAAAACCAGCCGATGGCTGTCGGCGGTCAGCGCGGCGGCCTTCAGGCGGGCGGCATCGATGCCGCCATCATTGGCCGGCAGCGACCAGCTCTGGCGCTCCAGCGCATTGAGCCCGGTGAATTTCCAGCTTTCCAGCTTGTGGTTCGGCAGGCCGAGGCGGCGGAAAGCCTCCAGTGCGGCATCGCGGCGCGCGGCCACGGCCGGGGTTTTCGCACCCGGCAGGCTGCTGGCCGCGGCGCGATAGGCACCGGCGAGCTGTTCGACAAAGGGCAAGGCGGACATCGCTCAGACCTCAGGCCGCATCGGCAGCAATGACATCGGCATAGCCCTTGGCCTCGAGTTCGAGTGCCAGCTCCTTGCCGCCGGTCTTGATGATGCGGCCGCCGGCCAGCACATGCACCACATCGGGCACGATGTAATCGAGCAGGCGCTGGTAATGCGTGATGACGAGCGCCGAACGCTCCGGGCTGCGCAGCGCATTGACGCCCTCGGCCACGATCTTCAGCGCATCGATATCCAGGCCGGAATCGGTTTCATCCAGAATGGCCAGCGTGGGCTCCAGCATCAGCATCTGGAATACTTCGTTGCGTTTCTTTTCGCCGCCCGAGAAGCCCATGTTGACGGCGCGCTGCAGGAATTTTTCATCCATCTGCAGCTGCTTCATCTTGGCCTTGGCGGTCTTGAGGAAGGTCATGGCGTCCATGTCGGCCAGGCCCTTGTGCTTGCGCACGGCATTCACCGCCGAGCGCAGGAAGGTGGCATTGGCGACGCCGGGAATTTCCACCGGATACTGGAAGGCAAGGAACAGGCCCTCGCGGGCGCGCTCTTCCGGCTCCAGACCGAGCAGGCTGCGGCCGTTGAACAGGATATCGCCCTGGGTGACCTCATAGCCGTCGCGGCCGGCCAGCACATAGGACAGCGTCGACTTGCCCGAGCCGTTCGGGCCCATGATGGCATGCACTTCGCCGGGATTGATCGTCAGGTTGATGCCGCGGAGGATGTCCTTGCCATCAACGGTGGCGTGCAGGTTCTTGATCTCAAGCATGGGGCAATCCTTAAACCTTAACCGACCGAGCCTTCGAGGCTGACACCAAGCAGCTTCTGGGCTTCGACCGCGAATTCCATCGGCAGCTTCTGCAGCACTTCCTTGCAGAAACCGTTGACGATGGTGGATACCGCGTCTTCTTCCGACAGGCCGCGCTGGCGGCAGTAGAATAGCTGGTCGTCGGAGATGCGCGAGGTGGTGGCTTCATGCTCGACCTTGGCCGAGCGGTTCTTCACTTCGATATAGGGCACGGTATGGCCGCCGCAGCGGTCGCCGATCAGCAGGCTGTCGCATTGCGAATAGTTGCGTGCACCCGCCGCACCCGGCATCACCCGCACCAGGCCGCGATAGGTGTTCTGCGCCCGGCCGGCCGAGATGCCCTTGGAGATGATCGTGGACTTGGTGTTCTTGCCCATA
Organism: Ferrovibrio terrae; assembly: GCF_943371255.1. Taxonomy (GTDB): domain Bacteria; phylum Pseudomonadota; class Alphaproteobacteria; order Ferrovibrionales; family Ferrovibrionaceae; genus Ferrovibrio; species Ferrovibrio terrae_B. Next base: position 7,835 of record NZ_CALRUC010000060.1, on the reverse strand, counting down.
TGGATCATCTTGGTGCCGGTATCGGCCTGCTGGGCATTGTTGGCGACGGCGACCGAATAGAACTCGCCGACGCTGTCATCGCCCTGCAGGATCACCGAGGGGTATTTCCAGGTGATGGCCGAACCGGTTTCCACCTGGGTCCAGCTGATCTTGGACCGCGCGCCGCGGCAGGCGCCGCGCTTGGTAACGAAATTGTAGATGCCGCCCTTGCCGTTCTTGTCGCCCGGATACCAGTTCTGCACCGTGGCGTAGCGGATTTCCGCGTCTTCCATGCAGACCAGCTCGACCACGGCGGCATGCAGCTGATTCTCGTCGCGCATCGGCGCCGTGCAGCCTTCGAGATAGGACACATAGGCGCCCTTATCGCAGATCAGCAGAGTGCGCTCGAACTGGCCGGTCTTGGCCTCGTTGATGCGGAAATAGGTGGACAGCTCCATCGGACAGCGCACGCCCGGCGGCACATAGACGAAGGAGCCATCGGAGAAGACCGCAGAATTCAGCGTGGCATAGAAGTTGTCGGTGACCGGCACGACCGAGCCGAGATACTTCTGCACCAGCTCGGGATGCTCGCGCACCGCTTCCGACATCGAGCAGAAGATGATGCCCATGTCCTTCAGCTTGCCCTTGAAGGTGGTGGCAACCGAGACGCTGTCAAACACGGCATCCACCGCCACGCCGGCGAGGATCTCGCGTTCCTTCAGCGGGATGCCGAGCTTCTCATAGGTTGCCAGCAGCTCGGGATCGACCTCGTCCAGGCTCTTCAGCGTCTTCTTCTTCGGTGCGGAATAATAATGGATGTCCTGGAAATCGATTTCCGGGTAGCTGACCTTGGCCCAGCCGGGCTCGCCCTTTTCCTTGGCCATGCGCAGCCAGGCCTTATAGGCACGCAGGCGCCAGTCCAGCATCCATTGCGGCTCTTCCTTCTTGGCCGAGATGAAGCGGACGGTGTCTTCGCTCAGGCCCTTGGGCAGCAGCTCGGATTCGATGTCGGTGACGAAACCATACTTGTAGTCGCCGGCCAGGCCTTCGACGGTTTCGATGGTTTGGGCATTGGCAGCCATGGGGCAGTGGCTCCGGGTTTAAGCGTTGGGCGCCGGCGCATCGGCGCGCGGCGGCAGGGGGCCGAGGAAATCGAAGGCGGGCCGCGACAGCTCGGCCAGCGTCACGCCTTCCAGCGCGCTGCGGATCGCCGTGTTGATGCGGTTGATGCCGCGCCGCGAGACACAGAGGTTTTCGCGGTCGCAGGCGCTGGGCTGGTGATGGTCGGAGCACTGGGTCAGCGCGATCGGGCCATCCAGCGCCGTGATGATCGAGGCGACCGTGATCTGCTCCGGCGTGGCGGCGAGGCGATAGCCGCCATGGGCGCCGCGATGCGACACCAGCAGGCCGTTCTTCGCCAGCTTGGCCATGATCTTGGCAACCGTGGGCCCCGGCAGCCCGGTGGCCTGGGCGGCATCGGCGGCATTATACACGCCGGCCGGATCGGCAGCGGCGTGGGCCATGACCATGACGCCATAATCGGCCAGGCGGCTCAGGCGCAACATGTTGCAAATCCTTCGCAATTAGCAATCCGGACCAGTTCGGTCCGATTGGACGGCGGCAAATAAGACCAATTTGGTCTTGATTGCAAGATGATTTCGGATCGCCGGAAGTCAAGCCGGTTAAACCGGGTCTTAAGGGGTTGGGGCGCAATGGTTAATATTGGGGTCGAATCGAGGATAGTGGCGTGAATCGGAAGCAGCGGCGGGCACAGGAAAAGATGGGCGGGAAACAGCCGGCAGGCGGGGCTGCGGCCCAGGCCCAGGCTCCGACCCCGGCGGCAGCGGCGATTCCGCTCACCATCCCCACGCCGTCCCTCGAGGTGCAGCGCGAGGCCAACAGGTTCAACGACCAAGCCCTGCAGGCCCATGGCGCCGGTCGCAGCGACGAGGCGCTCAGCCTGCTGCGCATGGCGATCACGCTCAATCCGGGCCAGCCGCTGTACCACAACAATCTGGGCGAACTGCTGCGTCTGCAGGGTCATACCGATCTGGCCATGGCCAGCCTGGACGAGGCGATCCGGCTCAATCCCAATTATGCCGAAGCCCGCAGCAACCGCGGCAACCTGCTGCGCCAGCTCGGCCGCGGCGAGGAAGCCATCACGGAATATCGCGCGGCACTGAAACTGAAACCCGACTATGCCGATGCGATGAGCAATCTGGGTGCGGTGTTGATCGACCGGCAGGACTTTGCCGGTGCCGCCGAGGCATTGAAGAAAGCTGCCAGGCTCAATCCAGACATGGGCATGATCCATCGTAATCTCGGCCTGGCGCTGACCGGTCTGCAGGACATGGCTGGCGCCGAAACCGCCTACAAGGCGAGCCTGACCGCGAAATACAAACCGCCCGGTGATGCCGCCGAGGTCTGCCTGCTGCTCGGCGACATCGCGCGGCTGCGCAACGATCTCGATACCGCAAGGCAGTGGTACGAGCGCGGCTGGAACGAGCGGCCGGGCTATGGCGAGGCGCACAATCGCTATGCCGTGTCGCTGATGGTGGATGGCCGCTACCGCGAGGCCTGGCCGCATTTCGAGGCGCGCTGGAGCCTGGCCGACACCGATGTCGACAAACGGCCCTTCACCCAGCCCTTCTGGAAGGGCGAGGCATTGGCGCCGGGCCAGAATCTGCTGCTGTTCACCGAGCAGGGCGTGGGTGAGTCGCTGGTGCTATGGAGCCTGCTGCCCGAACTGCTGGCGCGCGGCATCACACCGATTGTGGAATGCGATCCGCGCATGATCCCGATCCTGGAACGCAGCTTCCCCGGCATCGAAGCCTATGGCCGCGCCAATCCGCCGCATCCCCGCTTCAGCGCGCCGGACCTGGCGATGCAGGCCACCCTGTTCGATCTCGCCCGCGTCTTCCGCCAGTCGCCGGCCGACTGCACCGGCGCCCTGCCGATCCGCGCCGATATCGCCCGCACCGCGGCCCTGCGCAAGCAGTATCTGGCTGGCAACGATACACCACTGATCGGCATTGCCTGGCACAGCGCAAGCCCGAAGCTGGGTGCGCCGAAATCGGCCCTGCTGACGGATCTGGCACCATTCCTCAGCCTGCCCGGCCTGCGCTTCGTCGACCTGCAATACGGCGACCGCGCCGATGACCGCGCGACCCTGAAGCAGGCCCATAACGTGGATGTGATCGCCGACCCGGCCATCGACCAGATGAAGGATCTGGATGCCTTTGCCGCCCAGGTGGCTGCGATGGACATGGTGGTCTCGACCAGCAATACCACCGCGCATATGGCGGCCGCGCTGGGCAAACCGACGCTGGTGCTGCTGCATCACGGCATCTCGCCGCACTGGTACTGGACCCGCAATGGCGATACCACGCCCTGGTACCCGACCACCCGCCTGCTGCGTCAACCTGCCGCCGGCAACTGGCACAGCCTGGCCGAAACCGTGGCAACGGAATTGAAGCTGCGCTTCCCCTCCGCTAAATGAAGAGGATGGACAACAGCCTCAACGCCACCTTCCGGGCCGCCATGCGACGCATGGCCGCCACCGTGACGGTGATTTCCACCACGGCCGAGAATGGCTCGCGCCACGGCATGACCGCCACCGCCGTCACCTCGGTCTCGGCCGATCCGCCAGCGGTGCTGGCCTGCGTCAACCGCTCGGCCGCGCTGCATGCCCAGCTCGGCCTTGGCCGCCGGCTCTGCATCAACCTCCTGCATTGCAGCCAGCAGCGCCTGTCGGAAGTCTTTGCCGGCGCCCTGGAAGGCGAGATCCGCTTCACCGAGGGTGACTGGCTGAGCAATGGCGAGGGCGTGCCCTATCTTGCCGATGCCCAGGCAAATATTTTCTGCGAGGTCGAGGCGCTGCATGCCTATGGCACACATTCGGTCTGCATCAGCCGGGTGACCCATGCGGTGTGTCGCCCCGATGTGGCGCCGCTGGTCTACCAGGATGGCACCTACATGTGCACGGGGCCGCTGACGCCCTAGGTGTAAAGCGCGACCGTTTTGATCAGGCGGCGAAACTCATTCACCACCTGACGTTCGACCTTTTCGTTCAGCGCCACGGTGCTTTTCAGCTTGCGTGGTCGCAGCGGCACAATGGATGCCCGCGGCGTTGCCGCCATGACGGCGGGGCGCGGCTGGGGGCGCAGGATCGGTTGCGGCGCCGGCGCACGGCGCGGCAGTGCCATCACCTTGGCGGCCGGTCGCGCCGCCAGCGGTGCGAGCTTCAGCTTGGGATGCTCCTTGAAGCCTGCCGAGGCATAGACCGCGACATGGGCGCGGCCATCATGCTCTTCCTCGATCAGCAACAGCGTGGGAAAGCGCGCCGCCAGCAGGGCAAAGGTTTCATCGGGCAGGAAAGACGGCTCGGGGATCGCACACCAGCGGCGCTGCGCCTCGAAACCAAGCGGCCGGTTATGGGCGCGATAGAGGCGGCCGAGATTGTCGGCGAACCCCGGATCCTTGTGGAACACCAGGACGATCTGGCGATGCAGGTCGTTGGGGCTGTGGCGCCGGCAGACCAGCAGGGCCAGTTCGTCGGGCCGCGCGCCCAGGGCCGCGGCGGCGCCGAAGAATCCGAGTACGGTGCCCGCAGCGCGGACATCCTGGGTCAGGAAACCCAGACGATCGGCATGGCGCAGCGTGCCGATGGGATTGAAGAAGCGCGGGTTAAGGGTCATAGCCTGTCTCTGGGCAATATCTTAGCCGCCTCCCGGCCCAGAGTCTTGCCCCGCCTTGGTTAATCAAGCCCCCCTAATCAACTCTTAACGGATCAGCCCCAGTTGAGCAGCCGGGCCCACCAGCCATAGCGCCAGCCTGCAATGGCGATGCCGGCCAGCACGCCGAGCAGCAGATACAGACCCCAGGGCTGTGGCTTCTCGGCATAGGGATCGGTCAGCGCCCGCTCGGAGCCGGGCGGCAGCTTGGCCAGATGCGTGAGGCTGCCGCCGAAGGGGATGTTGATCAGCGCACGCGCATTCACCGCCCAGCCATTGGCATCCAGCAGCGGGCCGAGGTTGCGCTGCCGCAGCTTCATCGCCGCGATGATCATCGACGGACCCGAGACAAGCAGCACGGCACCGATCACGGCGAGCGGAATCTGCCACCAGGCCAGATTGAGGAAGCCGGTGACGACGGAGGCAAGCGCCGTGCCGATGGCGCCGATCGCCAGGCCGATGGCGGCGAAGATACCGGCGAACTTGCCGACATCGAAGGCCTGCTGCTGGGCAGCGGGTGTTGGCGGAGCGGGCTGCCCGGCAATCGCCTGGCTGCCGGTCTGCAGCAACTGCGTGGTCATCTGCTGTTCGTTCGCCTTGGAGCGTGCCGTGGCAAATTTCTCGATCTGCTCGCCGGTGAATTTGCCAACCTTCTTGAATGGCAGCCAGAAGGCCTCGCCGATCGAGATCGGGTGACTCACGATCTTTGTAATCACCGCATCCCAGTCATTGCCGTCATGATCATAAAACACGCCATTGCGGCCCACCATCAACTGGTCGGCATCACCGGCGGTGACGGCGGCGGCAATCACCAGCTTCTCACCCGTGGGTTTGCCATCGGGACCGCGCCGCGTGCACTCGCAATACAGCAGATAGATGCGGCTGAGCGCGGCCAGCGTCGCATGCTTGGCCGGGTCTTCCACAGCGATGCACAGATCGCAGGAACGGCCGTCGATATACAGGGTGCCGACCTGGAAGATCGCCCGGCCGCGCCGGGTGTAGAAATCCTTGAAGGCGACAAAGTTGTTGAGCAGCGGCACCAGATCGCGCACATAGCGGGCCAGCGTCTCGACCGAGGCGATGGCTTCGAACTCCGGCGCCAGCGCCGTATCGGCGGCGATCAGGACATTGATCTTCTGCTGCACATTGTTCTGCTTGATTGCACGCAGGCGGGTGATGCCCAGCGGCTCGACCAGAATGCCGGCCTTGCGCTTGAGCCAGTCCATCGCCGGCGCCAGCCGCGCCTGCATATCGCGCCAGTCGGCCTCGCTCAGCGTATCGCGGCCACCACCCAGCAACGGCATGACTGCGGCGTCGCGCAGCAGTGCCACTTCCACCGACCAGGCCGGATTGATTCCCGCCATTGTGATGCCCCGGCCCAGCGGCAATGGCCGTTCGGCCGCGACGCGCGCCAGCGGGAAGGCAGAGACTGCCGCCGCGCCGGCCGACAGATCCGTGTCGGCAATCGCGGCGAAATCCTTGTCATCGGCATTGAGTGCGACGCCGGCCACCGGATCGAAGGCGGCCAGCCGGCAGCGGAAGAAATAGTCATCCAGCTTGGCCGAGAGCTTCTGTGCCGCCTCAACCGCCGGCAACGTGCCCTCGCCCAGCGGCAGGATCTCGGGCTTGGCGAGCGCCTCGTCCCACCAGGCAAGATAGGCATCGAGTGCTGCAAAGAAGGTGTCGGCTTCGTCCTGGCCGATGCCGGCCTCGCCACCGCGATCGGGCTTCTGCCCCACCAGCTTCATGATCTCGGCCATCACGCCGGCCGTTTCGGCATCCGCTCCGGCCGCCGATGGCGGCACAATGCCGTCGCCGTTCAGCTGTGTCTTGCCGAAGATGCGGCTGACATCGGCCGCTTCGGCCGGACTGATCGCAGCGAGATCGGCCTTGCCGATATTGGTGAGAATGCGCCTGGCCGAGGCGAGGATGCGGGCGCCTTCCTCATGGCGGTCATTGATCAGGCTGAGCGGCAGCTCGCCATGGCCGGCGAACAGGGCATCGGGATCGCGCACCATGCGGCAGGTCCAGTTCACGGCAGCCAGCAGCTCCGGCGCGCGAATCCGGCCATCCTTGTCGGCATCGATCAGTTCGAGCGTGCGACGGTCGAAATCGATGCCCTTGGTCGGGCAGCTGAGGGCCAGCCAGAGCTTCTGGTCGAGCTGGGAGAGATGTTTGAGGTCTTCGCCGGTTTCCAGCCGCAGCTGGTCGAAGCCGCCGGCGCGGAAAAACCGCCAGCGGTGCGGGTTCTGCTGCTGCGGGCGCACAGCAGTCTGTGTCCCGGTCGGATCGGTCTGGACCTCGGCCATGGAGCCCTCCCCGGCATTCAATGGAACTACAGGATATAACTCGATATTCCGGCTGCCAATGGGCGGTTCACAACCAACCGCTGCGACGGAAGCGCCAGTACAGCAGGCCGCAGAGGGTCGCGATCCCCCCTAGCACCAGCGGGTAGCCATAGATCCAGTGCAGTTCCGGCATATGGTCGAAATTCATGCCGTAGATGCCGGCGACGGCGGTCGGCACCGCCAGTATCGCGGCCCAGGCCGCCAGCTGGCGTACCACGTCATTCTGTCGGGTATTGGCGAGGAGGATTTCAGCTTCGAAAGCTGCAGCCGCCGCATCACGCAGATCGGTGATGGCTTCGGCGACCCGCTGCACGTGATCATGCACGTCGGCGAAATACGGCCGGATCTCCGCCGGCATCAGTGCCTGATCCAATCGGCTGAGACGATTGCTCACCTCCAGCAGCGGCAACACCGTGCCGCGCATGCCCAGCAGCTGGCGGCGCAGGTGATACAGCCGTTCGATGGTCTTGCGATCGAAGGTTTCATCCAGCACATGCGTTTCGATTTCGGTCAGTTCGGCCTGAATGTCGTCAATGACTGGAAAGAAATTATCAGTCACGAAGTCCATGATCGCATGCAGTGCCGCCGCCTCGCCAAGCTTCAGCATGTCCGGTTTGCTTTCCAGCCGGCTGCGGACTTCGGCATAGGAAGACGACGCGCCATGCCGGACCGAAATCACATACCCCTTGCCGACAAAGATATGTGTCTCACCGTATTCCGGCGCGCCCTCGACCAGCCGCACTGTGCGCAGCACAACGAACAGACTGTCGCCATA